>URII01000060.1 GCA_900547825.1 uncultured Porphyromonadaceae bacterium
AACAGCGCTTCGCTTATATCCATACATACAGCCTCCGTTAATTTATCCATTAAAATGTTTGCATTTTGCATTTTTTAAATTACCTTTGTCATCAATAAATCCAATCCACAGCAAAATGCAATCAAAAGGCCCATTGCATCCGCTTTCTAACACCGGGCCCATAGACTTTTGTATGAACCGATTATTACCACCGCTGCTTTCAGGAGCATTGTTCCTGACTGCATGGCCTTTATCTTACGGTATGACACCATCCGCACAGATTTTAACACACAATTGCACCGAAAAAGTGTCAGAATCAATCACAGCCCGGCGAAGCGCACCAATGCGAACACCCTCAGCTCCAATCACTCTACCTTATGTGGAAACATTCAACGACGCTTCCGCAGAAAACAACTTCTATATAGTGACACTTTCGGGAAACCCATGGAAATACGCAAACGGAGCAATGCGTGTGCAGGCCTCGAATGACCGGGCCATGAACACCTACCTGATTACCGCGCCAATGACATTAAAGGCTGGAAAAACTTATACCTTCACATTCAAAGCCAGATGCCATAATGACTATTACACAGAAAAAATAGCGGCATATATAGGCACGGGGAACACAGAATCAGACATGACCGAGACCATAGTACCGGTAAGCAATATCACAACAACGGAATTCTCTGAGTTTTCAGGCACATTCTCCCCCTCGGCCACAGGCACATTCCATTTCGGAATACGCGGTTGCAGCGACGCCGGATCTTTCTATCTATGGCTCGATGACATACGTATAACCGAAAATGCCGAAGCTACTGCACCTGAGGCGCCGCAACTCACCGGATTGCCCGACTATAACCGCGAGAAGAAAGCCATGTTCACCATCACGGCACCAACAAAGGATATCGAAGGAAATGCATTGGAATCCATCAGCAAAATTGAACTCCGGCGAGGAAACACCATTGTCAAAACTTTTGAAAATCCGGCACCCGGCAGTGAAATGACATACGAAGACGCACTTGCAGAGGAGGCCGAAGAGGGATACTATACATATACGGCCATAGCATATGCCGGCAATAAAGCGGGAGCCGAACAGCCCTTGCGACTTTATATGGGTGTAAACATCCCCGGACCGGCAACAAACGCAACAGCATACGAAGCCGGCGATTCAGGCTACATAGTGGTAACGTGGGATCCGGCAGAAACCGACATCGACGGATATCCGATGAATCCCGCACTCGCACATTATGTGGTCTATTCAAACAACGGAGATCTTGTAGATGAAGACATAACAGGAAATGTATGCGCGGCCCAATACACTTCACTTACACAACGCTATCTGTTTTTCTGCGTAATGTCAGAAAGCTCAGCAGGCCTCAACGACCAGGACTTCCCCCAAAGCAATTTCGTGTCAATAGGCACTCCCTATACACTTCCCTATCAGGAATCGTTTGCTAACGGAAAACTTTCAACAGCCTATGCCATAGAAGGGCGCGGAGATCTCAAACTCACAGAAGCACTTGAAGGATTTCCCGCCACACCGAGCGATGATGACAACGGAATGCTTACATGGACATCATTGACCGACGAAGCCAAGGCATTGCTTATGGCCGGCAAAATAAGTGTGCCTGAAAATGCCGCCAATCCCGTGGTCATGTTCCAATACTATAAAGTGTCCGGCTCACAGGACAAAATCATATTATGCACCAATACCGCCCAATACTATATGATTGAAGATTACCAGCCATTGCATGAAATATGTATAGGCGACGGTAACGACGGATGGAACAGGGTAATAGTCCCGATATCCGACCTGAAAGGTTCCACATTCAAGCCTGCGTTTCTTTTTTCGGCAGCCGGACAAGGGACCACTTTTGCCATTGACGACATAAGGGTTATAGATCTACTTGACAAAAACCTGAAAATCCGCAGCTCAAAATGCCCACGCAAAGTGTATGCCGGTACGGAAATGGTGCTCAGCGCCGATATAGAAAATTATGGTGCCGAAACGGCCGACAACTATACGGTGGAATTATATTGCGGCGACAAACTTGTGAATTCTGTGTCAGGCACTCCATTGGCTTCAGGCGAGCGCACTTTGACAGAAATCAGTTTTATCCCGCCGGCCACATCGGCAGCACAACTTAATTTCAGCATAAAGGTAAATTTCTCGGGTGACGGTGATCTGACTGACAACACGTCACGGCAATACACTGTTGACATAGCTTCGCTGCCTTATCCCAAAGTTCAATCAGTTGAAGGAACAGCCACTACTGAAAGCATATTGATAACATGGGATCCCATAGACCTGCTTACCGCCAAGTCGGAACCATATACCGAGGACTTCGAGGATTACACCCCCTTTGAAATCAATAATGCCGGCGACTGGAGCTTTGCCGATGTCGACGGACAAAGAACCTGGGGTATAAGCGGCATAGACTTTCCCAACGAACAGCTTCCCATGGCATTTATAGTGTTCAACGCCGTAGGATATCACACCACCATGGCCGCACACTCAGGAGTGCAGTACATGTCGGCAATGTCGGCACGCGGTGGCGTACAAAGCGACGACTGGATGATATCCCCGGCCACTGATACCGCGTCACAGGAAATATCCATGTGGGTAAGCTCGCAGTCCACAGCCTATGGAAGCGAAAAATTCGAAGTGCTCGCTTCGTCAGGAGGCATAGAGCGAAATGAGTTTACAGTGATCAATTCGTGCACCGACATACCCCAGAACGACTGGATAAAGCACACAGCCACATTGCCGGAAGGCACACGTCATTTCGCCATCCGTGCCTATGAAACCAACCTCATGTTCCGGATTGACGACATAACCTACATTCCGGCCTTGCCCGAACTCACATTGCTTGGCTACAACATATACCGCGACAATGACAGGATAAATGAAGCCCTGCTGACTTCACCTGAATTCAATGACACGTCAAACGACGGACTGGCACACGTATACAATGTCACAGCAGTTTATGACAAAGGCGAATCCCGGCCCTCCGACAATCTTAACATAGCATTCTCCGATATGAACTCCATCCCGACAGCAAAAATATCAATATTCTCCATTGACGGAGGAATACGCATATCAGGAGCCGAAGGAGGTTTCACAATCTATTCCGTTTCGGGTAACACAGTGGCTTCCGGAAGCTCATCAGAGGCTACAGTAGCACTGCGCCCCGGCATATACTTAATAACAACTTCCGGCGGTACAATAAAAACCGCTGTAAGATAAACATCTCTGACGGTCCTTATTACAAGTAGACTCGGCCCAAAGCCGGGTCTGCTTTATTTTTTGCATTTTTTATTTCTGTTTGAACTTTGATGGCGTGCATCTGTTATAGTAGGTATAAAAAACATACGTTTCATTAAAAATTAGAGAGCATGAAAAAGAGAAGAATCATTACAGCTGCCGCATGTGCCACAATGTTGGCCGGTTCCGGCACAATGCTTGCACAAAACACGGAAACCGTAGTAGTGGAAGAAACCACAGTTGAAACGGTAAGCACCGTAGACTGCAAGACCCATTATTCAAGTTCATGGCGTGACAACTGGTTCATTCAGTTAGGCGCAGGTATCAATGTACCTCTGGTAGAAAAATCACTCCCGAACGGCAATGCAAAAAACCATATCACAGCCGACTATAATCTGGGCGTGGGTAAATGGATGACTCCATACTTAGGCTGGCGACTCAGTGCCAATTACGGATCCCTCCACTGGGACAACCAGAATTTCTCAAAAGCCAAATATGCGAACCTCAACTTTGACCTCATGTGGGATATGTTCAATTCCATCGGCGGGGTCAACACAAAACGTGTATTCTCCATCATACCGTTCGTAGGACTCGGCGGCACATATGCGTGGGACTTCAAGAGCGCCGGATCAAACGTTATAGCCAATAACGGCAAAGTGCGCCACAATTCCTGGACACTTCCTGTGTCGGCAGGTCTACAGCTCCGTTTCCGCATGTGCAAATATGCCGACTTCTTCGTTGAAGGACGCGCGCAGTTCTACGGTGACAACTTCAACAATTGCGTCTACGGACGTCCCGTCGACATCAATATCGCAGCCATCGGCGGTTTCACTTTCTATCTCGGAGGTGTAAACTTCGAAAGCTACAATCCTTGCGACAACCTTGCCAAGATCGCTGCCCTCAATGACCAGGTAAATGAAATGCGCGGTGCCCTCGCTGCCACTTCCGCCGCCCTCGCAGCAGCCGAAGCCCAGCTCCCGTGCCCCGAAGTGAAAGCTATTCCCGTACAGCAGGAAGCAACCCCGCTGCTTTCCACCGTCCGCTTCACCATCAACTCAGCCGATATCACTCCGGAAGAAGAAGTCAACGTATACAATGTGGCTGAATGGCTCAAAGCCAACCCGAACACCGCAATAGTGGTACGTGGCTACGCCGACAAGGACACAGGTACCGAGACTTACAACATGGAGCTGTCAAAACGCCGCGCACAGGCTGTAGCCGACATGCTTACAAACCGCTACGGAATCAGCTCATCGCGCCTCACTATCGATGCGGAAGGATCAGCATCACAGGTTTATCCTGAAAATGACTGGAACCGCATAGTGATCTTTGCAACTCCCCAGTAAATACAACAGAAAAACTATAACGCGGAATAATCATCCGGGCCCCCGCCTCATTCACTCCTGGCGGGGGCTTTTCATACCCCGATATCCACGCCTGGACATAATTTCAGGCTTGCAGATTAGCCACAGTTTGACTAACTTTGTAAAATCACAAAATACACGACAATGCGTTTATTAAAAATCATAGCCGCCACAATAATCTTATACACCCTGATCCCGCTTCATGCCCATGCGTTGAGCGCGATAGGTGTGTTTACCTCAGCTCCGGCCAATATTTTCCCATTACTCGACAGGAATGCCCGGCTTGACATGTACGATTATTTCAAAGGAGGATTCGACACCCCCACTGCAAACACACTTAAAGGAGAATCACGCATAACGGCCCTTACGCCAATGTCGGTCAAAATCAATATGACCCCATCCTCCGAATGTGAGATCGTGCTGCTTCCCACAACGCCCGGAGATACTATATTGGCAGTGATAAACACCATTCTGACACCCGTCCCCGACAGCCACATAACTTTCTATGACAGGGATTGGAACGAACTTCCCGCAAAGAAAATAATATCGCAGCCTGCTCTCAAGGACTGGCTGAACCAAAGTGGCAAAAAAAATATAGCCACCGTAACCTCTATGATCCCGTTCATACTGACAAGCTACAGCTACGACCCTGATAAACAAACCCTCACAATGACTGACAACACGGGAAAATTTCTGTCGGAGGACGTTTATACCCTTGTCAAACCCTATCTGCTGAACGAAATAACTTACTTGTGGACCGGGAAAAAATTCAACCGACAATGACCGGAGCATCACATAGGACAATGACTCTGATAGAGCTCAACAGGCTCATAGCATCGCTTGTGGCATGCAATGCCACGCAATGCGTGTGGGTTACCGCCGAGCTGTCCGACGTAGCGGTGAGAGGAGGCCACTGCTATATGGAACTCATTCAGAAAGATGACACCGGCAATACCATAATAGCCAAAGCCCGCGGAATAATCTGGGCCAATAGATTCAGCTACATTGCCGCTGAATTCATGGCAGCTACAGGCCAACGCTTCGCCACGGGGCTTAAAGTAATGGTAAGGGTATCGGCCAATTTCCATCCCGTGTTCGGCTTGTCGCTTGTAATTGATGCTGTAAATCCGGATTACACAATGGGTGACCTTATGCGGAAACGCCAGGAGATTCTGCGCAGGCTTGAGGCAGAAGGGATACTCAACGACAACCGTAATCTCACATGGGCCGCCATACCCAACCGCATTGCTATAATCTCCGCTCCGGGGGCAGCCGGTTACGGAGATTTCATCAACCAGCTATATAACAACCCCCTACGCCTCAGATTCAAGGTAAAACTGTTTGAAGCCATAATGCAGGGGGAAAATGCACCGGCCTCGATCATAAATGCCTTGGAAAGGATCGTTATGGATCCGGAAGAATGGGACGGAGTAGTGATAATACGCGGAGGAGGAGCCACAAGCGACCTTGCATGTTTTGACAATTATGACATTGCCGCCAACATTGCCCAGTTTCCTCTACCCGTGATAATAGGCATAGGGCATGAACGTGACATCACTGTGCTTGATTATGTAGCCAACATGCGCGTGAAAACCCCCACAGCCACAGCAGAATGGTTTATTGCCCGAGGTAACGACGCACTTGACCGCCTGACAGAGATTGCTGTGACCATACACAGGGTTGCAAGCGAAAAGATAGCTGCATCAGGTCAGCAATTAGCATATTCCGCAAGCATGCTTTCCATTTTGCCCCTAAGACAGATCGAACGCTCCCGCCAAACGCTGACACGCCATGGAATAGGTTTATCACAACTGTCATCCACCCGGCTTGCTCCCGAATTGGGACGGTTACAGAAGCTACAGAATATGATCGGAAGCTGCACGTCGTTTACAATGCGACGCCACTCTGACACACTTGATTCATACCGTAAGCTGCTTGATGTGCTCTCACCACAGGCCACCCTTGAACGGGGTTACTCCATCACCATGGCAAACGGACGCGCTGTCCGCGATCCGGCCTCCGTACCTCCCGGAAGTACCATAACCACCATCCTGGCCAAAGGCAAGATAACATCTGCGGTCACCGACGCCCACAATTAATTATTTATAAACCGAATTCAACAATGGAAGATACTTACACTGTTCCCGTAAAGGATATGAGTTATAACGATGCAGTAGGCCAATTGGAAAATATACTGCGCACAATGCAAAGCGACAAATGCGACATAGACCGGCTCACAGCCTACACACGCCGTGCAATAGAACTGCTTGACGAATGCCGCCGACGCCTCACCGCCACAGATGAGGAATTACAAACCATTCTCTCTACCCTACAACAATGATACGACGATTTTCCATATTATCCGCGATTGTCGGTATGGCTATGAATGCCTACCCCATCTCTCCGTTTGACGGATGGTGGAAAGGCGAACTGCAACAGGTGGGACTTCCATTGGTAATGAATATAACCGGAGAAAACGACAGTACCCGGATCTCCATGTATTCTCCTGCACAAAGTCTTGAGCCGATACCAAGCGAACGCATAACAGTAGCTGACGACACACTGATTGTGGACTTTCCGGTACTCACAGCCAACTTCATAGGCTCACTGAACTCCGACAGGTCAAAAATAGAAGGGATATTCACACAACTCGGTAATAGCTTCACCCTTATAATGGAGCGCAGTGACAGCACGGCCATACAACCGAAACGTCCGCAAACACCACAGCCACCTTTCCCCTACACTACCCGTGAAATAAATTTCCGCAACGGAGACATCAAACTCCACGGCACTCTGACATTACCAGCAGGTAGCCAGAAAAATCTTCCGTTAGCCGTAATGATCACCGGCTCCGGCACACAAAACCGCGACGAAGAGATAGCCTATCACAAACCCTTTGCAGTAATAGCAGATGCATTGGCAAGAAACGGCATAGCTACATTCCGTTACGACGACCGGTACTATAACACTCCGGAAAATACATCTTCCACGGCAACCACCCTGGATTTTGCGGATGACGCCATGGCCGCACTCCGGGCCATGTCAGCTTTACCGGAAACGGACAGCCGTAAAATCGGTTTCATAGGACATAGCGAAGGCGGTCTTATAGCAATGATGAACGCAGCTGAACACCCTGACAGCGTGGCATTCGTAATTTCCATCGCAGGCCCGGCATATAATGGGGTCGACCTTATGACCGACCAGAACAGTCTTATAAGCTCTGCCTCCGGAATGCCTCTTACACAGCAGGAACTGAACCTGCTGAAGGAAATATTTAAAGTGACCGCCTCTACCCTCTCCGCTGCCGAGGCTAAAGAAACCATCGAACTTATGGTTATGACAAGCGGATCTTCCAAAATATCCGGCAATATGCCCTCGCAGCTTACCGCAATCCTGTCACCTTGGTACCGTGAATGGCTCCGCACCGATCCGGCCAAATATCTCTCAAAGATAAAATGCGACGTAATGTCAATATCCGGAGCGATGGATCTTCAGGTTCCGGCCGTTAAAAACCAAAAAGAACTGTCAACCCATATTCCGGACGCCACAATAAAAACTTATCCGGGACTCAGCCATCTTATGCAGCCCGTAAGGACACCGTTGGAGGGCTTGAATCCAGCCATGATAGAAACAACAATCTCGCCCGAAGTGTTAGCAGATATCACAGAGTATCTGAAACATATTTTAAACTTGCAGCCATGACCGACAGCGTAAAACCCAAAAAAGGACTCGGACAGCACTTCCTGACCGATCTCAGCGTGGCACAGCGCATAGCATCCACTCTTGATGACTATATCGGTGTCCCTGTAATAGAAGTAGGTCCGGGTATGGGGGTACTCACCCGTTTCCTGCTTGACAAAGGACACGATCTGAGAGTAGTGGAATTAGACAGCGAAAGCATAGAGTATCTGAAAGAACATTTTCCGGAACTCGACGGTAGAATAATCGAGGGCGATTTTCTACGTCTTGATCTTGCCAGTCTTGTGCCTGAAGGGCCTTTCTGTGTAATAGGCAATTATCCCTATAACATCTCTTCGCAGATATTTTTTCATGTTCTGGACTACCGTGACAGAGTGGTATGCTGTTCCGGAATGCTACAGAAAGAGGTGGCCGAACGCCTTGCGGCTTCTCCCGGCACCAAAGCACGGGGGATTCTGAGTGTGTTGCTGCAGCAATGGTACGATGTCGATTATCTTTTCACTGTAAGTGAACATGTGTTCAACCCTCCTCCAAAAGTAAAAAGCGGCGTAATAAAAATGACACGCAACTCACTTACGGAAGCAGAGTGCGATGAACGGTTGTTTAAAACCATTGTCAAGACCACCTTCGGACAACGACGCAAAACCATACGCAACTCCATCCGGGGCATTCTCCCATCCGGAGTTCCTCTCCCCGAAACGCCACTACTCGCCATGCGTCCCGAACAACTTTCGGTAGAGCAATTCGTTGATCTTACCCTGACAGTGGAGAGGCTCAGAACCACACAACCCTAAAAAGCCATTCACTCAGCCAATCATCAAAACAAAAAATCACATTTATAAGGCATGAAGGAATATACGGAGCAGGATCTACAGGAGATCCGCCACATCATAGAGAAAAAAGATGACGATGCCGCCCGAAAACTCCTTACGGATCTTCATCCTGCCGACATAGCGGAACTATATCAGGAGCTCGACCTTGATGAAGCCGAATATCTTTTCCATCTCCTTGACGAAGAAACAGCGGCCGATGTGCTCATGGAACTCGATGAGGATGACAGGCGAAAGCTCCTTGCCGACATGCCCGCGGAGGAAATCGCCAACAAACTTATCGACCATCTGGATACGGACGACGCCGTAGACATTATCCAGGAACTTGATGAAGAGGACCGCGACAAAATTCTTTCGCATATCGACGATGTTGATCAGGCCGGCGATATCATCGACCTTCTGAAATATGACGAGGATACCGCAGGTGGCCTGATGGGCACCGAAATGATAGTGGTGAACGAAAACTGGAGCATGCCTGAATGCATCAAACAGATGAGGATGCAGGCCGAGGACATTGATGAAATCTACTACGTATATGTAGTCGACAACGATGACAAACTCAAGGGCATCCTTCCGCTAAAGACACTGATCACCCACCCTTCCGTATCCAAGATAAGGCATATAATGGAAGAAGAACCTGTGGCAGTAAAAGCTGACACTCCCATTGATGAAGTAGCACTTGATTTTGAGAAATACGACCTTGTCGCCATGCCGGTAATTGACAGCATTGGCCGGCTCGTAGGACGCATAACTGTGGACGACGTCATGGACCAGGTGCGTGAGTCATCGGAACGTGACTACCAGCTGGCCTCAGGTCTTTCATCCGATGTTGAGACCAGCGACACCCTCTGGACACAAACCCGTGCCCGGCTTCCATGGCTCCTCATAGGTATGTGCGGCGGAATAGGCAATTCCATTATTCTCGGTCACTTCGAATCCGGACTGGCCATAGATCCGGCATTGGCACTGTTCATACCGCTAATAGGCGGAACCGGGGGCAACGTGGGCACCCAGTCATCGGCAATCGTGGTGCAAGGCCTGGCCAACGGCTCGCTTGACATAAAAAAGTCAGCCCGTCAGCTCGTAAAGGAATTAGGAGTAGGCCTCCTCAACGGCTTCATAATATCGTTGTTGGTGTTCATATATAACTTTTTCTCCCTCGGCAACGGACATGCCATAACAATGACCACCCTTGCTGTGTCGATATCTCTTCTGGCCGTGGTGATATTCGCTTCCGTGTTCGGCACATTCGTACCCCTTACATTGGAAAAGTTCAAAATCGATCCGGCACTTGCAACAGGTCCTTTCATATCTATAACAAACGACATTATAGGTATGCTGATATATATGACCATATCCACAATTCTGCTGACAACCATGGTGTGAACGAACCATCGCCGAATCAGGCGCGTTGTTATATAAACATCATAAAATCTGAACATCATGACAACAACATGGATAACAATAGTGGCTCTTATTGCCTCAACTTCCGCTATCGGAGCGCTTGTGGACTATATACGCAAAAGCATGGTAAAAATTCCAGCCGGGAGATAAACCATAATTGATATTTTGCCTATATTTGCATTGTAAATATAACTTCGCACAACTGCAATATTACAATGGCAGAAACCATAGTTGACCGCATCCGGTTCCTTATCGAACGGTCACACAAAAGTCAGGCGGCTTTCGCACGGCAACTCTCTATCGATCCGTCAAACATGTCAAAACATCTTTCGGGACGCCTTCCTGTAACCGACGGACTTGTAAACCGTATAGTAGCCGATCTCGGTGTATCGAAACATTGGCTCACCACCGGTAAGGGCTTGCCTTACGACAAAAATCTGCATGCCGTCGAGATAGGCCACGGCGAAGAATGCTACGGAATGGAAACGGCAACATGTACTGAACATCCCCATGGTATTCCTGTCTATGATATTGACGTCACTGCCGGATGTGCCGAGCTTTCCCTGATGTTTACCCGCGACAGGATTATAGGCTTCGTGGATCTTCCCCAACTTAACCCTGAAAGCCGCATAGTAAGAGTAAGCGGCAACAGCATGGCCCCGGTTATCAATCACGGCGCATACATAGCCGTAAGGCATATCTCTGATCCCGGAATAATATTCTGGGGGCAGATATATGTGATAGTACTTGATGACTATAGGATGGTCAAGTTTCTCCGGCGCAACAGCAACAATGCATCGAAAGTAATCCTGCATTCCGCAAACGCCGACTATGACGACATGGAAGTAGCCAAATCAGATATACGACAGCTTTATCTTGTTGAAACCATATTGAATTACGACATCCGATGCTGAACCGTACGCGAATCCTCATATCCGTCTTCATATACATGGCAGTGGTCTCAATAGCCTTTGGCACCACACGCAGCTTCAATACCATAGCCATCAAAGCCGAACGATTCTATGCCCAGAAAGAATGGGCCTCCGCCTCGGCCATGTATGAACTCATGCTCGATGAACGTCCACGCGACTATTCGCTCTATGCCAAAGCCATAGTATCGGCAGCGATGGTTCCGGACACTATAGAGGAAATGAACTTGGTCGACAAAGCGTTCGCAAACCTATGCCCTGTAGATACCCTTTTCAACCGGGTGGAGAAAGCATCTTTCGCTATAGGACAGTCCACGCTTTATGAGCAGCTGCTACTGAAAGTAAAGACAGCATATCCCTGGACCCGGCGCCTCGTGGACGCGCGGCTGCTTGACTACTATTCATTCCGCAACGCTGCCTCCGACATGCTGGTCTACAGCGACATAATGTTGGCAGGAGCACCCGACTCATCGAAGTTTCTTATGATAAAGGCCCGGGCATTGCTGCTGTCAGGGCGCAATCGTGATGCTGAAATAATCCTGAACAGGCTTATAGAGCTGAATCCAGATAATGTTCAGGCTCTGATAATGCTCGGCAATTACTACCTTATCGAACATGAGAAAAACGGCAATGACGCTCTGCTGACACGTGCAAAAGACCTGCTGCGAAGAGCCAACACACTTGAGCCGACCCCGTATCTCGAGGCGACTCTACAATCCCTCTAATTCCATGGGCTTTGTACGGTTATTCTTGGATTCTATCCCTATACCGAACAGAGCATAATCATATATAACGGGATCGTCAGGGCGGAATGAGCGCAACACCTCCGTAAGTTCCATTACACTCTTGCGGTCATTAGCCTTGCGGGTCAGCAATCCCAATTCACGCGACACATTTCCCACATGCACATCCAAGGGAATAAAAAGCTGGGCCGGTGTAAGAGCTTTCCATAGCCCCATATCCACAATCCCGTCATCGCGCACAAGCCAACGCAAAGCCATATTCAGGCGTTTCAAAGCACTTGAATCAAGATTCATAGGCATACAACGGGAATCCCCCTTGCCGTCACAGGCCTCGGCAATAGCGGAATTGATAGCCTGCGCTATAATCCAGGCCGGAGCTTCATGCTGCGGCGCCCCTACAGCAACGGCATAACTTTCAAGAGTGCCGTAACGCGAATATATGCCATAGAGCCCTCTGAGATAATTACGCATGTTGGCAGCAAAAAACGTGCGGTGTATATTCCCGTCGGGCAAATCCTCAAACCCGCGATCCATTACATAGCGGTAAGGATCATGCCCCATGAGAGCAAGCAATTTATCGCAATTGGAGCATATCATCCTGCGGTTGCCCCATGCTATAGTGGAGCAAAGCAACGCCGCTATTTCAGCATCACGCTGGTCATCAAACCTCCGGGGAAACTGCACCGGATCATCAGCTATGAATGCCGGCGAATTGATGCGCGCAGCTTCAGCATCTAAAAAATCGCGCAATTCGGATAATTGTTCCGAATTGCGCGATCCTGATTCTATTTTTGTGTAGCCCATAGGAGAATCGAACTCCTCTTTCAAGAATGAAAATCTTGCGTCCTAG
>URII01000061.1 GCA_900547825.1 uncultured Porphyromonadaceae bacterium
TCACGTTACAAAACTTGACCGCGTTTATTTTGCAGGACTCACAAAGAAGAATCTTCCGCGCGGACGCTGGCGTTATCTCACTCAGGAAGAAGTAAACTTCCTCAAGATGGGATCATTCGAATAATCCAATCAGTTGCTTAAAATCACCATCATTCATTGAAATAAATAATGAAACCGACCAAAATCACCCAGCTCCTTGATCCGGCTATGGCAGGACATGATGTCACAGCCATGGGCTGGGTAAGGACCCGCCGTGGCAACAAGCATGTACAGTTTGTGGCCCTTAACGACGGTTCCACCATTAAGAACCTACAGATAGTGTTCGACATGTCCCGGTTCTCCGACGAACAGCTTAAACCGGTAACCACCGGAAGCTCCATTGCTGTAACAGGCAAGCTTGTCCAGTCAATGGGCAAAGGACAGACAGTTGAGATCCAGGCCGACACATTGCATATATTCGGCAGCGCCGATCCTGAGAAATATCCGCTACAGAAAAAAGGCCATTCTTTGGAATTTCTGCGCGAGATAGCCCATCTTCGTCCGAGAACTAACACATTCGGCGCTGTGCTCCGAGTGCGGTCGCTCCTTGCTTTCGCCATACACAAATTTTTCAACGAAAAGGGTTTCTTCTATCTGAACACCCCGCTCATCACAGCAAGCGACTGCGAGGGCGCCGGAGCAATGTTCCAGGTAACCACCCTTGACATGAACAACCTTCCACGCACAGAGGAGGGAAAAGTGGATTACTCGTCCGATTTCTTCGGCAAAGCTGCCGCACTCACAGTGTCAGGACAGCTTGAAGGAGAACTCGGGGCCACTGCATTAGGCGCCATCTATACTTTCGGTCCTACATTCCGTGCCGAGAACTCCAACACGCCCCGCCACCTTTCAGAATTCTGGATGATAGAGCCTGAAATGGCTTTCTACGAGATAAAGGAGAATATGGATCTTGCCGAGGAATTCATCAAATACTGTATATCCTACGCGTTGGAACATGCCAAGGATGACATAGAATTCCTTGCCGAGATGTACGATAAGGATCTGGTAGAGCGCCTGCGCCATGTCGTATCCACCGACTTCGTGCGTCTCACCTATTCCGAAGGCGTGAAGATTCTCGAAGAATCGGGACGCAAATTCGATTTCTCGGTATATTGGGGTGCCGATCTCCAGAGCGAACACGAACGCTATCTGGTGGAGGAACACTTTAAAAAACCTGTTATCCTCACGGACTATCCCAAAGAGATCAAGGCTTTCTACATGAAACAGAACGAGGACGGAAAGACTGTCCGCGCCATGGACGTACTGTTCCCGAAAATCGGTGAAATAATAGGTGGTTCGGAACGAGAAGAAAACTTCGACAAGCTCATGGAGCGTATCGAGACTCTCGGAATTCCGATGAAAGACATGTGGTGGTATCTCGATACACGACGTTTCGGCACAGTACCCCACTCCGGATTCGGTTTAGGCTTCGAGCGGCTGTTTGTTACAGGTATGACCAATATCCGCGACGTCATACCTTTCCCCCGCACTCCAGGCAACGCAGAGTTCTGACAATATATCATATAAATAAAGACCGAGGGTACTTCTTCAATAACAGTGCCCTCGGTTTTATCTTACAGTGCCACGAATATTTTACCGTGCTGTCAGAATCCTTTCTCCGAGAATGCGGGCAAACTCCTTGCGTATGCCAATCAGATCCGCTTTCTCTTTCATCAGCGACATCAGCCGGTCAACATCATTGGCCCGTGCGGCATAATCGATATCATTCTGCACCGCCTGAATACGGAAGCCGAGAATAGCATCCTTCCATTCATAAAGAGCCCGCGGCACAAACTCAGCCAATCGCTCACGCTCTGACTCCACGTGAGCATATTTGGTATGCACCTTACTCAGCACATATTTATCTGAACCAAGCTCTGTGGCAAGCTTACGGAATGTATCATCGGGCGAGGAGGACAGTTGCTTCAATATAAAATCCGTACGAAAAGTTTCCACTATGGCCTTATGTGCAGCCTCCACATCCGATCTCAGCTGCTGTTCAAGAGCTGTAGCCGACGAGAGGTCCTCGGCCTTGGCCCTTATTTCCTCGAAACCCGCTCGCAACCGTTTGTCAGCATCAGCCGACGCACGAGCCGTCACTTCGTCAAGCAGTTGTGGGAATGCTTCCCGACACAACCGAAGTATCTCGGCAAAACACCGTGAATAACCTGCATGAGAAAATGCAATGGAGTCAGCCTGCAATTCATCGGATATGTAATCAGCCACCGTGACACCTGTTTCATTTCCGTTCTCGTCATATACGCGGCATAGCTCCACAGCACCGTATTTGATGGCATACATAAGCGCTTTGCGTTCAAAAGGATGTATAGGTGATGGAGCAATGTTTTCTGTTTTCACCCCTCCGGTATCGGCGGCAGCATCGGACACTATCACCGGACTTGCAGATGGCGATTGCGGCAGAGACGCTATATCCGCGTCTGCATCGTTCACACGTACTTCACGCGACTCCGATTCAAGCCTACGTGCCACCATACGTGCCAACTGCAGATTGACCGTATGATCATCAATCCCCATAAGCCGGCTGCATTCGGCCACATATACATCGCGTGTAACCGGATCACTGACCATTGATATTGAGCGTATCACACTGTTTATGGCATCGGCTCGCGCAGTAGGGTCACCATGAGTGTCCTTCAGCAGAATATCAGTTTTAAATCTTATAAAATCAGTCTCATTGGCTGCTATATAATCCTGAAGTTCCTGTGTGGTATGTGACTGCGAAAATGAATCGGGATCCTCTCCTTCCGGCAGCAGCAGCACCTTTATCTTCAACCCTTCAGCCAGCAGCATGTCTATACCTCTCAGTGATGCCTTTATTCCTGCGGGATCGCTGTCATAAATTACGGTGACATTCTCGCTGAAACGCCTTATCAGCTTTATCTGATTTACTGTAAGAGCTGTGCCGGATGAGGCCACCACATTCTCCACTCCGTTCTGATGCATGGATATAACATCCATATATCCCTCCACCAATATCGTTTTATTGGCACGGGCTATAGCCTGTTTGGCCTGATAGAGACCGTAAAGCTCATTGCTCTTGTGATATACGGCGCTCTCCGGCGAATTCACATATTTGGCAATCTTCTTATCATTCCGGAGTGTACGGCCACCGAATGCCACCACTTTACCCGACACGGAAAAAACCGGATAAATCACACGGCCTCGGAAACGGTCATACATTCCGCCGCGTTCACGACGCGCACACAAGCCAGTAGCCTCAAGATATTTCTCACTGAATCCCTTTTGAGTGGCATAGTCATACAGAACGGTCAGTCCTTCAAGCGCATAACCGAGCTGAAACTTTTTTATCATCAGATCGTTTATGCCGCGGTGGCGGAAATAGGAAAGTCCGATGTCACGGCCGTCGTCAGTATCCGTGAGATTTGAAGAGAAGTGCTTCAAGGCCATTTCATTTACAGCCATCATGCTCTCACGCTCGGTGATACGCTCATTCTCCTCAGGCGTGAGTTCCCGTTCCTCCACTTCTATATTATATTTGGCGGCAAGGTGGCGCATAGCCTCCTGATATGACCATCCCTCTATTTCCATCAGAAAACTGACAGCAGTGCCCCCTTTCTGACATGTAAAGCATTTGCATATGCCTCGTGAGGGTGATACGGAAAATGATGGATTACGCTCATTATGAAACGGGCATAATCCGCGCAGACTCGAACCATGACGGCGGAGCTTGACATAATCGCCCACCACTTCCTCTATTTTTACTGCGGCAAGGATCCGTTGTATTGTTTCAGGGGATATTCTGCTCATCCTGTTGGATATTCTGTTCATGCAAATTTAGCACATTACACCATTATCCGCAACTGCGGCATCGAGCATTATAATTTCAGTGGTCGAGGCCGTGACCGGGAAATGACGCGACGCAATGACACCGGGAACCCATATTACCGTCCCGTTGCGTGTAAGCACTTTCAAAGTACGTTTCTGCGACAGGCTGTAATGACGGTCACTGAACACATCGCTGAGTTTACGTGAGCCTGAACGCATACCGAAGGGAGCAATACGCATTCCATCACACCATGGTTCAAGCCTGAACTCCGGGGCGCCATCAAGCAAAGATATATCAAACCATACCTTATATGGATCGCGCATCGGATGAAATTCGCTACGTGATATCTTCTTCATGATCCATGGTCCGTCAGAAAGCGACGCGAGCGTTTCCGCCTGCCCTCGCTCGCCGGCCAATGGCAACAGTTTCATCCCATGCAGCTCATAGGTGCCGAAAATACGGCCCGACCGACCTGCTCCGGCCACAATATCCGACGCCATTGCCATTGTAATGCCGGCGTCACGCAATATATGCCACAATACAAACGATGCAAATTTGCCTTCTAAGTCAATAATTCCGGCTACGTCAACCGCCCCGGTGGCCGAATCGATATACCGTTCACGCTTCTTTGCAAACACATAATCCAGAAACCGGCTTTCCTCAGCCAACGCGCCCATCGACACTTTAATGCCGACTGTAGATTCAGGTATCTGCTCTCGGATTGCGGGAAGAATCACATTACGGATCCGGTTACGGCGGAAATCATTTTCAGCATTCGTGGAATCATCCACCCAGCTCTCCCCTATGCTACGGAGATAGGACTCCGCATCAGCTCGGGAGCAGCCGAGCATAGGGCGCACAATCAGGCCGTTGACCGGCTTCATGCCGCGCAAGCCCGTTATACCGGTTCCCCGAAACAGGTTAAGAAACAATGTCTCGACATTGTCGTCGGAATGATGAGCCACCGCCACTGCCTTATAATCATGCTTCCCGGCCATGGCACGAAACCATTCATAACGCAGATCCCGACATGCCATTTCCACAGAGCAGCCGGTGGATTTCATATAACCGGCAACATCCGGTTCGTAAAGATGAAACGGCACACCGATGCGGGCGCACAGCGACTTCACAAATTGTTCATCACGCACACTCTCGTCGCCACGCAGATGAAAATCGCAATGCAGGACCTCACAGTCAAGCCCGAGCCTTACCAGAGCCATGAGCAAAGCAGTGGAGTCAGCACCACCGCTCACTGCCACGCCTATTTTATCCCGTCCCGGAACAAGCCCTACCTTATCAAGGTCTATATTTAATATTTCCTCAGCCAATGTCATAGAATCTTTTAACACGCAAGGATTCGATATCAGCAGAAACTATAGCATCCACGATACGTTGTAGAGTATCAGGTTTTTCATAAGGGTTTTCCTTCCGTGAGGCCAATGCTTTCATATCAGCCGACACTGCCCGTGCCAAAGCTTCTGCTATTTCATCCTCGCCATCACCGCAATGTATTACCGATGGGGCGGCTATACGCCCACGCTGTCTTATTCCGATATCCACTGTGGGAATTCCCATTGAAGGCACCTCTACTATTCCGCTCGACGAGTTGCCTACAACAGCATCAACAAACTGCATGGCTGAAAGATAGCGTCTCATTCCCAACGAAGGCACCACCTTGACACGTTCTGGACTACTTGCCGCATATTCCTCTATCTCATCTATAATTATCCGCCCGCGCGGATCATTATTGGGATATGTGATAAGCACATTATGATCCTTAAAACGGTCAAGAGCCCGGAACAGGGCGCGGCAACGACCTGCCACATCGCCAGGATCAAGCGTAGCGGGATGGTATGTCACCAGAAATGACGGACAGGAAAAATCAAATCCGACAGAATCCGACAGTTCCCGGCAATCCATCAGCTTTACAGAACGTATGTTATGGATTCCTATTGCCCCGGTGTTGATAACCAGGGCCGGATTCTCACCCATTGCAATGACACGTTTGCGGTACGGTTCGGTGGCTGTAAGATGCAATGCCGACATTTTGGTTATGGCATGGCGTATGCAATCATCCACCGCACCTTCCGAAATCTCGCCTCCCGCAATATGGACTATGGGTATTCCGCACATCAGGGCGGCGCTCGCAGCGGCCAGCATCTCATATCGGTCGCCGAGGATCACAACCAAATCAGGCTTTATTTCGGAAAAGGCCTCAGCCATCCCTTCCATACAACGGGCCATTCCTTTCACGGAACCCAAGGCCGTACCGTCGGGGCGCCCCATATCCACTTCAACCGGCTTAAATCCATCGGCCACTATATCATCCACAGTATGACCATATTCCTCAAGCAGATGCATGTTAGTGGCCAGCACCGTGAGTTTTACATCCGGACGCAGAGCGAGGGCTTTTGCGATTGGACACAAAAGCCCCCACTCTGCACGGGTACCGGTGACTATAGCTATTTTTCTCTGCGACATGTTCATCATATCGCAAAGTTACATTTTTACCCTAAGTTTTCAGCTAAAGCCGGCTCATTTATTTTCCAATGACTTTATAACTCCGAGAGCAGCTTTATAGTCAGGTTCGTCGGTTATCTCATTCACGAGCTCCCGATATGCAACCTTTCCGTCAGGAGATATGACCACAACTGCCCGCGCCAAAAGACCTTTCAGAGGGCCGTCTATCATCATAACGCCATAGTCCTTGGCAAAATCGGCATCACGGAATGCGGAAGCAAATGTCACATCCTTTATTCCCTCAAGCGTACAAAAACGGCTCATGGCAAAAGGAAGATCCATCGACACACATACCACCTTCACTCCCGGAAGTGCGGCTGCCTCCTCATTGAACCGGCGCACAGAGCGGGCACAAACCTCAGTGTCAAGGCTCGGGAATATATTCAATACCACTGTATGACCTTTCATATCGGCACTTTTCACTTCGCCGAGATCTGTCCCGGCAAGTTTGAATTCCGGGGCCACACTGCCTACGGTGGGAACAAAACCGTAAGCATGAACTTCATTACCTTTAAAATGCAATGTTTCCATATCTGTTATTATCAATTTAATGTTTATTCTATCAGTCAAGCAATGCCATCTGCTGCATGACAATGGCGGGTAGATCCTTGTTATATCCTGTGCGCACAAACGCCACTTTACCGGTACGGTCACAAACCACCACCGAAGGATATGCGGTGACACCGCAGTCACGGGCAAAACCTTTCACACTCATAAGCACTTTTTCATTAGCGGCCAATGGCATGAGCAATTCCTCTGCCTCATCAGTAACGTTTCCGTTAAAAGCCCATATCACAGCTACCTCAGTGGGCAACAGAGCCGTTTCCCGACGTATTTCTGAAATCAAATCCTCCGAAGCAGAATTTCCGGCTTCCACAAATGCCATTATAACCGGCGAGGAATATGGATCACCGCTACGGTGCAGTATCCGTGAACCTGAAATATCGCGCAAAGCATACGACGGGAGATTCGTCCCTACAAGCGACTCAAGACGATAATCGCTCTCTCTGCCTGAACTGAATATATCAGGATAACACTCCATTAGAAACTGTTCATCAATGGGGCGACATTTATCGGTATCGGAAAATGTATAGTTTACCTCAATGGTCTGCTCACTGATAGTGGCCGGATTGGCTTCAATAGAAATGCGTCGCGGAAGCGAGGTCACGGGATCAAGTACATAACGCTCCTCACGCACTACCGTGCCGTCATATTGAGTAAGCACGGTAAGCACATCCTCCGACGCCGAACTTGCCAGTTTCATATACACTGATTTATCGGCCAAATCCTTCCGGAGCTTATCAGCGAGATAACGTGGCATAAGATCCACAAACTGGCTTGCAAACTGAACCCCGCGACCCTTTGAGGGACAGAACACATCGGGTTGGGTAACATAATGATATTCCTGAAGACGAGGGCCGCGCGAACGATAGAAATTACCGTCAAAATAAGCCGCAAAACTCTTTGACGGTCCGAGTGGAGTTTCAAGCGACATCTCGGTAAGGTAAGCTGCCGGCGCCAATGTGTCGGATCCTGTAGCTGTCTGCATAAAATCCACATCATACATCACGTCGTCGGACCGTTGGGGCAATGTAAGGGTGACGCGGGCATGGCCTGTATAGCACCTGGTAGAGTCCAGCCGGGATATAATCTCAGCTATACGGGGAGTCTGTGATTCGGCAAAAACCGATGTAAAAGCCACGGACAATAAAATTATGCGTATTCTCATAAGTCGATATGGGTTTGATGCGTTCACTATCTTTAACGCGCCGTCGGTATCTAAAGTTTTTACACCCGGACTAAAAACGTTATATTTGCTGAGAGCGACAGCCTCACTCATACATACCAGTTAAACTATCCTTCACGATAGCCGTTATAATTCAGATAAAATCCATCCGACATGAGTAAAATACATAATCATAAACTTAAAATTAATCTAAGGCACTTCCCCATTGCCATCGGTTGCGCCATAGCGGCAGGAGCATTTGCCGCATCGCCTGAATTTGTAATTCTCCACACCAACGACACGCACTCGCAGATCGACCCCACTGAAAAGGACGAGGGGGGAATATTGCGGCGCAAAGTTCTGATAGACAGCATCAGGAAAGCGCATGAGAATGTAATATTGGTGGATGCCGGCGATATGGTGCAGGGCACGCTGTATTTCTCTCTTTTCGGGGGCGAAGTGGAACAGAAAATGATGAATGCCTTAGGTTATGACATACAGATATTGGGAAATCACGAATTTGACAACGGCGTGGATTCTTTAGGATGGCTTTACCGGGGGCTTAACGCAAAAAAACTGTCGACCAATTACAATCTGGCCGGTACGGCTCTTGACTCCCTTCTGCAGAAGTCAGCCATAATTAATGCCGGCGCCAATAAGGTCGGCTTTATCGCCATAAACGTGGATCCGGCCGGCATAATAGATTCGCTTAAATCAAAAGGTGTGGTGTATCTGGACGCAATAACGGAAGCTAACCGCGAAGCCGCACGACTGAAGCAATGTGACAGTGTTGACTATGTTGTGGCCATAACCCATATCGGATATGCCGACTTGCCCGGTACAGATGATAAGGAACTTATAGAAGCATCTACAGATATTGACCTTGTTATCGGAGGTCACTCTCATACACTTATCAATCCCGCCGATTCACTTTCACCCGCCAATATAATCATGAATGCCGCCGGACGGCCGGTCCATGTAGCCCAAGTTGGTAAATCCGGACGCTATCTCGGCGAAATAACCGTAAATGCCGCTACCGGTGAAATAACACAGAAAGCCATACATGTCGACAAACGCCTCGACTCCCTGATCACAGAAGCTGACTCGGCCCTGTTGGCTCCGTACCGGCACCATGTCGATTCTGTTATGTCGATAGTGATAGGTCACGCCGGAGCTCCTTTTGAGGCCGACAAGCCGGGCATAGTGAACCTGCTCAGTGACTTTGTTCTTGAAAAAGGCCGCGAGATGTCGGGACAGCCCGTTGATTTCGCGGTAATGAATATAGGAGGTATCAGATGTGATATGCCTCAGGGTGAGATTACCAAAGGGCTTATAATGAACATGCTCCCGTTCGACAACAAAATTAATGTGATCAGTCTTTCAGGTTCGGAAGTACAGAAAGCATTCGACCTCATGACCCGTATAAACCGCTTCGGAGTAAGCGGGAATGTAAGCCTTACTTCGGATGGACAGAGCGACAGATGCGTCCGTGCGCTCATCAACGGCAAGCCATTGGATCCGGACAAGACCTACACCATAGCTACAATAGATTATATAACACGTGGGGGTGATTACATGGAACCGTTCACCCACAGCACTCTGTTAAATCGCAGTGACCGCATATTGTATCTCGACTTCATCGACTACATTGCCGACGGTCCATACAAAGGCAAACCTCTTATGCCGGACAACACTCCCAGAATATCCCAAACGACTGTTTCTGCTGATAAATGAAAAAAATATTATTCCTATGCTTCACGGCAATGGCTATGACTGCGGCATTATGGATGTATGCCGCGTCCCGGCCTGTAACAACCTCGATGCCAGCCGCTGCCGAGGGGAAGAATACTCCGCCCGAAACGATTGACAGCGCGGCCATATGGGCCGACTCACTGATGGCGGAAATGGATCTGCACGCACGTGTGGCACAGATATTCGTGCCACGCATAGATGCAACCGACAATGCCGCAGGACATGCAATGTTACGGCGCATGGTGGCCGATGAACAGGTAGGCGGAATTCTTCTCGGTAAAGGCACCATAAAGTCATACGCCAATATGATCAATTATTCGCAATCACAGGCGAAAATTCCTTTATTGGTGACATTGGACGGAGAATGGGGCCTGGCAATGCGTTGCAGCGATGCACCTGTATTTCCGCACAATATGACTCTCGGTGCCATTGCCGATGAAAGATTATTGGAACAATATGGAATGGAAGTGGCCCGTGAGTGCCGCGAAATGGGCATACATGTGAATTTTGCGCCTGTGCTTGATGTCAATTCCAATCCGTCAAACCCCATAATCGGCAACCGTTCATTCGGCGAAAACCCTGTTAATGTGACACGCCTTGGTATTGCATATGCAAAAGGATTGGAAAAAGGCGGCGTCATTTCTGTGGCAAAACATTTTCCGGGACATGGCGACACATCCACCGACTCACATAAAACCCTTCCGGTTGTGGAGCACTCGCCACAAAAAATGGATGAAATAGACCTCATGCCCTTTAAGGCTTATATAAATGCCGGAATGACCGGAATTATGGTTGGCCATCTCGCTGTTCCGGCACTTGATCCATCGGGAAATCCGGCCTCTCTGTCGGCGCCCATAACCACTGACCTGCTGAAAGGCAAACTTGGCTTCAAGGGGCTTGTATTCACCGATGCGTTGAACATGAAAGGCGCCGGAAGCAAGGTCAATAATTGCGTCAGGGCCATAAAGGCAGGGGCTGACATCATGTTGGGTTCATCCTCACCGGCCCACGATATAAGCGCCGTGACAGCAGCCGTAAAAAACGGTCAGATAAAAGAATCGGATATAAATTCACGCTGCCGCAAGATGTTGATGTATAAATACAGACTTGGTTTAGCCAAAGGCCCGGCAAAAGCATCCGCCTCAAATATCCACAGCACTGACGCAGAAACCGTGATACGGAGTTTGTCACGGGCCTCCATCACCCTCCTGAGCAACGACAAGGGAATAATACCGGTACACGGACTGGACTCACTCAATATAAGCCTCACGGTAATAGGAGCCAAACAGGCCAAAGCTTTCGCCGACATGTGCCGGCGCTACACACGCATTGATGTCAGTGCTCCGGCGTCAGCAGCCAAAGGGCATAACCTCGTGATCGCGGCTATAACCGACTATACCTCTGCATCCGTGCAGCAATTGAACTCACTTGTGAAGTCGGGCACCGACGTGATAGCGGTATTCTTCATAAACCCTTACAAGATATCCAAGTTTGTACCAGCGGCAAAAAAAGCCGCCGCAGTGATAGAGGCATATGAACTGACGTCCTCCCAACAGGAAGCGGCAGCCGAAGCCATATTCGGCGGTTTCGCGGTATCGGGCCGTTTGCCTGTAACGGTCGACGGTTTCATGTCGGCCGGAAGTGGCCTCTCCACCTCAAAAACACGTCTTGCATTCAGCACACCGGCTTATGTGGGAATGAATCCGGATATGACAGCGAACATTGATGCAATGGTGAAAAAAGCGTTGCGCGACAGAGCATTTCCGGGGTGCCAGGTACTTGTGGTCAAGGACGGCGAGATTATAATGAACGGAAGTTACGGCACGCTTGATTATGAACATGGCGACAGTGTAAGAGAATCCACCATCTACGATCTTGCTTCAATTACAAAAGCCACCGCCACAGCGGCAGGATTGATGAAGGCCCATGACATGGGCCTTTTCAGTATTGATGATCCTCTTGCCAAGTTCGTGCCTGAAACAGAGGACAAGCCTCTCGGCGACGTAACCTTGCGTGAGCTTCTTCTTCATCGCAGCGGCCTTCCGGGCGGCATAAACACCATCAAGCTAATGCTTGACACCGCATCATATTCCGGGCCTCCGGTGCGGAACCGCAGGGATGCGGTATATTCCATTCCGGTGGAGCAAGGTGTATGGGGCAATTCGGAAGCCCGTCTTGATCCGGCATTGGTAAGCCGCCATGCAACAAAACGTCATCCCATATCTGCCGCAGAAAATATATGGGTGGGCGATTGCACCTACGACACCATCATGCAGACCATCTACGACACCCCCCTTCGGCGCCGGGGAAATTATGTTTACAGCGACTTGAATTTCGCACTCCTCATGAATGCCGAGGAGAACATGACGGACCACCTGCACGATGACTTTGTGGCTTGTGAGATATTCCGCCCTCTCGGAGCTTTTAACACCACCTACCGCCCCATAGAAAACGGCATAGACCGGCAAAGGATAGCTCCCACCGAAAATGACCGGTTCCTGCGGAAACAGGTGTTGCACGGCTATGTCCACGATGAGCTTGCATGTTTCTCGGGTGGAGTGCAAGGCAATGCCGGATTATTCTCAAATGCCTTGGATCTGGCAAAGCTGTTGGAGATGTTCCGTCTCGGAGGAACATATGGCGGCCGGCAGATTATATCGCCGGAGACTGTGGAGCTGTTCACCCGCACACGCGACAATGCCGGACGCCGCTCATTGGCATTTGATCTTGCAAACGGAGGTGCGGGCTCACAGTCGACCTACGGGCATACCGGCTTCACCGGCACCTGCTTCAAGATTGACCCCGAATCCGGCGTGATATTTATTTTCCTGAGCAACCGTGTGCATCCCTCGCGCAATAATGCCGCATTCGCCCGCTCCGACATCCGCAATAAGATATGGCAGGAAATAAACCGCTCCTTGCCACATTAAAACGTATACGCCAGATTGATGGATAAAGAATGGTAAATTACGTTCTATAAAATCAGTTATCTTCCACAAAGATAAACCGATCCTAACAACAAATCAATAGCGAATCATAGGGAAGAGTAAGGCATTAGTATTCAACTATTTACATTTAGTTGAGGTTTATTAATGCCGAATTTAACAGCATTTCAACCCCTGCAATTCCGGTTCTGAGCGGTGGTCCAAAGCTGATTGGAGTTATTGAACCA
>URII01000062.1 GCA_900547825.1 uncultured Porphyromonadaceae bacterium
AGTCCCGCGTGCCCGAAGGGGTCAAACGCACGCGCCTTTTCCATGGGTGATGTAAGCGCAGAGAAACTCAATCTGAGCCATACTGAATTTCATATCCTCCTCTTTGAGTTCCTCGTGGGCGGCATTGCACAGTTCATGCTGCGAGAGAAGTTTCAACTGGAGTTCTGACTGTTCCTTGTCTGATTTCAAAGCCTTTATAGCGGCCTCCAGTTGATCGGAGTAATAGACATCGCCATCGGCAGAGATATACGCTTCCTCCTCCCATTCCTCAATGCGGATATTGCCGTTATCTTCCTTGATGCGTTTTTCTTTCGCCGTCTTCGTGAAACAGCCGATACTGTCGTTGGACTCAGGATAGGCGCGAACACGATAAATGCCAAGTTCCAGCTCTTTCTTGATATGTTTGGGCTGGAGGCTTACCCATTCGTTGTAAAGAGCATCCGATTCCAAAACCTCGTCAAGTCCGTGACCGCCCATATAATCCTCGAAATAGGGATATTCGCCGCGAGCCTCTATGCGCTCCTGCAAACTGCTGTATTCACGGATATTATGTTCGAGTTCTACGAACACGACATCATCAACGTCAATAGGCCCTTCATATACTTTTTTGCCATCCATCAGGACATATCGGGCTTCATCAGGCTCTTTATCCTCAACGATTTCTCCGCCACTATAATCTTCCGGATAATCATCGTCGGTATAGTATGGCTTTTCTTCCATTACCGTATTTTCAACAGATGCTGAAAACTCCATTCTGCTCTGAGGGTCATCGGCAACTGTAACCTCAACTTCTTCTCCGGCAAGAGTGCTCATTATGGCAACTCTCTCCTTTTTACGGAAGATACGGTCAAACAGACTTTCGATTGCCGACTGGAATCCGCAATATAGACCGATGGTGAGGACAAGGAAAACGGCAAAGAGAACATTGCCGGTAAATTCGTCAGTGCCGAAACGGGCTATGGCGGCATGACGACCAAGTAATGCCATGATGCCGCATCCGGCAATCACGGCACTCCAGATAAAAATTTTGTCCCGGGTAGGGGGAGCGAGGCTCCTCAAGCGCTGGGGCGTTTCCTTCATAAATAAACAGTGGGTTAAATATTCACGTCTTTATTGACAATTTAACCCACTGAATTGTTCGCTGAATGTTTTCTATTTCCTACTGATCTTCCTCATTCTATTCCATGACGGAAGTCCGCGTACAAGATGAATGATTGCGGTGATGCCCATTGCCATGCCAAACCAGTAATGCCACAATCCCAGATGCGGGATCTTGACTGGCGAAAGCAACTTGACCGTACCTGTAAGCAGCGTGGCTATGAACAGGATAACCAGAAGCCAGGTGTCGGTATAGAACCATCTGAATTTCTTCTTAAGGGCGTTCAGCATTTTTTGGAACTGTGCCCAGTGGATAAACAGAAGTACCGTCATGGCATATCCGAATATCCAGTGAACAGCTTTTAATACACCACGCGGCTGGAAAATTATTCCGTGACTTTTAAGATGTAGTATAATGCCGATAACCACTGTGACAGCAAAGGTAATCACCAATGCAATGCCGATGTTTGCTTTTGATTTCATATTCAAGGATATAACAAATTTATGACTTGTAATTGGCCATTTAACCCACTGAATTGTTTGCTCTGGTAAGGTCGCAATTAATCGTGTTGAATGCGGAGATATTCCGCTATATCAATTTTTGCCTGGGCTATATCAGGATTTGAGAGTAAAGGAATCAATTTATCAACCTCTTCAATGGGACGGTTCCACCATTGTAGACGCTCCAGCAGGTCTATCATTTCATCGTCAAATCTGCGGTGTATGACTTTTGCCGGATTGCCCACGGCTATCGAATACTGGGGAATGTCGGAGGCAACCGTGGCATTTGTGCCGATTATGGCTCCGTCGCCAATATGCACGCCGGGCATGATTGTCACATTTTGCCCGATCCACACATCATTGCCGATAACTGTGTCACCTTTGAGCGGCAATTCATCCATTACCGGAGCAATCGCACCTCCCCAATCTCCTCCCATTATGTAGAAAGGATAGGTGGTGGCGCAATCCATCCGATGATTGGCACCGTTCATAATAAAAGTAACTCCCTTAGCAATGGCGCAAAAGTTACCGATTATCAGCTTATCACCGATGAACTCATAGAAATGTGTAACGTGTTCCTCAAATCTGTCGGCTCCGTCTATATCATCGTAATATGTATAATCTCCGATAATGATTCTCGGATTCTTCACCACATTTTTTATGTAGCAAATGCTCGGAATCGCAGGATTTGGAAATGCTTTGTCTTTGTCAGGATATATTTTCATGATTATAGAAATCTTTGCGAATAAGGATGTATTATGGTGTATTATATAGAGAGCTTCAAATTCGGCATAATGGCATCTATCATGGGCTGGGGAACTTCACATTCCCTTGCCAAGAGAGGCCAGCGTGAAGACACTTCGGCAATACGGTCAATTATTTCAGTAGCTTCCTTTATATTGTTGTGTCTCGCAAATTCCAAAAGGTCCTGGCGGGTGATGTCGTCAAACTTTCCGTTTATTGACATCTGGTGCTGTGCTGTCCATCCACCCTTCGGATTATAGGCAAATCCCATGTCGTATGCCGGCGAAAGAGTCCATTTCCCTTGTCTGTCCATAAGGAAGGATATGTTTTTTGTGTGGTCATCCTGATTGCGGATTACAACATTGAATACCATGCGACGATACATTTCCTGCGCCTGTGAGTATGGCAGTCTCAATGCTCTCATCACGTTGAACGCCTGCTCGTAAGAGTATGAACGGGGATTACGATAATCATAATGCGCTATACCACAGAGTGTCTGCATATGAATTTTCTCACCATTCTGACGGTCAAAACGCTTGGTGAGAAAATGGGCGCGTCCATTCTCTTCTATCAGACTGCAATCCGACATTTCTATGCCGCATTCCTTTACAAGCCGATAGAAAGAGTATTCCAGTCGGCCGAAATTCTGAGTTTCCCTGAATCCGGCTTCAGCGGTTACACCGTCGAGTTTTATCAGATAATAGTCAAAGCCTTCCGGGGCTTCAATCTGTCCTGAACGAACTTCCCCGGTCGATGGATTGTAGGCTATGATGGCTTTCGCCCTCTGTCCTCCGGCAGAGGTACCAAGTCGCACTATCTCGGCTATTGCCGCCTTCTTGTCCTCTTCAAGATTAGCTCCAAATTCTTCCTTTTCCGACAGTGCTTCGCTTGCCACTTCAACAAGGGAATCAAGTTCTATTCTGACATCGGGACCATAGGGCGCATCCATGGCCGGTTCAAACTCCAACGCTCCCATACAGCGTTTTCCAAGAAAACATAACGTCTCTACAGCGTTCCCGCTGCTACGCCCGGTCAGCGCAAGCCAGCGGTCGAACAATGCTCGTCCGTAAGTATCGGGCAATGAATCGGCAAGCATACCGGGAAGCCCTTTGAACGTCTCACGACCTATCTCGGAGAATGAATATATCCTTCCCTGACGCACAGGCATTAGAATCGGCGAGGGTTCAAGACCTTTGCCTATGAAGCTTTCGGCATACTCGAACTTTGCCAGCTGGCGGTTGTTGTCCCATCGGAATGTCCCGACGGGTTGACCATATAAGTTAACTCTTGCTATATCTACCATTCTGATTCCTGGGTATTAGGTTGTGTGTTGGTCTTGTTGTTACCACTTGCGCGTTTGCGCTGCTTCTTCTTGCTTGCTTCGACAAACTCGAAATATTCATTGGGACTCATCTCATCTTCCTTAATGAGTGACGAGAACACATCCAGCTCGCCAAGTATGCGAAGCACGCGCATCAGGGAATCGAAATAGCTTATATCGCCTTTCTCGATTCTCTTTAGTGTCGTCAATGAGACTTGCGCCTGTTCTGCGAGTGATGTCTGAGTGAAGTTCTGTCGGAGTCGCAGATGCCTTATTTTTTGTCCCAGCCGACGGCGGATTTCACTGTCAGGTAACATGTATATATTCTCTTCCATAGTCGTACTTGCGTCTATTAGGTTGCAAATATAGTAATAATAGCTCAAACTACGACTATTTTGTGCGATTTTTTTTGAGCCAGTCTGAAGATTATTGTCTATTTACAGGATGGTCAAAGATACCTTTCTGCCGAGACCCTCAAAGATTCGGAATAGGGTGCTGAGTTGGACATCGGCTTTGCCGTTTTCCAGACGGGAGATATAGGTTTTCTTCGTACCGATACGCTCAGCGAGCTGCTGTTGGGTCAGTCCGGCTTTGAGTCGTTCTTCTTTGAGCGTCTCTGCCAGACAGAACGCCGCCGCATCAGCGTCGAACTGTTCCCGCTTCGGGGTGCCGGGTTTGCCATATTCTGCATCAAGGAGCTCGTCGAAAGTTGAGCAATGCATTATCTTGTCATCGTGATTAGAGGTATTGCTTTCCATCACACTATATGGTTAAAAGTTTGACACCGAGAGCATCTGAAATCTTTGCTATCGTTCTCAGTGTGAAATTATGAGTGCCTCCAAGCCATCGAGAGACTTCTGCTTCGGTCTTGCCCATCTTTTTTGCCAACTGCTTCTGACTGATATTCTTTTCCCGAAGAATCATGTCAATCTTATCGGCAAGGGCAAACGACATATCAAGTTCCATCTTGACATCGTTCTGAACGGTGGCAAGACATTCATCGAATAGTTGGGCTGTAGTTTTCATAACTCAAATGTTTTATCGGTTATTCCATTCAGGACTGTTTCTTCGACAATGATGGATCCTTCTTTCTCAGTTGCTTTTAATAGCGCATCAAATTTCTGAAGATCCATGACATAACCATTGAGTTCCTGATTCTCATTGTATGTCTTTGTTTGCTTAATACCTCCATTGCCAAGAATCAATATTTTATCCGAAATTCTCAGGCAATATAATCTCAGTTTGCCTGAGTCAATCGGGAGTGCGCATACTCTGTCTGCATATTTCCCCTCGGGACGGAAATATCGTTCCTGCACTCCATTTTCCAGAATTTTTTGCAGGGCATACAGAATCAGCTGATAGTCACGCTGGAGTTTGCCATTGTCCTTGAAGCGGTTAAGGAATTTTGCGAACTCCGACATATCACCATCCTCAAAGATGATGGTGTAGAGGCTTGCCGATTCGGAAGACCTCACAGGCTCTATTTTTACTTTCTTACTCATAATTCGTCTACAAAGATATAACAAAATTTCGAGATTATTAGCTTATATGCTAATTATTTTATTTCAGGATAATTGAATTTTAGCGGCATCGCGTAGCTTTCTGCGTAAACAGGTTATGATGATTCAACACAAATCGGTGTTTTTGGGGTGATTCGCTTTTAATATTTGGGATATTCACTTGGAAGTTATTTCAGAGAGATGGAATTGGCTGCATCTCGCTTCTTCTGGCTGATGACCTCTGCGTAGATCTGAGTCGTGGCCACGTTTTTATGCGTGAGCATCTTGCTGACAGTGTATATGTCGGTGCCGTTGGCAATCAGAAGGGTAGCGTAGGTGTGACGCAGACCATGGAAGGTGATTTTCTTCTTTATGCCTGCATCTTTGAGCCATTTCTTGAATGGCTCGCGTGTATGGGCTCGGCTCAATCCCTTGAATACCATGCCATGTCCCGGTTCGCCACAGTACGACAACGCTTCATCGCTTAGCGGCAATGTCGCCTGTGTCTTTGTCTTCTGGGTCCGGATGCGCATACAGTAGCCGCCGTCGGGAGACACTTCGATATTCTCCCAACGGAGTTGCAGAATATCGCTGATGCGGAGTCCGGTCATGCAGGCGAACAACGATGCTCGTTTCAGCACATCCACTTTGCATGGCGTGGCGGCAAGGCGTTTCACCTCCTCGATTTCGAGATAGTTGATTTTCGGCTCCTCCCATTCGATAGGGTCGAGGTAGTCATTGACATTCTCTTTCAGCCAGCCTTCCTTATAAGCGATTTTCAGCAAGGCGCGGAACGTTGACCAGTATCCGGCGGCAGAGTTGCGGGAGATTATATTGCCAGTCTGTTTCACCCGGATTTTGAGAATGTATGTGCGGAAGTCGTTGCACAGACCGATGGTCACGTCTTTCATCAGACATCTGCCATTGCAGAAGTCCTTGAAGTGCTTATACACGATTTCCCATTTCTGATATTTCTCCTTGGTCTTTGCCTCGAAGTATGCCAGAAAGTCGGCGTGTTTCTTTGTGCGGTCGAGAAAACCGAACTCCTCGTTGATAATCGCCAACTCGCGGGTGGCACGGATGCCTCGGGCTTTGAGCATGATTTCTTCGTTGTAATCAAGCTCGAATTTATCTTTCGGATTGCCGATGAGATATAGGCCGAGGAACTCCCGGCGCGACATCTTTTTGATGTGCGGGTTCCAGATGGGAGGGTAGTAGTCGAGGTAGAGCGACAGTTTGCCGCTGCGCAGTTTTTCCTGACGGAGGGTTACTTTGGTGATGGTTGCTGATTCCATATTATACTGTTTTTTAAGATTTATAATGTGCAAAGGTAGAAGGTGGTTACATGGTGAAGAAAATCACCGGATTATAACCGAATCTCGGGGTTGAATAACTCCGCTAACTCCTTGGTGTTCAGCTTTACATACTTGCCACAACGGAGCTTGGTTATCTTGTATGTCTTGACATAGTGATAGAGCTGGTCGCGCGTCAGAGAGTATTTTTCCATGGCATCAGCCACCGAAATAAATTCGACATCCTCGGCTGACTTGGCACCTTTCGCTACATCGAAGTGATATTTGGAGTAATATACCTTCGGGCCCTCCTTGCGCTTCGGTATGCCAATTTTCGATACCAGCGAATAGATTGCCGAGAGGGTCATGCCATACTTTTCCTGTATGTCCTCTACTGAATACCATTCCGTAATTTCAGGGTTCTCCTTTCTCGCCGAGAAAAGCCGGTCGATATGGCTCTTGCTGAAATAAGCTTTGCCGCGAAGAATAGTCTTCGGTACATTATTCTCAGCAACAACCTTGTAAATCCATGAATCCTTCACTCCGAATTTCTCACGAATCTCGGCACGGGTGTAAAACTCGGATATTGTTTTCTGTTCGTTGGTCTCCCTTTTTGTATAGGGAGAACCATCAAGCATTGCATCTATACTTGTCCGTTTTATCAAAGTTAGACGTGTGCTAAGTTTCGACGCTGTTAATGAACCTCGGTGTATCAGTTTGTATACACCTTGTCTTGTCATACCCAGAATCTGGCCCGCTTCTGCTACGGTCAGATAATCTTTTTCTTTCAGTTCAGAATTCTTAGGAGAGGGCATAGCCTTAGCCATCTGTATCTTTTGCTGCCGTAGTCTTTCCTTGTAAGCGTGTTCTGAACATCGCTTTGAGCAAAAGCGTGTGACCGTTGTTTGAGCGGTGAATTGTTTTCCGCACCACTCACAAGTTTTCTCAATTCTAATGTTGCTACTCATTTCATTTGTGGAGTTTTCTCCGGTGTTTTGTAAATGTTCGTAAACCATTGACAACTATTGTCAACTTTCTCCACCACCTTGCTGACGCTTGGGGTGAAATGAGTCGCTGTCGTACAAAATCCGTACAAATTAGTGCATAAAAACGCCTGACACTGACAGTTATCAGCATCAGGCGTTCTTGTAAGAATTAAGTTTTATCGGTCAGTATCAGTCAGTTGTTATCAATACAAAGCGTTGATAATCAATCGATTACTTGCCGATGCAGAAGCGGGAGAAGATGGTGGTGAGGATGTCGGAAGGGGTTATCTCGCCGGTTATTTCGCCGAGGTGATGGATGGCCTGGCGGAGATCCTGGGCGATGAGGTCGGGTGGGAGGGTGTTGTCCAGTCCGTCGATCACACGCAGTATGTTTTCGTCGGCTTGCGTCAGGGCCTGATAGTGGCGGTGGTTTGTCACTATTATGTCGCTTTCGGAAATTTCCGGCATATCGGCTGCTTCCATTATGGCTTCGCGCAGGGCTGCGAGGGTGGCAGGATTTTGTGAGGTGTGCTGTATGATGGCAGAGTGCGGGCATAACTCCCGGATCAGGTCTATACTATCTTCATCCGGTTCTTTCAGATCTATTTTGTTTATTACGGCTATAACGGGTGTGTCGGCGGTCAGATGTGGCAATAGCGTTTCCCACGATTCAATTATCGACTCGCGTCCGGAGGTAGCGTCCGTGATCCATATCACTATTGCGGCTTTTGATATTTTATCTTTCGCCCTGGCTATGCCTATGCGTTCAACAGTGTCGGCGGTTTCGCGCAGCCCGGCGGTATCTATGATGCGGAACAGTGTGCCGTTGATTGTGAGGGTGTCTTCAATGGTGTCGCGCGTGGTTCCGTGTATATCGCTGATTATGGCTTTCTCTTCGTTGAGCAGCAGATTCAGGATAGTGGATTTACCTACGTTTGTAAGACCGGCCAACGCAACAGGTATACCGTTTTTCAGAGCATTGCCGGTGGCAAATGATTCGGCAAGCGAGCTTACAGTTTCATGCAATGATACCGATAATTCCCGAAGGTGTATGCGTGATGCAAATTCCAGATCCTCTTCGCTGAAATCAAGTTCAAGCTCAAGCAGCGAGGCGAGATCTATCAGTTGGCCGCGTATATTGCCGAGAGCCTGCGACAGATGGCCGCGCATCTGCGAAATTGCCATGCGGTGGGCCGCTTTTGACGAAGCGTTTATCAGATCGGCTACGGCTTCGGCCTCGGCCAGATCGAGTTTGCCCGAACTATAGGCGCGGCGTGTAAATTCGCCTCTGCCGGCGAGCCGCGCGCCTGCCTGTGTGAGGACTTCTATAAGTTGGCGCTGGATCCATACCGAACCGTGCACCGACAGTTCCACGGTGTCCTGTCCTGTGAATGATTTAGGTCCACGAAACACAGTTGCCACCGGACGGTCTATCACATTGTTGTCCGCATCAACCACTGTGCCTACGGCACATGTGTGGCTCTCCATATCTGAAAGCCTTCGGCCGCGCCATATCCTCTCCACAATGGTGAAGGCGTTGGGGCCGCTTACTCGTATGACGGCTATGCCACCTGTGCCCGGCGCGGTGGAGATAGCACAGATAGTATCATCTGTTGAAAATTCGTAATCAGTCATTATCAGGGAATTATACTCCAACGATGGAAATTTGCCGTGGATTCCACCTGTGTTTCTATGTCATCAGGCAGAGCTGAAAAGAAATCATATCCGGTTATGGCCTCTACCTCGTCAATGCTCATGGCACAGGCCTGCATGCCACCTTTCACTTTATGGTTGGGCATTATGAAACCTATCCCTCTGGGCGGATCGGTGAATGGCGACAGCACAACCTTGAAGAATGCTTCCGGCACAGCCACCCCGGTGGTGCCTATATGGGCTATTACCGATGGGGACGGCACAGGGCCGCAAACTATCACCACCACGCTGTCGGCTTTGGCTCTCTGACGGCATTTGCTCTCCAATTTGTTCCATGCACCTGTGTTGAGTTGCTTGGCCTGCGGACAGATGTTGGCCATCGAAAATGAGTGGCGCATAGCCTCATCGTTCCATTTCATATCTCCCGCAGGTGCCATGTGGCCGCGGTCATAGCCGGAATATTTATAGTCATCAGGGCTAGCGCAACCTTTCACTGCGTCATCCTCCCAGAATTTGTTGTAACGAGGCTCGTCACCTTGAGCCTCCTCTCCGGTAAGCTCCCATACGGCCCAGTTGGGTATGTGCAGCTCGGAGTTGAATGACACGCGATAGCCCTCATATTCCACAATCTGCGACGGAACAGTGTCGCTCATGACCACATAGGTCAGATCCGATTCAGAATCAATGTGCACTCTCTGATTAGGTACGGCACACGAGCCCGCCGACTGGATAAGAAAGAAAGCGGCGATAGCGTAAATCAGCGGCCTCATGGCTTGAACTCGTTGATTATACGCGCTATATCGGAAGCATCCTTAACGCTTGTGGCCGGTGATATCGGTAGTGAAAGCACTTCCTCGGCAAGCATTTCGGCAACAGGAAGTTTCAAGCCGCCAAGCGTTTCGCTGAAACATGGCTGCCGGTGAGGCGGGGTGGGATAGTGGATATCCGTTGCCACTCCGCGTGATGCAAGAAATCTTTGCATGGCGTCACGATGCTGCGGGATCCGGATCACATACTGATGCCATACGCAGTCAGTGACATGTGCTGTCATAAGGGGCTTTATCACCAACGGATTGTCGATGGTGTTGTCGTATGCCACCGCACGGGCGAAACGTGCTGCATTCTCATCGTCAGTGTGCTCTATCTTCACGTTCAGCACTGCTGCCTGCACCGGATCCATCCTGCAATTGAAGCCGGCATATACGTTGTGGTAGCGGCGGTAGGAACCGTAATTTGCCAACGCCCGCACAGTGTCGGCAATCTCTTTGTCGTGGGTGGCTACCGCACCTGCATCGCCGAGCGCCCCTATGTTTTTTGTGGGATAGAAACTGAATCCGGCGGCATGTCCCAAACCTCCGGCCACGTATGTGCCGAACAATCCTTCCGCAGGCGATTTGGCACCTATGGCCTGAGCATTGTCCTCCACTACTATGAGATTGTGGCGCTGTATGATCTCGGCAAGCTCCCGGCTCCAGCACACCCGGCCGTAAAGGTGCACAGGCATTATTGCTTTGGTGCGTGGGGTCACGTGGCTTTCCACTCCTTCCGCATCAATGTTGTGTGTGATTGGATTCGGGTCCACAGGTACGGGGCGAAGCCCTGCATCTGCAATGGCGAGCACAGACGCCACATAGGTGTTTGCCGGCACTATCACTTCGTCACCTTCACTCAACTGTCCCATGACCACGTAGGCTCGCAATATCAGTCGTAGGGCATCAAGGCCGTTGCTTACGGCCACAACGTGTGGCACTCGTGTAAGTTTTGCTATTGTTGCTTCTACTTGTTCCACTTCCGGGCCACCGACATAACGGCCGCTTTCCACCACGCGGTTTATTGCACTCTTTATATCATTAATATAAGGTGCGTTCACTTTGTCTAATTCAAGGAATGGATATGTTATATTCGCTTGCATTCGGTAAGTTCTAAAAAGCGGTTATAGTCACGCACATAATCTGCTTCATCGAATAAAGTAGGACATAGGGCAAGACAAACCGAACCTGATGAAAAATTGTCGAGCGTACGCCATATCCCCGCAGGTATGTATAATCCCATGTCGGGTGAGTTGAGCGTAAATCTGAATTTAGATGTTCCGTCATCAACTGTAACATCGAATGCGCCTGACACAGCCACGATAAATTCCTCCATTTCATAATGTGAGTGGCCTCCGCGCTCGGAATGAGCAGGGACATCATATATATAAAACACTCGTTTTACCTCAAACGGTATTCCATTTGAAGCATTGTCCGCAACGCATAGTGAACCGTTATGATGGCTGTGTCGCTCCACGGCAATCATACGGCATTGGCTTATATTAGAGTCAGAATGGGCCGAGGTCATCACACAAGATGTTTAAACGATTCATAGCTGCGGATATAATCCGCTTCATCATAGGGTGTCGATGCGAGAAACAGGGCCACAGAGTTGGTGGCAAAACCATCGATCCCGCGCCATGTCATAGGGGGTACATACAATCCGAGATCAGGGCGGAAGAGCCGTATCGTTTCCTTTGTTCCGGTGCCACGGTCAAGAGTGACATCGAAACTTCCGGATAAGCATATTATTATCTCCGCTCCGGTATGGAATGCGTGACCATCGCGCCACCTGCCGCCGGGCACATCATAGAGCCAATAAACACGGGCTATGTCGAATGGCAATGCTGCGCTGTTCTGAATAAACGACAGGTTACCGCGAGGGTCACAGATTTTGGCTATATCGATAATGCACGGTTCACTCCAGCGGGGTGCGTGCGAGCTCGTCAAGGTATTGTCCATATTCATTATTCAGCATAGGCCGGGCGAGCTCTGCGAGTTGGGCGGCTGTGATCCACCCTTTGCGATAAGCTATTTCCTCTAAGGCCGCAACTTTGAAGCCCTGGCATTTCTCTATTGTCTCGATGAAATTCGAGGCCTCCATAAACGAGTCGGTGGTACCCGTGTCAAGCCATGCGAATCCGCGTCCGAAACGCTGCACACACAGATGGCCGCGCTCCATGAAATCATAGTTCACGGATGTGATCTCCAGTTCGCCGCGGGCCGACGGTTTTATGCCTTTGGCCACTTTCACCACTTCGTTGGGATAGAAATAGAGACCCACCACAGCGTCGTCGCTCTCAGGGTTTTCCGGCTTCTCCACTATGTTTATGGCCCGGCCGTTGTCATCCACTGTCACCACTCCGTAGCGTTGCGGGTCGCGTACCTTATAGGCGAATATAGTTGCATCGCCCGAAGCTGCGGTCTGAGCGGCCTTTTTCAGCATACCGGTGAATCCCTGGCCGTAAAATATGTTGTCGCCGAGCACGAGGCACACATCATCGTCGCCGATGAATTCTTCACCGATCAGAAATGCCTGAGCCAATCCCTGTGGAAGCGGCTGCTCGGCATAGCTGAACTTCACGCCCATTTCCTCGCCTGACCCTAAGAGTCTTTTGAATCCGGGCAGATCGTGAGGGGTGGAGATTATGAGAATCTCGCGTATCCCGGCCAGCATGAGCACCGATACGGGATAGTACACCATCGGCTTGTCGTAGATGGGAAGCAGCTGTTTGGATATGCCACGAGTAATGGGGTAGAGGCGTGTGCCGGAAACTCCGG
>URII01000063.1 GCA_900547825.1 uncultured Porphyromonadaceae bacterium
CAGTTGCATACCACGAGTTTGCCACCCCATTCCAATGGAATTTCCTGAGTATCGCGCACGTTCATCTTGAACTCCTGATTGCCGAAACGGTAAGTGTCCGGAGCGGGCATGCCCTCTGTGTAAGGTTCAACGATCAGATGCACTTCACCAAACTGTCCGGCGCCTCCCGACTGTTTTTTATGACGGTAGTCGGCACGTGCGGCTTTGGTTATTGTCTCACGGTAGGGTATTCTCGGCTCCTCGAAAAGGATGGGGAGTTTGTCGTTGTTCTCCACACGCCATTTGAGTGTGCGCAGATGGAATTCACCCTGACCCGACAGAATGGTCTGTTTAAGCTCCTTGCTTTGTTCAACTACCCACGTGGGATCCTCCTCATGCATGCGGGTGAGGATCGCGGACAGTTTTTCGGCATCGCTTTCTGTAACGGGACGTATGGCACGTTGATATTTAGGAGCAGGATATTTGATGAAATCAAACTGATATTCGCAACCTTTGGCGTCAAGGGTATTGCCTGTGCGTGCATCTTTGAGTTTCACGGCTGCGCCTATGTCGCCTGCGCAAATAGCGTCCACCTGGGTCTTGATCTGGCCGCACACGCAGAATATCTGGGCAAAACGCTCTTTGCCGCCGCGGGTCACGTTGTCGAGGTCATCGCCTGAGCGCAGAGTGCCCGACATCACTTTGAAGTAGCTTACTTCGCCGATATGCGGCTCCACGGTGGTTTTGAACATGAATATCGAGAGGGGGCCGTCGCTGTCGGGTTTCACTTCTTCGCCTGTTACGGTGACAGGGGCGGGCATGTCGTTTACAAACGGCACCACATTGCCGAGGAACTCCATCATTCGGCGCACACCCATATCCTTGGCTGCACTTACACAGAACACGGGATATATGGACCGTGTGACAAGCCCTTTGCGGATACCTTCGCGCATTTCATCTTCGCTAAGATGGCCCTGATCGAAGAATTTCTCCATGAGGCCTTCGTCGTTTTCGGCTGCCGCTTCCACGAGTGCCTGATGCAGCTCCATGGCGCGGTCCATTTCTTCGGCCGGAATGTCCTCTATCACGGGTACTCCGCCATCAGGCCCCCATGAGTATTTTTTCATGAGGAGCACATCGATCATGGCGTTGAAACCGGCTCCTGTGGCAAGAGGATACTGCACTGCCACAATTTTGTTGCCGAAATGCTCGCGCATCTGCTCCATTACATTGTCGTAATCGGCTTTATCGCCGTCAAGCTGATTGAGGGCGAACATTACAGGCTTGTTGAGCGAGGCTGCGGTGCGGAATATATTCTGGGTACCTACTTCCACTCCGTATTGGGCGTTGACCACAATCACTCCAGTGTCGGTGACATTAAGTGCGGTTATTGCGTTGCCTACAAAGTCATCGCCACCGGGGCAGTCTATGACATTGAGTTTTTTGTTGAGGAATTCAGCATAGAAAACAGTGGAGAACACTGAGTAGCCGTATTCTTTCTCCACAGGAAAATAGTCACTTACCGTATTTTTGGCTTCGATTGTGCCGCGGCGTTTTATAACTCCACACTCATAGAGCATAGCCTCAGTGAGTGTGGTTTTTCCCGATCCCTTGCTGCCGAGCAGGGCGATGTTTTTGATTTCGTTGGTTTTGTAGACCTTCATGTTATTAGCTTTTAGAGATAAGTGTTATAATATGTCAGGTTATGTCAAGCTGTGAATCTTAACGAGGCGCAAAGTAGTAATTTTTTTTCATTCGCCAAGATATCGGCTATATGTTTCACAACATATTTTTTATATGGAGTATTTTTGTTAAATTTGTTGATAGACTTTCTGCGTGTGGTATGCAGATGCTCTGACAATCGATTTTATAAATTAATATATTATGTATTATGGTGATTAATGACACAATGCCGCACCGCGGCGAATATGAATATCGTGGCATGATTCTCAACGGATTCGTGATGTTGGCACTGATGTTTGTGGCGGTTCCCGCACTTCTGGTGTTATTGTGGACAATGAGCGGTTCAGAGGATCTGAATGTAGTGTTGTCGGTTGTCCTCGGGGCTATTGATCTGGTGTGCCTTAACGGATTTTTCGTACAGGAACCCAATGAGGCCCGTGTTCTGATATTTTTCGGAAACTATAAGGGTACATGCCGGCTGGCCGGATTTTACTGGCTTAATCCGTTTATGACTAACCGTAAACTGTCGTTGCGCCTCCGTAATATGGATATCGCTCCGATCAAGGTTAACGACAAGGTGGGCAATCCGGTGCTTATAGGCATGGTGCTGGTATGGAAGATCCGTGACACATATCGTGCCGTATTTGACATTGACAGCCGTTCACTTGGCCTTTCCGGGGCAGTGAACAATGGGGCGCTGGAAAAGTTTGTGCGCATTCAGAGCGATGCGGCCTTGCGTGAGGTGGCCGGCCATTATGCTTATGATGAGGACGGCTCCACCGTCAATGAACTGACTCTGCGCAGCTCAGGCAATGAAATAAACCGTCTTCTTGAGGATAAACTCAATGAACGCCTGTCGATGGCCGGCATAGAGGTGGCAGAGGCCCGTTTGAATTATCTTGCGTATGCGCCTGAAATCGCAGCCGTGATGCTGCGCCGTCAGCAGGCCACGGCTATAATCTCGGCAAGGGAGAAAATTGTGGAAGGTGCTGTGTCGATGGTGCGTATGGCATTGGACCGCCTCGAAGCCGAGCACGTTGTGGAACTTGACGATAACCGCAAAGCGGCCATGGTCAGCAACCTTCTGGTGGTGCTTTGTGCCGATGAGCCGGCACAACCTATTGTCAGCGCCGGACAGAACGACTGACCATCTCGATCTGACGTTTTACCGAATCCTCGTGGATGGCAGTGAATATGGCATCCGCGAGGGTTTCGTTTATTCCGAGTGTATCGGCCCATTTGTGGCGGATCTCCATCATGGCCCGGTAGCGTTCGCGCTGCACCACGCTGAGATTGTCAGCAGCTTTTATCCTGCCGATCTCGTCAGTAAGATTCATGCGCCTTGCTATAAGTTCGAGTATGTCGCGGTCAACACCGTCTATTTTACTGCGCAGTGTCGCTATGCGGTCGTCGGAGCTGCATGGGTTGCGGGGCGACAACGTGGCTATGAGCTCTTCCAGCATGTCAGGGGTAAGCTGCTGTTGTGCATCGCTCAGGGCTTTGGCCGGATCGGGATGGCATTCTATTATCAATCCGTCGAAACCCATGTCGATGGCCTGATGTGCCAGCGGAGCCACATACTCTCTGCTGCCTCCTATATGTGATGGATCACAGATAACGGGAAGTGCCGGTATGCGTCGTTTCAGTTCAAACGGGATTGACCAGCAGGGTTTGTTGCGGTAGATATGCGGTCCGTACACTGAAAATCCCCGGTGTATTGCTCCAAGGCATGTCACGCCGGCTTTGAATAGCCGTTCTATAGCTCCTATCCATAATTCAAGATCCGGATTTACGGGATTTTTGACAAATACGGGTAGTCCGGGATTCAATTTGCCTATGGCATCAGCTATATCCTGTACGGCAAAGGGGTTTGCTGTGGTGCGTGCCCCTATCCACACCATGTCGATACCTGCATCCGACACCGCCCTTACATGATCAGGCGTGGCCACTTCTGTGGCTATAGGCAGCCCGGTGGTCTCTTTGGCTTTTATAAGCCATTTTAGCCCTGTGGCTCCTACGCCTTCAAAGCATCCCGGTTTGGTGCGTGGTTTCCATAATCCGGCGCGGAACACACTTATGCGTCCCGATCGGGCAAGATCCTTGGCTGCGGAAATTATCTGGGCCTCACTCTCCGCGCTGCAAGGGCCTGCTATTATAAGAGGGTGGGTAAGTGATGGTAACGGCGAAAGATCCATATAATCTATATGATCAATCTTTTATACCTTAGGCTATGAGGATATAGAACAACACAGTTACAGGGACAACAAGCAGCAATGAGTCGATGCGATCAAGAATGCCGCCGTGGCCGGGAATGATATGTCCCGAGTCTTTTATGCCGGCTGTGCGTTTCAGCTGTGATTCGGCAAGATCGCCGAATGTGGAAGCCGCGCTTATCACTGCTCCGAGAATCAATGCCTCAATAAGGCTTATGTTTCCGAGCAGTCCGTCGAAACATGATTGCATCACAACTGCCGCACCTATGGTGAATGCCATTCCTCCTGCAAAGCCCTCCCAGGTTTTCTTCGGTGATATGCGTGGAAACAGATGATGACGGCCCAACATGGAACCTACAACATAGGCGCCGGTATCATTTATCCATATCATGATGAAAACACACAGCACAAGCCATTTGCTTCCGAGCACAAAATAAAGCACGCTCATGAGAGCAAGAGGGAGTACTATGTAGAGCTGGGTAGCTGCCGATACAGCCAATGATTCGAATGGATTCGGATTGCGTAGGTATAGTTCGGCAATTGTGCGCGCGGTCATATATACGGCATAAGGGCCGAACAGCATAACCATAGTTTCCTGCATATTCATCTCGCGGAGCACACAGCAGGCATATATTGTCGACACTATGGTTATGGCGCCCAACACGTCAAGGATGGCTGCTGCTAAGGAATTCTGATGTTCCATACGTCGGAATTCAACAACAGCCGTTACAGCGAAAAGAGCTATAAGGAAAAGAAACCACCATGAACCGGCAATAATGGCACCGACTATTACAGCCATATATATGATGCCGCTAAATGATCTCAGAACTACATTTTTCATGATCCGGCGTTTAAGTAAACTATGCAAATAAGCGCAAATATAGGCAAAACGTTCAATATATTGGCTCTTTCTTCCTTAAAATATTTAAAACAACAGTGCGATGCGGTAAGTTATAAATGCCGCTATCCAAGCCACGAGTGTGTTGTAAAGGATTGAAAATGCTCCGTAACGCCATGAGCCGGACTCTTTTACTATAGCTGTTATGGTGGCAAGGCAAGGACAATAGAGCAATATGAACACCATGAACCCGAGTGCTACCGCAGGAGTGAAATCCGGTTTGCCCGTGGATCTGTCAACAGCTGTTATACGGTGTGACAATGCGCTCTCGTCGGCTTCCTCGTCGCCGGTATACAGTACTCCGAGTGTGGACACCACTATCTCTTTTGCCGGCACTCCTGCTATGGCGGCTACAGATGCACGCCAATGCCATCCGAGCGGTTCCATTACAGGATTTATGGCTTTGCCTGTCATTGCGAGATATGAATCGCGGTTTTCGGCCGATGAGGATTCGTCGCGCAGGGGAAAATAATTCAATGCCCACATCAAAATACTTGCAAGCAGTATTATTCCGCCCATTTTGCGGAGATATTGTTCCCCTTTGCCCCAGGCATGACGCCACAGGGCTTTGGCTGTGGGGATGCGGTAAGGGGGAAGCTCCATCACAAAAGGAGTCTCATCGCGCTTGAAATAAAATTTTCTAAGCAACCGTGCAGTGCCCATGGCCACCAATATTCCGAGCACATATAGCCCGAGAATTACTATGGCGGCATTAGCGTGGAAGAAAGTGCCTACAAGCAGCACATACACCGGCAAACGTGCCGAGCATGACATAAAGGGGTTGATCAGTATGGTGATCATACGGCTTGAGCGACTCTCTATGGCACGGGCCGACATTATGGCGGGCACATTGCATCCGAATCCCATCACGAGGGGGATGAACGATTTGCCGTGCAGCCCTATGCGGTGCATAAGTTTGTCCATTATGAAAGCCGCGCGGGCCATATAGCCACTGTCCTCCATAAACGAGATGCACAGATAAAGGATCATGATATTCGGAAGGAATACTATAACGCCTCCCACACCTCCTATTATGCCGTCGGCAATAAGATCCTTCAATGCTCCGTCAGGCAGATACTCCCGGGCCAACCCTCCGAGTTTGTCAACTATCCATTCTATCCATTCCATAGGATAGGCCCCCAGTTCGAATGTAAGCCAAAACATGGCGAACATCATGCCGAGGAACAGGGGGAAGCCGAACAGTTTATTCGTCACAAACGCATCGATTATTGTTGTGGAGGAGGGTGTGCCTGATTCTCCTTTTTCTAAAGTCTCGGCAAGGGCACCGGCTATGAACCCGTATTTTTCGTTTGCTATGGCTGAGGTCACATCCTCGTTCAATGATTGTTCGAGCCGTTCGGATTCGCGGTTGCGTGCTTCAATTATCTCATTTCCTGAAGGCATTGACTGCACCATATCCGTTATTTCCCGGTCATCTTCCAACAGCTTTATGGCTAAATAGCGGGTGGAGAAGTGGCGTCCTAAGGCTCCTTCTGCCTTAAGCATGGTGCCTAAGGTCCGGATGCTCCCTTCTATCTCTTTATTATAGGTTATGTGGACGTGGCGCACCGCTTCCTCTTTTTCCTCAAACACACGTATCACAGTGTCGAAAAGATCGTTGATCCCTTCGCCTGTGCGTGACACAGTCGGGACTATGGGCACACCTATCATTTCGCCGAGTGTCTTGAAATCGAGTTTGGCCCCTGACGCCTCAAGTTCGTCGTACATATTGAGCGCTATCACCATGCTGCGGTCCATGTCGATCAGCTCGGTGGTGAGATACATGTTGCGTTCAAGATTGGAGGCAGCAACTACGTTTATGATCACATCGGGAGCTTCGTCGCGCAGATATTGGCGTACGTAAAGCTCTTCGGGCGAGTAGGATGCGAGGCTATAGGTTCCGGGCAGATCTACTATATTGAAACGGTAGCCTGCATATTGGAAATGTCCGGTTTTTGAGTCCACCGTGACACCGCTGTAATTGCCGACATGTTCTTTTGCTCCGGAGGCCACATTGAACAGCGATGTTTTTCCGCAGTTGGGATTGCCTACAAGAGCTACGTTTATAGCATTGCGCTTTCCGTGAAACTCACGTGTTATGTGTGATTCGGCATTACCGTCGAGTCTGGAGAAATCATGGTGAGCCTCCTCTTTTTCTATCGGCATTACTTCCACCATTTCGGCTTCGCTCCGCCGGAGCGACACCTCATAGTTCATAATGCTGTATTTTATAGGGTCACGAAGAGGGGCCTGTAATATGGCAGTGATGACACGTCCGCGGGTAAAACCCATTTCTATCATGCGTTTGCGAAACGCTCCGTGTCCCGTAATTTTTACAATTACGGCACTCTGCCCCTTTGGTAAATCCGAAAGCTTCATGCGTATGTTGGTTTTTCAATGCAAATTTAACAACAAATATCCTCGCCCGCAATACCTGCTTCAGGGTAGATACTCTTTGGAAAAGTATAAAAACTGTAAACCCCGGAATATCATAATATCCGGGGTTAAGACATGTATATGTTCAGATTTGTTTACAGGCCGAAGGCTACGTTGTCGACGTAGAAAGTGAGACCTTCGGTGCCTACATAGGCCTCACCGCTGCCTGAACTCATCATCAGCACCACATGGGTAGGTGTGGCATTGGCGTCATCCCATCCTTCCTCGATCACGGGCACGAGCTTGCCTTTTGAATTCCGGGCATAATAACTGTTTTCCTTCGACCGGAGTCCGAGCCATGACTGATAGCCTTTCTGTTTTGAGTAATCGCCGTAGTGGATGGGCAGCTGATATCCGTTGACCCATCCCGAGCCTGTGGTGAATTTGCGACCGGCAGTGCCTACACGTTTGGCGTGAAGATTTCCTTTTTCGTCCTCCCACCGGCGCTGTAGATACATGAATACTACTGCGGCATCGCGTCCCTGCAAAGTTTTTTTGCTTCCGAAACCGGTGGCCTTGGTGCGTGTATTATTTGCGGGCATATCCACTTTGTAGTCGAACACAAGTGCTTTGGGCCGTTTGGTGTAGGGCATTCCCATGTTCATCTTACCATAGGGATTGCTTGTGCTTTTAATAGGCTCCATCATCTGGCCGAGAAATATCGAGCCTGACACCATAACGTTCATGTTTATCATGCCCAACACTTTGAGGCTTTCGATCATGGAACATAGTTTGGCACATTTGTTGCCTCCTCCTCTGTCGGCCGGAAAAACGGCATTGGATCCTTTGTTGACTCCCTTTACATGGGCGTATACGTTACTTGTGCCCCATGGAGAACCTCCTAATGGAGTATAAGCTTTGTTTTCGCCGGGAATAGTCTGGGTTGGCCCTATTTCATAGATAGTCATTTTTTTGCCACCTATGATTTTAGACTCACCCACTGTGCGGGTGACCCAGTTGTTCATGTCGCCGAACTTTATTTTTTCGAGAGTAATGGATGATGCGCTTCCCGTCGTTACGGCAAGCAGAAGCGCTGCAATTAATTTACGTGAGGTATAGGTCATGATTTTTTACTTTACCTTTATAAACAACAAAGGTAGGCATTATTTTCAAATTAAGGTTAAAAAAGTCCTTTCGGGCTAATTGATTCTCCTTTTTGGCTACATAAGTATAAGAACATCCGCTGACCTTGCGAAAGAGCCAGCGGATGTCATATTAGCATGTTATAATATTCAATGTGCGGATCTGGCGGCGGAAGCCACTACTTCCGATATTGTAGGGTGCCCGTGGACTGCACGGGCTATGGCCGCTGTGCCAAGATCCGAGGCCATAACATTTACAACTTCCTGTATAAGGTCGGATGCGTGGGGGCCGAGGATATGGCAGCCGTATATATGGCCGTCGGCAGGACGGTATATCAGTTTTACGAAACCTTCGCCTTCGCCCGAAGCTATTGCTTTTCCGTTGGCACCGAACATGGATTTTGACACCTTGTAGTCAAGGCCTCTGTCTTTGCATATCTCTTCGGTGAGTCCGGCCATACCTATTTCAGGGGTGGTGAATACTGCCGAGGGGATTACATCAAGATTCTCAATCTCGCCGATCAGGCTCATAGCCTGGGCTGTTGCGGCGTGGGCGAGCATGCATAGACCGTTGACATCGCCCACGGCATATACTCCGTCGCGCGAGGTCATGAAACCGCTGTCCACTTTTATAAAGCCACGTTGGTTAAGTTCTATCCCCGCTTCTGCAATGCCTTCAGGAATTACCGGACGGCGGCCTACTGCCATTACAACAAGTTCTGACCGGCATGTCTCTGCCTTGCCTTTGCATTCGTAGGTCACTGTGCCGTCGTTTTCAATTGAGGTGACGGCAGCTGAGGTAACTATCTTTATCCCTCTGCGCGAAAGCATTGAACGGAGCCGTTTGGCTATATCACGGTCCATAGGCGGGAGTATTTCCTTACAGTATTCGATCACTGTCACCTGACATCCGAATGCGTTCATTATGGCAGCGAATTCAATGCCGATAACTCCGCCTCCGATTATCGTCACGCTTTCGGGTAATGTATCCATACCGAGCAGTTCGTCGCTTGTTATGGCGAATTCAGCCCCTTTGACCGGAATACGGGCCGGTGTGGAACCGGTGGCTATCACTGTGCGTACGGCAGTATATCGCTCATCGCCTACAGCTATTGAGCCGTCGGGAAGAAAGCGGGCTTCTCCCTCTATAAGGGTTACGTTGCGGAGCACTGACTTTACATTCTCACGCAGGGTAGCCACAACTGATCTCATACGTGTGTGGGCTGCCGTATAGTCCGGCTGGAATCCGTCTACCTTAACACCGAATTCTGCGGCATTGGCCACCGTGGCTACAACATCGGCGCTGTGGCAAAGACATTTTGTGGGTATACACCCCCGGTTAAGGCATGTGCCCCCCGGTCGGTCACGCTCCACAAGGGCTACCGAAAGTCCCTGTGCGGCAGCCCCGGCGGCCAATTCGTATCCTCCGGGGCCTGCGCCGATTATTAGCAGGTCAAACTGTGCCATTGCAGAGTTCCATGTAAGTGACAATGGGATGAAGTGCCGCCTCCGTGTCGTCAGGGTGCGATATCGGGGTGGTGTGGGGGGCATTCTTCACATTCTCGGGATTTTCGATGCTCTCAGCCGCTATTTCCCGCATAACGTCTATGAACCTGTCAAGTGTTTCGAGACTCTCGGTTTCAGTAGGCTCGATCATCAACGATTCATGAAACAGAAGCGGGAAGTAGATGGTGGGGGCGTGGAAACCGTAGTCAAGCAGGCGTTTGGCCACATGCAGGGTTGTGACTCCGGTAGACTTGTCTTTCAGGCCGTCGAACACAAATTCATGTTTGCTTAGACCCTCAATGGGTAGGAGATAGCAGTCACGAAGTTTTTCCTTTATATATGTGGCGTTGAGTGTGGCCAATGGCCCGGCTTCCATCAGTCCGTCACGTCCGAGCGACAGTATGTAGCTTAACGCGCGGGCTTCGACCGCGAAGTTACCAAGCCAAGTGGAGATACTTCCGAGTGCCGTGGGGTCATCGGTTATGACTGCTAATGTGCCGTCCTCTTTTTTTATCACGCGTGGTAGCGGAAGAAACTCTTCAAGACCTTCTCGTACACCTACCGGTCCTGCTCCGGGGCCTCCTCCGCCATGCGGGGTGGAGAATGTCTTGTGCAGGTTGATGTGCATCACATCAAAGCCCATATCGCCCGGACGTGCCATGCCGAGCATGGGATTCAGGTTGGCTCCGTCGTAATACAGCAATGCTCCGGCGCCATGCACGGCTTCAGCTATTTCCGGAATGCTGCGTTCGAATATGCCGAGGGTGTTGGGGTTCGTCATCATCACCGCTGCCACAGTGTCGTCCAGCTTGCTTTTCAGGTCCTCCACATCGACAGTTCCGTCGGGAAGCGATTTCACTTCCACAATTTTGTAGCCTGCCAATGCGGCGCTGGCCGGGATGGATCACATCGTGCCGCTGGATGACGTGGTGGCCCTGATGCTGGCGGTGGGCGAAAAGATCCGTCCCTGCGATGAAGCGGGGACGTACATCCTGAAAAAGGAGGAAGCATAAATGGATCGACAGACATTGGCGCAGGAGATCACCCAATATTTGACGGAGCAGGGCGCTGTGCGGGTGGGCTTTGCCGACCTCCACGGCGTGACGGGGGCATCGCTGCCCTACGGCATCACGGCGCTGGTGGCGCTGCCCCGTGAGATCGTAGGGCCGTTGGTGGATCAGCCCCACCGGGCTTACTACGATGCCTATCAGGCCATCAATGTGCGGCTGGACGCCATGGCAGAGGGCTGTGCCGCCCTGCTGCGGACCCATGGCTATCAGGCCACGGCCAACACGGAGGAGCATCTGCCCACCGGTGCTGAGGATCGCTCTCCCCTGCCTCACAAGGCGGTGGCCTGCCGGGCGGGACTGGGCTGGATCGGAAAAAATAACCTCCTGACCACCCCCGACTTCGGTGGAGCCGTGCGGCTGTGTACCGTGGTGACGGATGCCCCGCTGCCTACGGCGGAGCCCATTCTCTCCAGCCGCTGCGGCAGCTGCCGGGTGTGCGTGGACGCCTGTCCCTCCTCTGCTCTGTATGGCACCTTATGGCACACGGGGCTGGACCGGGACGATCTGTTCGACCACCTGCTGTGTGAGCGCACCGCAAAGGAGCGAACAGGCCGTTCCTTCGGCATCCCCATTGCCATCTGCGGCAAATGCTTCGCCGTGTGTCCCTATACCCAGCGATACCTGAAAAACGGATAAAAAAACCGCCGGACAGTACAACTGTCCGGCGGTTTTCGGTTGAAAGGCGTTTCCCCTGCTGTGCGCCGCTTATACCTGCCGCTCTATGCAGCGCTGGTACACATCCCACAGGTCGTCGCTCATTTCGTAGACCATGCGCCCCATGCGGATGCCCTCCGGCGTGCGCGCGTCGGCAAAGCGCAGATATTGCAGCGTGCGGTGCGTAGCCGTGCCGCGCTCGGCCGCGGTGAGCTTGCGCGCGCGCGCCGAGAAGTCCGGCCGGCGGAAGGTCTGCGTGCGCGGCGTGCCTTTGAGCAGCGGTGCGCCGGCGTCTTCGGGCGGTGCATCCTCCGCCTCCAGCCGCTTGAGCTCTGTCGCCGTCACCTTCGACGGCAGGTCGATGGCCTGCGCGTGCGCATAGCGGAACGTGAGTGTGCGCTCGAGCTGCGCCAGCAGGGCGGGGTCTGGCTCCGGCAGCGCGGGTTCGGCTTCCGCCTCCGCACTGCCGGCCGCGGTGTCCGCCGTCAGATAGACGTAGTTCCGGCGCAGATAGCGCTCATCCCGGTCGAGCAGCGCGCTCTGCAGCAGCCAGTGCAGCGGGCTCTGCGCAGCGCGCAGCAGCTCCGGCGCGAGGGGCACGGTGGCCGTGGCGGTCAGGGTGCTGACGGTCTTGCCGATGTCGCGCACGGTGCCCGTGATGACGAGCCGCTCCTTTGCGCGCGTCATGGCCACGTACAGCAGGCGCATCTCCTCCGAGAGCGTCTCGGTCAGCAGCTGCGCCGCGATCGCCTGCCGCGCGATGGTCGGGTATTCCACGCCGTGCTCCAGATCCGTACACTTCGGCCCCAGACCGAGCGCCGGGTGCACGAGCACGCTCGCGCGCGTGTCGGACTTGTTGAACAGGCGCGCCGTGTCGCACAAGAACACGAACGGGAACTCCAGCCCCTTGGATTTGTGGATGCTCAGGATGCGCAC
>URII01000064.1 GCA_900547825.1 uncultured Porphyromonadaceae bacterium
ACGGCTTTTTTCCTCTGTTATTTCCGATGAATAGGTCAGTTTTTCGGCTAATGGAAAATCCGCGCTTAGCGGAGGGGTGATATAGGTGTGCAGCAGCAGTATGGAGGCATGATGGGCTGACGCTATATTGAACGCCACGTCGCATGTTCGCATGGAGTACTGTGAATTGTCCACGGGCACAAGTATCACCGGCTGTGTCCGGTTGCCTGTCATATCCTGGCATTCAACAGGTTCTGTGCTTTCAATCACCCGCAGGGCCAACGCAAGATCTTTTTCGCGTATACGTATTCGTACACCTGATGAAACGACAGGTTGCAGAAGATTGACATTTTGCAGCACCACATCAATTCCGGCCGATTCGAGAAGCGATTTAAGAATCAGTGCCCGTTCATATGTGTGTATGGCTACGGTTATCAGGCGGTTTGGATCTTGCGAATTCATATCAGGCGAAGATTGCAGGATTAGTTATGAGGATGGAGTGTAGAGTGATTTAAGAATATGCGGCCGACCCTGTAGGGTCAGGGATCGGCCGCATAGGTCATTTCGTTTTTTGATAAAAATGGGCTACACTTATTCGGCAGGTTCTTTGGCACGGAGAATATCCATAGCCATGTCGTATATCGTAGTGTCATCAAGTACTACGATGCCGCCGTCAGGTCCCGGCTCGATATGTACGCCACAATTCTTCCCGAACTCATAATTGCTGCCGCCGAAATAGTTGCGGACGGTCTGTACGGTTATATTGAGCTTGTCGGCAATTTCGTGCATTGTGCCGTCGGGCAGACTGTCTTTGAGCTTACGAAGCTGGTTGAAGGTGATTGTTTTAGTCATGATAAATATCGTTTAATGGTTGAACCGGTTAGATATAAATTATCGGATAAATGAGTACAATTAAATTTACGACATAAAAATATGATTTATTTTTCAGGGTCACAAATATTTTGCGCACATTATTTTCTGTTCTATAACATATTTCATGCTAACAGCCCTATTTCATGTGTATTCGCTCCACATCCGCGGCATTGATCCACGCTGAGTGGGTGTTGTCCACTGCCACATCATACCATTTCACGGGCACTGAGTCGGCACGGCTTGTCACCGAATCGCGGATGATCACTCTGGTGCCTTCGTGGAGAAGCATGGCTTCCTGAGAGCGGTTGACCGGACGGCGCGGTGAGGTGGACAGGATCGTGGACTGTGCTGTGATTATGGCTTCGGCATCGGAGGTGGCTATTGCGGCTCCTCTGGCCGAAAGGAATGCTGCGATTATGGCGAATAAAAGAACTATGAATCCGCCGAAAAAACCGGTTTTCCTGATTATCACCGCCGAACCGAACAGATAGGCTCCCATGGCACAGAGGAAAAGTATAAAGCCGCCGAATGCTATCCAGGCCCATGTATTGCTGTGTAATGCTGTAGCTCCGTTGTCAAGCATGTTTCCCACAAGCGATCCCCGTTCACCGGGCCGGTCGATGATGCGTGAGTTTACAAACTCAAGATTGGTGCGGGCATCGGAATTTGTCGGGTCGAGGCGTAAGGCACGTTCATAGGCAAGTATGGCTTGCCCCGGCTTTCCGAGGCGGAACATGGTGTTGCCTAAGTTATAATAAAGGTCGGAACTGGGGCCGAGACTGTCGATTGCTGCGGTATAAAGTGCGGCTGCTTCCTTATAGTGGTCGGTAAGATAAGCCGAGTCGGCAGCTTCTGTCAGGGTAGGGGCTGCGTATGCTATTGTTCCGGAACAAGCAATTACGGTTGCAGTCAGTAATGTGAAAAGTAAGCTATATATACGGTTCATGAGTGTTTTCTCCTGGGTTTCTTTATATTTTCCATTGAGTGGATGGCGTCCGACGCCATATCATAGAGGTTGGCTATCGATTGCTCGCTCTGGTTGGGTGTGTAGCGTGCCATCTCGCAGTCATCGAGCACAGTGGTGATTTTTTCCTTTACTTCCTGTCCGGTTCCGTATGATTCGAGTTCCTGCGATATGTTGTCACGGTTGAGCTGCGATACAGGTATGTTCAGTTTGTCGCCGAGGTAACCCCACATGGCTTTGAGCAGTTCCTCATGGAACTTTTCGGAGTCGTGGGCCTGCATGTATTTTGCTGCTTTTTTCAGGCGTCGACGTGCTATCTTGCCTGACCGGGCCATCCGTGTGCCTGTTATATCGGCGGCAAGACGTGCGTTGCGGCGGTTGATCCATACCAAAGAGCCCATTATGGCCAAGGCTGCGAGGTAAAGCATCCAGTACCACCATTCTGTTATTACCAGCTTATGTTCTTTCTTCATGGAGGAATCGCCGGTATGGATATGCTGGATGTCAGTGTTTTTGGTTGTTATATCCTGACGGTCGGCATTCGCAGCTGTGCCTTGACCCACTTTTATTTCGTATTTAGGTGTGGTAAGGGTTATGTATTCGCGTTTCGACGGATCGAAATATACGAATTTGTGGCTGCCGATTGTGAACTGTCCTATGCTTTTTGGCACGAAAGTGTAATCCACTGTCATTGACCCGCTCACATTGTTGCCTCTTACTGCAGCGTTTATATCACTTTTGGGTGAGTATAGCTCGAATTCCGACGGGAAGTCTATTTCCGGCTCTTTAAGATATTTGATATTGCCGGTGCCGGTGATTGTATATACGAGTGAGCCGGCGTCGCCTGTGCGGAAATTTGTGCCCACAAGGTGGCTGTTGACCGTAAATGTGCCTACAGCCCCGTTGAATCCTTCGGGTTGTGGAAGTGGGAGGGGATTGATATTGATGGATGCACTGTTGGAACTAACCTTTATCTTCCTTTCCCGTGGATTGCTTACAGTCATGATGCCCATGTTCACCTTTTCATACTGCACCACGGATATGTCGTAGTTACCGGAATTGATGGTCAGTTTTCCTGAACGTTGCGGGAAGATTATACATTTCTTCAACACGGCTGTCATATAATTTTGGCCGTTGTAGCTTTCCACCTCGTTGAGCGACGGTTGCAGATCCATTTCCTGAATCAGGAATCCGTCGAAGCTGGGTTGCTTGGTGGGGAAGAACTGTGATATTTGATATTTGGTATAGAGTTTTATAGTGCATTCTATCGCTTCCTGTTCGTAGGCCGAGGGTTTGGAGAGGATTATGCGCACGAATACATCATTGGCGTTTACGGCTTTATCCGCATCCTGAGTGTCGATGTCATCATATATTACGGTATTTGACTGTTGCCTGCCGGTATTGCCCTGCGGGTTTTGCGATGCTTCACCCACGGTGAATGAAACAGGCGAGGAGCTGTATTTCTTTCCGTCAACTGTTACTGAAACAGCTCCTACCGTAACTTTACCTGCTTTATCGGCACGGTAGGTGAAAGTATAGTCGATGGATGAGGAGGATGTGGCATGTCCGTTGACAACCTGATAGCTCTGGCGTGAGGATGTGGCCGGCCCGAAAATGAATGTACATCCGTTAAGTGCGGGCTGCTTAGGTGCGGCAGCCTGGGCATTGTTCAGCCTGAAAGTGACGGCGAATTTGTCGCCTACCCTTACATTGCGCACAGGCAGCGCCTGAAATGAGACATTCTGCGCGAATGCCTGTATGGCTAATGCCGCAATAATGAGGAATGAAAGTATAGTTGAAACTCTTTTCATGCGTTAGTGGCGTTTGGTTAGTTAGGCATATCCGCCGATATGAAATTTTTACCAAGGTTTTGTGACCTGACGTGAACGGGCCGGATCGCCGTTTTTCTTCTGCCTGGAGTTGATTCGGGCACGTGTGGCCTTTTCCTCGTTCTCCATGGCCTTCAGTATGCGTTCGGCGTTGTTGTCGCTGATGCTCCCTTTCTCTTCCTCAGGCTGTTTGGGCGGTTGTTGCTGGTCTTTGTCCTGATTTTGTTGCTGGTCCTGCTGCTGGTCCTGTTTGTCCTGCTGCTGGTCCTTCTCCTGCTCCTTGTCTTTATTCTGGTCCTTCTTGTCCTGATTCTGTTCCTGAAGTTTTTTCTGGGCGAGACGCAGGTTGTCGCGGGCCTCATCATTGAGCGGATTGCGTCGCAGAGCGTTCTTGTATTGTTCTATACTTGCAGCATAGTCACCTGAATTGAAAGCCATGTTTCCAAGGTTATAGGCTGCAAGTTCAGCTAATTTCACATCCTTGGCCTGTGCGCTGAGCTCTGACAGCAAAGCTGAAGCCTCCTGTGCCGTTTTGTCAGTTCCGTCGGCGGCTTTAGTCCCGCCCTGACGCAGTAATGAGGCCGCTAAATTGAACATGGCTGTTTCGGAGGCGGCATTGGCTTCCAATGCTTTCCGGAACTGTACTTCGGCCTCGGCAAAACGCTTTTCCTTATAAAGCTTGTAGCCTGACGATATGGCATTACGTTCCTGTTTTGTGGTGGCGCCATAAGCCTCCGGCGCAGTCCATACAAAAGCTGACATCAGCATCAGGAGCGATATGATTGTTCCTTTTGTTCTCATTTTTTCTCTGTTTTTTTAGTGAAGAAAGTGAACCGGCGCAACCATGAAATTTTGCGGTTGAGCGTAAACATGTCCACGATTACCAGGATCAGAGCTATCCATGCCAGCAGATTGAACTGTTCGGCAGCCGGACTGCGGGTTATACGGGTAAATTCGGCTTCGCCCAGTTCCGAGAGATTGTCATCAAGCTGTCCCACCGCATTCGGATTGTTGCCTGATATGTATATTCCGTCGCCGGCCTGGGCTATTTCCTGAGCCATCTCCTCATTGAGGGCGGTGATTACTTCCTTACCGTCGTTATCGCGCATGAATTCTGTGCGCGAGGAGTTTACCGGGATCGGTGCTCCCTCCGTTGTTCCCACACCTATTACATCTACACGTATTCCGTTGCGGGCCGCACTTTTTGCTGCATCAGCCGCATTGTCCTCAAAGTTCTCGCCATCGGTTATCACCACTATTGCTTTGGGGAATTTGTCGTCAGGCGAGAATGACGCCGCGGCCATCTCTATCGCAGCCCCAATGGCTGTGCCTTGCGTAGGCACCATGCCGGTGGAAATGCTTTCGAGAAACATTTTGGCCGATACATAGTCGCTGGTTATCGGGAGCTGGGTATAGGCATCGCCGGCGAATACAATCAGGCCAATCTTGTCGTTACCCATTTTGTCAATGAGTTTTTCGAGTATGTGTTTGGCTTTGTCAAGGCGGCTTATGCCGTCGGGATTGTCGGTGGACGATGCACGCATTGAGTTGGAAACGTCAAAGCACACCATTATTTCTATGCCGCGCGATTTGACAGCTTCTTCCGCCGCGGCTGATGTATCGCCGATGTTGGCCACGGGACGGGCTAACGCTATTACTATGGCGGCTATAGCCACCATTTCCACTGCGAGTTTTACCCCCGGCATGTATTTGGAGGCGTCGGGCATGAGATTGGCAAGCACATCCGGGTTGCCGAATTTCCTAAGCTTTCTGACGCGTGCCCAACGTGTCAGAAACCAGAGACCTGTAATTGCCGGTATGAGCAACAGCAGATATAGAAGGGTAGGATGTTCGAAACTTATCATGGAATGGTTCTGACAATAGTGTTTCTGATTATTATCGACAGGCAAAGGAGAGCGAGCGCAAGGGCTGCCCACAGTTCGTAGTCATCCTCGGTGGATGAGAAGTTCTTCACGTCCATTTCGGTTTTTTCCAGTTTGTCGATCTCGTCGAATATCTCGGCAAGGACGCTGTTGTTCGTTGCCCTGTAATATTTGCCCCCTGTGGTAGAGGCTATGTTACGGAGTGTTGCCTCGTCTATCACCACAGGCATTGAAACATAGTCGATGCGGCCGGTCACATCCTGTTGCGGATATAGTGCGTTGCCGTTTGTGCCTACGCCGATGGTGTAAACTTTTATGCCATATTTCTTGGCTATCTTGGCTGCCGTAAGGGGAGCGACGTTGCCGGTGTTGTTGGAGCCATCGGTTAGGAGTATTATGCTTTTGGACTTGGCTTTCCCGTCGCGTATGCGGTTGATCGAAGTGGCGAGTCCGTCGCCTATCGCGGTACCGTCAACCAGCATACCGATCTTTATATCGTTGATATAGTTGCTCAGGAGAGCTCTGTCGGTTGTCATGGGCACAGCGGTGAAGCTTTCGCCCGCAAAAATCACCACACCCATATTGTCGTTCTCACGCCCGGCCACAAATTTGGTGGCCACTTTCTTGGCCGCTTCGAAGCGGTCAGGCTTGAAGTCACGGGCAAGCATACTTGTGGATATGTCGAGTGCCACCACTATGTCGGTGCCCTCGGTGGTGGAATTGCTCCAGCTGTCACGTTTCTGTGGTCGGCACAGCACTATTATCAGGCACCCCAAGGCTGCCAGTTTCATGAAAAATGTGAGATGCAACACATACACTTTCCATGACCGGGGCAGTTTGACAAGCGGGGCCAAGGTGGATACTCCCAAAGCTGCATTTATGCGCCGGAATGAACGCAGATACCACGCTGTCAAGGGAATGAACAGCAGAAACAGCCATAAATATTCAGGACTTGCTAACATCATGGGCTTCTTTTTTTGTGGGTTCGTGTTTGGGGGTGCTGTCGGTTCCGGTTTCTACGGGCACAGGTTTGGTGTCCTCGACGAACTGCATTGCGTTGTTGAATGCTTTCACATTATCGTCAGGAAGCGGACGCACTTTGGCGAATTTCACGAAGTCGGCTATTTCAAGCAGTTGCTGCATGTGCCTGCGCGGCATCCGTGTGGCTTCGTTGTGTTCCAACGCATGTAATATTTGGGTTGAGGTCATCTCCATTGCGTTGATATTGAAACGCCGTTCGAGATAGTCACGTAAAATGTCGGTGAGTGAAGTGTAGAATTCCTTTTCACGGCCCTGTTCACACAGCTGTTTGACCCGCAGTGCGTTGAGCCTTTTTATGGCCTGTTCATAGGGCGGTTCCTGTTTTTTCTGCGGTATGAGCGGTATGCGTCCTTTCTTGAGGTATTTGAAATAAACTATTATGCCGCCTATTATTACGAACATGGCTATAAGCATCCATATTCCGTAATCTGTCAGAAAATCGGGAAGGAAGTCGAAAAATTTACTTTCTCCCTCACGTGCGTCGGCATAGTCGTGGATGTTTGCAAGGGTGTCTACATTCACAGGATTGACTTTCAGCACCGGACGGTTGGATATGATTGTGTCGCCTGCTTCTGTTACGAACAGGACTGGCTGCAAGGTATAGAGTCCGGAGTCGAATGACTGTAGGATGATACGCTGTTTTATTTCCTGAATTCCGTTGCCGAGATCGGAAGTGTCAGGATCGAGCGCTCCTGCTATTTCAACTTTTTCGGCTATTGTGTCGACAGGTACGAGTATGGATCCTTTTATATCGGCTTTTTTGACGAGCCGGACATTGAGGGTGGTGACTTTTCCCATGAGCAGATGGGCTGAGTCAAGTTTTGCCTCCAACGTTATTCCTGCGGCATGGATTGTTGCGGGAGCCAAAGAGGCCAGTAAAACTGAAAACGCTGCTATTTTTAATCGTTTGATCATCGGCTGTTACAGTTGAAAGAATTGATTATTTGGCTCCTCGCCTTTTGAAAAGGTTCATCAGTGATTTCACGAAGTCCTCGTCATTGGCCACGGAAGCGAAGTCAACCCGACATTTCATGAATGTCTCGCTCATGGACTGTTGCCTCTCATACCACCATTTGCCGAAAGCCTTACGCACAAGGGCCGAAGATGTATCCACCCATCTTTCGGCACCTGTTTCAAGATCCGACAGCCGCATCAGTCCTACATCAGGCAGAGCGGTATCGCGTTTGTCGTATACCTGAAGCCCTATCACATCATGTTTGCGCGATGCTATTGACAAAGCCTGATAATAGTCATGTGTATCGATAAAGTCGGATATCAGGAATGCCGTAGTACGCTTTTTAAGTGCATCTGTAAAGAATCTGAGCGCCGAGGCTATGTCAGTGCGTGGATTCTCAGGTTTGAAATCGAGCAGCTCCCTTATGAGGAAAAGAATGTGGCGGCGTCCCTTTTTAGGCGGAATGAACTTTTCTATCTTATCTGAAAAAAAGAGCATGCCTATCTTGTCGTTGTTCTGAATTGCCGAGAATGCGATTGTGGCTGCTATTTCAGCTATCATTTCGCGTTTCTCAATGCCTTCGGCTCCGAAAAGGCGGCTTCGTGACACATCGACAAGAAGCATTACAGTGAGCTCACGCTCCTCCTCATATACTTTTACAAACGGCTGACGCAGGCGTGCTGTCACATTCCAGTCAATGTCGCGCACATCATCGCCATATTGATACTGACGTACTTCGGCAAATGTCATGCCACGGCCTTTGAAAGCCGAATGATATTCGCCCGCGAATATGTTCTGTGACAATCCGCGGGTTTTGATCTCTATTTTCCTGACTTTTCTTAAAAGTTCGTTCGGTTCCATAATATATTGCGTCAGGGCACAACCACTTTGTCGAGTATCTCGGAGATTATTTCGTCAGTGGTGATATTGTTGGCCTCGGCCTCGTATGAAAGCCCTATGCGGTGACGCAGCACATCGTGGCATACAGCACGCACATCTTCCGGGATCACATAGCCGCGGCCACGCAGGAATGCGTATGCGCGTGCCGCACGAGCCAATGATATGGATGCACGTGGTGAGGCGCCGAATGAGATTATGTTTGTCAGGTCATTCAGGCTATAGTCGGCCGGAAAGCGTGTGGCAAACACTATGTCTACAATGTAACGCTCGATCTTTTCGTCAAGGTAGATCATTTTCACCACTTTCTGTGCGTCAATTATCTCCTCCGGTTTCATAAGGGCCGTCACTTTTACGGGATTTGCCGCTACATTCTGACGTATGATAGCTTTTTCTTCCTCTTTTGACGGATATCCGATGAGAACCTTGAGCAGGAAACGGTCAACCTGTGCTTCAGGCAGCGGATAAGTGCCTTCCTGCTCTATGGGGTTCTGTGTGGCCATTACAAGGAACGGTTCGTCGAGAGGGAAAGTGTTGTCGCCGATTGTGACCTGACGTTCCTGCATGGCCTCAAGCAAAGCACTCTGAACTTTGGCCGGGGCACGGTTGATTTCGTCGGCAAGAATGAAGTTTGCGAATATCGGACCGCGTTTGATTTCAAACTTCTCGTTTTTGACACTGTAGATCATAGTGCCTATTACGTCGGCCGGGAGTAGGTCGGGGGTAAACTGTATTCGATTGTATTTTGCGTCGATTACCTGAGCGAGAGTTTTTATAGCCAAGGTCTTGGCAAGGCCCGGTACGCCTTCAAGCAGCACATGGCCGTTGGCTAACAAGGCTATTAACAGCGAGTCGATCAGATGTTTCTGCCCCACGATGGTTTGCTCCATTCCGCGGGTGATGAGGTGCACGAAGTCACTTTTTGAGGATACGAGATCAGTGAGTTCCTTGATGTTGACCTGTTCGGACATAATAAAATAAGGATGATATAGTTGAAGTTGTTAGTTGATTGCGTGGGTTTTCACTCACACAAAATTATAAAATACAACAATCAATTGTGAAAAGTGATTGTTAATTTTGTTTATCAACTATCGGCTTTAAAACTTTTTAGCACGTTAAGGTCAAAGGCTCCCGTAAATTTCCGACGCTCTTTTACGGGCATAGGTCAATGTTTCTGCCGATGCAGGATCAATGTCTAATGTTTCTAAATCCGGTATAATTACTTCGGTCCCCGGCTGGATATGGTTAGGATTGGCCGGCAAAGATGGGTTTGCATCGTAGATATAGACCCATAGCAACCTGTTGCCATAATGTTTTTTTGCCATATGGGTTATATCGTAGCCCACACGTACGGTTTCGACAATGCTCTTTGGCGGTGCCACCGGATCCTGTGGCAATTGAGCCATAGGATCTGAATTATCTATAGAGTCCGGTGATTGCGTTGTTGTCCGGGGTTTCTCTGATTTTACAGCTTCAGCGGGTGTTACCTCTTTATGGCCGTTTCGTTCCCACAGATGGCTCAATGGATCATGCAGCAGCAATCCTGCCGCGATACCGGCAATGAATCCTGCTGCGAGCCATATACCGCGCCATGGCCTGCGATAGGGGCGGTTTTCAACATCCTGTTCCGTTGCTATAGGCAATTCTGTATTGTCCGGTTGCAGTTCCGGTGTTTCTGAGTCCGAAGTCAGGGTTGTTTCGGGTTCAGTTTCGGTTTGCGCCTTGATCGTAACTGATGGAGCCGCTTCCTGTATCTGAACTCTATCCGAGGTCTCGTTTTCAGTCAGGGTTGTGGTTGGGCCGGTATCTTCCTTTTCAGGTGTGGAATTGTCCGGCAAAGTAGTATGGCCGGCGGGTGTTTCAAGTAGTTCGATAGGGAAATCAGTGTCAAGTTCAACCGGCTCGAACATCTCAAACGGCTCATTCAGTTTTCGTGCCAGCGCATTGTCGGGACGGAACAGTATATGGTTTCCACCAATGCCGCTTACACTGAACTCTCCGATACCTTCTATTGCCGCATGTCCGGAGGATGATATGCGTTCAGTTACAATTGCTATATAACACCCTGCTATCTTTTCCGCCATGGCAGGGTCGCATCCGGCCCTCCCGGCTATCATGTCGGCAAGTATGTTGAGTGTTAATGTCCTGGACATAAGGTGAAAATTTTAGTGGCTATTCTTTGCCGAGCTGTTTGCGTAAGCTCTCGCTTTCACGGAATTCCACATGTATTGCCGGAGGCAAAAGCACTTTTTTGCCTGTGGCGAGATCATTGATTATCTTGTCATCTTCCTTCACTACGTTAAAGGTACCGAAACGGGGAAATGCCACGCTGTCGCCCGAAAGCAATGCCTCCTCCACTGTGGAGCGGAATGCTTTCAGAATTTCTCCGACTTCGGATTCACCGAAGCCTGTGCGTGATGCTATTTCTTTTTCTATTCCCTGCATTCCTATGAAAGATCAGTCGAACAATGAATCTTTTACCGCGAAGCGCGGACGGTGTTTGACCTCCATGAATATCTTGCCGATATATTCCCCCACTATGCCGAGCGATATCAGCATCAGGCTACCAAGGAACCATACTGACAATATTATTGAGGTCCATCCCCATATCACATGGTCATTGTAATATGAGAGCATTACGTATATTCCCACAACTACATCCAACAGCATAAGTACAAGCCCTGTCATAAAGATCATGCGCAATGGCTTGGCCGAGAAGGATGTTATGCCGTCGACTGAGAAACTCAGCATTTTCGACAAGGGATATTTCGATTCTCCGGCTACCCTCGGATTGCGGTCATAAGTAACCACGGCGGTCTTTAACCCTATCATTGGCACTATACCGCGCAGAAAAAGATTGCTTTCGCCATATTCCGACAGGAGTTCCAACGCCCTGTGCGACATAAGCCTGTAATCGGCATGGTCATATATGGTCCGCAGACCCATGGCTTTCTGGAGCCGATAGAATGCGCGGGCTGTGTTGCGCTTGAACCATGTGTCGGTGGCACGGCTTTTTCTCACACCGTAGACTATTTCGTTACCCTCACGAAACGCTTT
>URII01000065.1 GCA_900547825.1 uncultured Porphyromonadaceae bacterium
CGCATCACTGACGTCCAGGGCCGCACCGTGGCCTCTGCCACCATAAGCGGTTCCCGCACATTCTCGCTCCCGCAAGGAATATACATAGTCAGCGCCCAACGCCACAGCATAAAGGTAAAAGTGGACTGACCCCAATGCTGTCATGAGTTAAAAATCCGGATTGTTTGTTTCACAGAAATTTGACAATCCGGATTTTTAATTTAATTTTGTAGCATCCAAATATTACTAACCCTTACAACTGATCTTTATGACAAAAACTTTTACACGGATCGCCCTTACGGCAACCCTGTTTGCAAACGCCATGTGCGCTTATGCTGCTTTACCACCAAGCATAACCGGACTCTCGCCCGCCGACGGATCCAAAATGGAGTCTATCAGCGAATTTACCGTAAGCAGCGGATGGCTGGAGAAAAAACTAAACGTCAACACAGCCGATGTACTCATCAACGGACGCACATATACTGCCGCATTGACTCAAGTGTCATACGAGGATTTGAAATTCACTCTCGACACTCCGGTCAACGATGATGGCACATACTCCATAATAATTCCCGAAAATTCATTCCTCATAGGCTGGGACGGTGACCCCAGCCCGCTGATCGAATTCACCTATACCGTTGAGAACGGTTCAGGCGGAGGAGGCCAAGGTCCCGGCGATGTTGTACAGAACATTGTGCCCGAAGGCTATCAGTTTGTCCCTGCAGCCGGCACGGAAATTCCTGTGCTCACATCTTTCTCTGTCGTAGCAGAGGAAGATATGTTCCTATTCTCTGCCTCCCGCGAATCCAAAATAACCATCAACGGCTCTTTAGTCAACGCCATCACCTCTACATCAGGCGACCTGCACAACATCCTCACATGGACTCTCGCCGAGCCCATCAACACGCCGGGCCATTATACAATCTACATTCCCGAAGGTGCATTCTACGGCTATAATGAAACGGACAACGAGCACTTCATCGTGACACTAGTAGTGACAGGAGGAGATATCCCCGAACCTGAATATTTCAGCGGCGAAATAACATCTGACCCGCTGCCTGGCTCCTCCGTAACCGCACTTGAAAAAATAGCGGTGCAGTCGCCCAAGCTAACTTCAGCCTACCTCGGTCCCAAAGCTTTCGACATCGAGGTAAGCAATGCTGAAGGAAAAATAGAGGCATCATATACCCTTACCCCCGATCCCGACACCTTCAACGAGGCACACGTAATCTGGCTCGAATTTAACGATCCCATCACCGCGAACGGCGACTATACCCTTTCATTCCCCGCCCAGTGCTTCGAGATAGCCAAATATCCCGACAACTGGTATAGCGCACCGTTCACCCTGTCGTTCACCGTATCCGACAATGCAGGAATATCAGGCATAGAAGCCGACGCCGAATCAGGCAAAGCCGAATACTACACCATAAGCGGCCTCAGAGTCGACACACCCACCGCTCCCGGCATATATATACGCCGCACAGGCTCCACTACAGAAAAAATCATAATCCGATAACCAATCCATATCGGTGACATTTGGCGGGATGGCCCACAAAACGGGCCATCCCGCCTCTATTATAATGCAATGCACAAGTGCTTTTGCATTTTTTAACTATTGTTGTCTTTAACATCCGCCTTGTGGTTTGTTGTATATGCAACGAACAGTAAAAACTAACAAAAACATAATCTATTAACCCGCTCACTTTACAGTGAGCCGTCAATAACGCAAAACTATGAACACAGCCCCTCTTCAAGGAATCAAGGTAATCGACTTCACCGAAGTGCAGTCAGGTCCCTCATGTACCCAGATGCTTGCATGGCTCGGTGCCGATGTAATAAAAATCGAACGTCCCGGTGTAGGTGACGCCACACGCAAGGAACTTCAGTTTGATCCGAACCTCCCGAGCTACTATTATCTCCAGCTTAATTCCGATAAAAAGTCACTGACTCTTGACGCCAAGACTCCCGACGGCAAGGAAGTGCTGACCAAGCTTATCAAGGAAGCCGATATATTTGTAGAAAACCTCCACCCGGGAGCCATGGATAAATTAGGCTTCAGCTGGGAGGTTGTGCATCAGCTCAACCCCCGCTGTATCTACGGCACGATAAAAGGCTTTCCCGAATCGTCAAAGTACAAGGACCTCAAAGCCTACGAGCCTATAGCCCAGGTAACGGCCGCAGCCGCAGCCACCACCGGATGGTATGACGGTGATTACAACGTGCCTACCCAGTCGGGCGCCGCGCTCGGCGACTCCAACACAGGCATGCACCTGCTTATCGGACTTCTTGCAGCTGTAGTGCAGCGTGAGAAAACCGGCGAAGGATGCTTTGTATATCAGTCCATGCACAATGCTTGCCTTAACCTCTGCCGTATCAAGACACGTGACCAGCTCACACTTGACAAGATAGGCTATCTGTCGCAGTTCCCTCAATACCCCAACGGGAAATTCGGCGATTGTGTGCCCCGCTGCGGCAATATAGAGGGCGGAGGTGTGCTCGGATGGACCTACAAATGCAAACCCTCGGGCGGATATGACTCGGAAGTCGACGCCAATAATTACGTATATATCATCCTTCAGCGCGATGCCAAGTCATTCGAACTCGCATGCAATGCCTTGGGCTTCCAGGATTGGCTTACCAACCCCGACTTCAACACAGCCGACGCACGCGACCGCCACAAGGACGAGATCTATGCCCGCATAGGCGCATGGTGTGCCGACAAGACCAAATATGAAGTCACCGAATTACTCGCAAAAGCCGGAATGCCTGTGGGTCCCGTACTCTCCACAAAGGAGATCCTTACCGACGAGAGCCTTTATGACGGCAACACCCTTGTAAAGATCAACCAAGGTGGCGAAATCGGCGAATTTGTCACCGTAGGCTGTCCGTTCACCATGTCAAACTATCAGCCCGTTTACGGCCCGGCTCCGGCCTTGGGCGCAAACACCGCCGAAGTGCTCACTTCGCTCGGATATACTGCCGAACAGCAGGCCGAAATGGCCAAGAACGGCACCACCGAACCTATGCCCAAAGCATAAAATGAATCCAAACATCTAAACAGCTTATTTATTATGACAACTACAAACCCCGCAACACCTCAGTTTCCCCAGCAGGTGACCGGTATGTATATATTAGCCCAGGCATTGAAACGGCTAAATCTCGACACCGTATATGGGCTTGTCGGTATACCTGTTACCGAAGCAGCCTATGCGATGCAGAAAGTCGGAATGAAATATGTAGGGTTCCGCTTCGAGCAACAGGCCGGTATGGCTGCCGCCACCCACGGATATCTCACCAAGACTCCCGGCGTTCTCCTCACCGTATCCTCCCTCGGATTTCTCAACGGCCTCACGGCAACGGCCAATGCCACGGTCAACTGTTATCCTATGATACAGATATCCGGCGCCTCCGATCCCACCATGGTGGATATGAACATGGGCACATACGAGCAGCTTGATCAGTTCAACACCGCCAAACCTTTGGTAAAAGCGGCTTTCCGCTGCTCACATGCCAAGGACATACCATCGGCTGTGGCCCGCGCCTACCGTGCTGCTGTAAGCGGACGCCCCGGAGGTGTATATATAGACATGACCACTCCCGCCCTCGCCGAGATAATGAACAGTGAGGACGCCGAAAAACTTTTCTATGACCCGGTTGACCTCTACTCGCCCGTAGCTCCTAATCAGGAAGCTGTGAACCGTGCCGCCGACATTCTCGCCGCAGCCAAGCATCCGGCAGTGTTGCTCGGCAAGGGAGCCGCCTACTGTCAGGTCGATGACAAGATCAAAACACTCATAGAAAAATACAACATTCCCTATCTGCCCATGTCAATGGCCAAGGGCCTAATGCCCGACGACGGCCCTCTGAGCGCCCTGTCATGCCGCTCCACCATCATGGAAAAGGCCGATGTTGTACTGGTGATCGGCGCCCGCCTCAACTGGATGCTCTCGTTCGGACGCGGACGTTGGAATCCCGCCATGAAGTTCATTCAGCTTGATGTCGAACCGCAGGAGATTGATGTCAATGTGCCCATCGCAGCGCCTGTGGTAGGCGATATGTCCCTGTCGCTTGACGCCCTCATGGAAGCCCTGTCAACGCGCACAATGTCAGCCGACCCGGCATGGCTCACATCTCTGCAGGCCGAGGCCAAAGCCAAGAACGCCAAATTTGCCGAACGGCTCGCCACAGCAGCACCCGCACGCCCAATGAACCACTGGACGGCACTTAGTGCCATAAAACCTGTAATTGAGGCCAACCCTGATGTGATACTCGTCAATGAAGGGGCCAACACTCTCGACGATACCCGCGACGCCGTGAACATGAGCCTGCCGCGCCACCGCGTGGACTGCGCCACATGGGCCATAATGGGAATGGGCATGGGATCGGCCATAGGAGCCGCAGTGGCCACTGGCAAAAGCGTGGTTGCGGTTGAAGGCGATTCGGCTTTCGGATTCTCCGGCATGGATTTCTCGACGATATGCCGCTTCAAACTCCCCGTCACAGTGGTGATATTCAACAATGGCGGTATCTACAACGGTGTAGGTGTCAATCCCGGCGGTGGTGCTGATCCGGCTCCCACAACCCTCGACATAAATGCCCGGTATGACAAATTCGGCGAAGCTTTCGGAGCCAAGACCTATTATGTCACCGAACCTGATCAGCTTGCTACGGCGCTGACTGAAGCCATAGCCTCGAAGCAGCCCTGCCTTATCGATGTGCAGCTTGCCGCCGACTCAGGCAAGGAAAGCGGCCACATAGGCTATCTCAACCCTGCCCCGCTGATCGATTACACCGTGTAAACGTCAGCAGCTACAAGCTTTTTATCAACTATTTAATTTAGAGTTATGAATCTATCTCATGTAATCCTTTACGCAATCGTCCCCATCATAGTGGTGATGCTTGCAGGTTATATCTCGGGAAAGAAAGGGATATTCAGCGGTGCGGACTCCAAGAAGTTCAACAAAGTAGTGCTTGACTACGCGTTGCCCGCAGCATTGTTTGTATCTATCGTGCAGGCCTCACGTGAGGATCTGGTACGTGACATAAAACTCACCATAGTGGCCACGGTAGGCATCATGGCATGCTTTATGCTGGTGTACTTCGTGTTCCGCATGTTTAAAAAGAACACCGGAGCCGATGCGGCTGTAAGTGCGCTGATCAGTGGATCTCCCACAATCGGATTTCTCGGTTTCGCGGTGCTTGAACCCATATTCGGCACCTCCCCTGCCGTTGCGCTTGTGGTAGCTATAGTAGGCATAGTGGTTAATGCCATCGGTATTCCCGTGGGCCTTTCATTGATGAATGCCTCGCTTGAGAAACAGCCTGGCACAGTCAAAAAGCAGAGCGCATGGGCGCCGGTACTCCACGCATTGGAGCAGCCTGTGGCATGGGCGCCGATCTTAGCCGTGATATGGGTAGTGGTAGGAATTCCCTGGCCCGCTTATCTGAGTCCGTCGTTCGACCTCATAGCCAAAGCCAATGCGTCCATGGCCGTATTCTCGGCAGGTATCACACTCGCCGCCATAAAGTTCACCGTCAACTGGCAGGCTGTACTCGGCTCCATAATGAAGATGGTGCTTATGCCCGCTGTGGTGCTTATCCTCGGCTTGCTTTTCCACATGGATCCGCTTAACCTCAAGATGCTCGTTGTGGCAGCTGCCCTTCCTCCTGCATTCTCCGGTATCATCATCGCCGACGAATACAACACGTATGTGGCCACCGGCACATCATCGCTGACTCTGAGTGTGATCCTGTTCATCGGATTCTGCCCGCTGTGGATATGGCTCACCGATATGGCCATGCATGCTTTCGCCTAACGGGCTTTAGTTGAATTCTCCTGATATACGGGCCGCGTGGACGCCGAGAGTAAAACGTCGGTTCACGCGGCCCGCTTTTTCACATTCCCTATATTCCAACACACTGACACACATGAATAATAAACAACTGATGGACGGCTGCGCCGCCGCCACATGGGTAGCTTACGCACTCAGCGAAGTAGCCACGATCTATCCCATAACCCCTATTGCCGAAATGGGTGAAGTGGCACAGAAATGGGGCCTCGCGGGCTTAAGGAACATCTTCGGTTCACCGCTGCAGGTAAAGGAGATGGAGAGCGAGCTCGGGGCGGCAGGAGCCACCCACGGCGCATTGGCGGCAGGTTCACTGGCCACTACGTTCACCAACTCGCAGGGTCTTCTGCTCATGATCCCCAACATGTACAAGATAGCCGGCAACCTGCTTCCGGCTGTCTTCCATGTGGGCTCACGGTCACTTGCCACACAGGCGCTGTCGATCCATGGCGACCATCAGGACGTGATGGCGTGCCGTGCCACAGGGTTTGCCTTCCTTGCCTCGGCCTCAGTGCAGGAAACAATGGATCTGGCACTTGTGGCACATCTCGCCGCCATAGAGGGATCAGTGCCGGTGTGCCACTTTTTCGACGGATGGCGTACGAGCAATGAGCTTGCCACTATCGATGCGATAAGCTTCGACGAAATGAAATCGCTTGTGGACTTCGACAATATCCGTCAGTTCCGCAGCCGTGCGCTCAATCCCGAGCATCCCACATTGCGGGGATCATGCCAGAACTCCGATGTGTATTTCCAGAACCGTGAGGCTGCCAACCGGCTCTATGACGCATTTCCCGGCGTGGTGCAGAAAGTGATGGATAAAGTAGGCGAACTGACCGGACGCCGTTACGGACTCGCCGACTATTACGGTGATCCGCAGGCCGACCGCGTGATAGTTACCATGGCCTCATCCACCGCGACAGTAAGGCAGGCGGTTGATATGCTCAATGCCTCAGGAGAGAGAACCGGAATGGTGGCGTTGCGGCTGTTCCGCCCCTTCCCCACCGAAGCTTTGCTTGCAGCCATTCCGCCCACAGCCCACATTGTAGCCACACTCGACCGCACAAAAGAGCCGGGATCGCAGGGCGAACCGCTGTTTCTCGACGTTGCCGCGGCAATACAGTCGTCAGGACGCGATGTAAAGGTAATAGGTGGCCGCTATGGCCTGAGCAGCAAGGATTTCAGTCCGGCAATGGCTATAGGAGTGTTCGACGAGATGGCAAAATCAGCGCCACGCCCACGGTTCACGGTAGGCATTGACGATGATGTGACCCATCTTTCGATTGATTATGACCGTGCAGAAGCCCCCATGGGGGGAAATGTCATGGAAGCTGTGTTCTATGGCATGGGCTCCGACGGCACAGTAGGAGCCACCAAACAGGCTGCCAAAGTCCTCGCCTCGCAACATGACACCTATGTACAGGCATATTTCGAATATTCGGCCAAGAAGTCGGGCGGTTATACCATATCCCAGCTCAGGATAAGCGATGCGCCCATAAGCGCGGCCTACAACATCAGCAGCGCGGGTTATGTGGGCTGCAACAAGGATGTGTATGTAAAGCGATTTAATTTGACCGAAATGTTGCGTCCGGGCGGCACGTTCGTAATCAACTCCTCATGGAATATCGATGACATGGAACGGGAATTTCCCGCATCGCTCAAACGCGGCATAGCATCGAAAAACATACGGCTCTACAACGTGGATGCTGCGAAAATAGCGGTAGCCACCGATCTCGGAGTCCGCATAAACATGATAATGGAAACGGTGTTCTTCAAGCTCTCGGCAGTTCTTCCCATAGAGCAGGCTGTGGAACTTCTGAAACAGAATGTGGAAAAAATCTATATGCACGAAGGCGGCAAGGTGGTGGACGACAATCTCAAGGCCATTGATATGGCGGTGGATGCTGCTGTCGAGGTCCATTATCCCTCCTCATGGGCCGATGCTACGGACAGCCCTGTTCCCGAGGAAGCGGGCGTGCCGGAATTTATCCGCAATGTGGCACGTCCATGCCTGAAATTGGAAGGAGGCAAGCTTCCGGTGTCGGCTTTCACTCCCGACGGATCAATGCCGATGGGCACCACTGCTTACGAGAAACGCCGCATAGCCCTCCAGATACCGCAATGGGACTATGAGAAATGTGTGCAGTGCACGGAATGTTCTTTGGTATGCCCCCACGCCACCATACGCCCGTATCTTCTTGACACTGAGGAAGCTGCCGGAGTACCCGATGGACTGACTCTCGCCGAGGCGCACAGCCGCAAGCTTGCCGGACTGAAATTCCGCATACAGGTATATCCCGAGGATTGTACCGGTTGCGGATCGTGCGCTGTGATATGTCCCGGCCATGCACTTACAATGGTGCCCCTGCGGCCTGAGATGGACCGGCAGATACCGATGCTCGACTACATAGAGCGGCATGTAACCATAAAGGACAATCTGCTGCCCCACAACACCATAAACGGATCGCAGTTCGTTAGGCCGCTGATGGAGTTCTCAGGAGCCTGTGCAGGATGCGGCGAGACCCCCTATGTGAAACTGCTCACACAGCTCTTCGGACGCCGGATGCTGATAGCCAATGCCACGGGGTGCAGCTCCGTGTGGGGCGCCAACTATCCCAGCAATGCCTATTGCACCGACAATGACGGACGCGGCCCGGCATGGGGCAACTCACTTTTCGAGGACAATGCCGAATACGGCTACGGCATGGCAGTGGCCATAGCCTCACGCCGCGAGGAATTGGCAGCTCGGTTGAATGAACTCACCGGCGACACTTCCGTTCCGCAGAATATACGCGACGCTGCCGCCGGATGGCTCGCCGTCAAGGATGACGCTACCGGATCGGAGACCGCAGGACGGAAACTTACGGAGGCCATAAACGGATGCCAGGATCCGTCGGCTTATTCGTTCATCACCGCCCAGGCTGATATTCTCGGCAAAAAGACGGTATGGGCGATAGGGGGTGACGGATGGGCCTACGACATAGGATTCGCCGGGCTCGACCATGTGATGGCCCGTAACACGGATATAAATATCCTCGTGCTGGATACGGAATGCTATTCCAACACAGGGGGGCAGATGTCGAAGGCTACTCCGCTGAGTTGCGTGGCAAAATACGCGGCCGATGGCAAACGCACTTATAAAAAGGATTTAGGGCGCATGATGATGTGTTATCCCAACACGTATGTGGCGTCAGTGTGTCTCGGGGCAAACTACCGGCAAACCATCGATGCGCTGACAGAGGCCGAGACCCACAAGGGACCGTCGATAGTGATAGCATACTGTCCGTGTATCAACCACGGACTGCGTGCCGGCATGAGTCATGCATGCATAGCGCAGCGGAAAGCCGTTGAATCGGGTTACTGGCAGCTTTACCGCTACAATCCCGATAATGTGGCCAAGGGGCTTGCTCCGCTCACAATCGACTATCCCAAGCCGACACTTCCGCTTACCGATTTTCTGACCACGGAGGACCGCTATGCCGATCTGAAATTAGTTGATCCGCAGGAGGCCGACCATCTTTTCGCCCTTTTGGCCGACCGCACCGAAAACCTATTCGACCTGCTCACCGACCTCGCCACCCTCAAAGACCTCTGACATATATTGTCATGGGTTGAGGTGGTGGAGGATGCGGGCGGCGGCTGTGGCTGCGGCATGTGTGTGGCCGAGGCGGCTGCGCATGGTCGCGTAACCTTGCAGCTGAATCCGGCGGACTTCGCTTTCCGGATCAAGGAGCGGGGTGAGACGGCTGCCGACTTCGGAGGGGTTGCAATGGTGCAGAAGCATTTCCGGAATTACCGGCCCTCCGGCTATGAGATTGGGGAGGGTGACATAGGGCACTTTGAGAATATGACTGAACAGGGCATGCGAGAACCGGGAGCCGTTGGCGCGGTAACATGCTACCTGCGGGGTTGCGGCGAGGGCACACTCGAGGGTTGCGGTGCCGGAGGTGACAAGTGCCGCCCGGGCCAGAGCCATAAGTTGCATTGTGGCACCTGTTATGACACGCAATGACGAAATGGAGGAGTATAGATCGGGGGGAATGCCCGGTGTGCCGCATATTACAGGTTGCACTTGTGGATGGAGGCGAGCCACAGCGTCCATTACCGGTAAGTTGTTACGTATCTCCCCTACCCGGCTGCCGGGCACAAGCGCCAACAACGGACGGTCAGCGTCAAGTCCGAATGATTCAAACATATCATGTTTGGGTGGCATGGAGCATAGGCGTGCGTCGATTTCCTCCACAGATGGATTTCCCACGTAAGTCACATCCATGCCATGGCGGGCGAAAAATTCCGTCTCGAAAGGGAGAATAGACAGTATTTCCGTACAATAGCGCCGCAAGGATTTCACGCGCCATTCTTTCCAGGCCCACACTTTAGGTGCTATGTAATAGAACACAGGAAGGCCGAGACTATGGGCATAACGTGCGAGCTTGAGATTGAATCCCGGATAATCGACAAGGATAACGGCGTCGGGACGCAAAGCACCCAAGGAGGCGCGGGCCACGGACATGTTACGCCTGATCTTTGAGAGATTACGGAGCACTTCGCTGAATCCCATAAAGGCCATGTCGCGTATATGGATTAGCGGCTCACATGATGCTGCTGAGGCCATGCCGTCGCCTCCGAGAAAATGAAACTCAGCAGAGGTGTCAAGCCGGGCGAGCTGCTGCATGAGCGCTGCGGCGTGAAGATCGCCTGAGGCTTCGCCGGCGGAAAGGAAATATCTCATATAAGGGATTTATTCAGTGGGAACAAAAGGCCCCGCACGGGTTATGGAGTCCTGTGCGGGGCCGATCTGTATGATTGCCAACCAATGCTTTTCAGCAAAGGCTTCAATTACTTATCTCAGAGTTTGGGACCGGCTGCCACGAGAGCTTTGCCGGCTTCGTTGTTCTCGAACTTCTTAAAGTTGGCGATAAACATTTCAGCGAGCTTGTGGGCTTTCTTGTTCCACTCTTCGGGATCGGTGTAGGTGTCGCGCGGATCAAGGATCTTGGGATCAACACCGGGAAGTTCGGTTGGCACGGTGAAATCAAACACGGGGATCTGCTTGGTGGGAGCCTTGAGGATAGCGCCGTCAAGGATAGCGTCGATGATACCGCGGGTATCCTTGATGGAGATACGCTTGCCGGTACCGTTCCAGCCTGTGTTCACGAGATAAGCCTTTGCACCGTTGGCTTCCATCTTCTTAACAAGTTCCTCGGCATACTTTGTGGGGTGAAGCGAAAGGAAGGCTGCACCAAAGCATGCGGAGAATGTAGGAGTGGGCTCGGTGATGCCGCGCTCTGTACCGGCGAGCTTGGAGGTGAAGCCGGAGAGGAAGTAGTACTTGGTCTGCTCGGGAGTGAGGATAGATACGGGAGGAAGCACTCCGAATGCGTCAGCCGACAGGAAAATCACATTCTTGGCAGCGGGGCCGTTGCTGGGACGTGCGATGTTCTTGATGTGGTCGATAGGATATGACACGCGGGTGTTCTCGGTAACCGACTTGTCGGTGAAGTCGATCTTGCCGTCCTTGTCAACGGTAACGTTCTCGAGAAGGGCGTTGCGCTTGATGGCGTTATAGATGTCGGGTTCGCTGTCCTTGTCAAGGTTGATAACCTTTGCATAGCAGCCACCTTCGAAGTTG
>URII01000066.1 GCA_900547825.1 uncultured Porphyromonadaceae bacterium
GTCTGTGTGACAATGCCTTGTTTTGGAACAACATCACGTACAAAAAATAACGCTTTAGGTCTCATGGAAGAACTTGGAGTGACAAGTCAAACTGTCAATATTGCTGAAGTTGTAAGAATGCAATTTAAAAATATTGATCAAGATGAAAATGTACATGATGTTACTTATGAAAATGTTCAAGCCCGTGAACGTACTGAAATCTTAATGAATAAAGCAAATCAAATTGGTGGACTTGTCATTGGAACAGGTGATTTAAGCGAAGTTGCTTTAGGTTGGTCAACTTATAATGGTGATCATATGTCCATGTACGCTGTCAATGTTTCAGTTCCTAAAACACTTGTACGCTATCTTGTAGACTATGTTTCTTCTCTTTATAAAGGTCAAGTTCTTGAAACAATTTTACAAGATGTTTTAGATACACCTGTATCTCCTGAGCTTCTTCCTCAAGAGCCCGATGCATGACTACACCGAGGGAGAGGTTCCCGTGAACCACCTTTTCCAGCAGTATGTGATGCTGAAGAACGCTATCCGCGAGATGGGCGGTTACGAAGCTGACGAGGAGATAGACTAAGCATTGACAAGAGGTAACCGCGCAGCGGTGTACTGAAAATATACTTATGCAAGGGGAAACGGCTGTCGGGAACCGACTTCCGCTTCCCCTTTGTATTTTTTCAATACCTTATATTCACACAACATAATAAAACGATATGGCACGATATTGCGTAATTATGTGCGGCGGCATAGGAAGCCGTTTCTGGCCTTACAGCCGTACGGACCTGCCCAAACAGTTTATTGACTTTCTCGGAACGGGACGCTCGCTGCTTCAGATGACTTACGACCGCATACTTCCGGTAGTGGCCCGTGAGAACATAGTGGTGGTGACCAACGAGCAGTATTCGGGGCTTGTGCTTGAGCAGCTGCCCGATCTGGATCCGGAGCAGGTGCTTCTGGAGCCGGCACGGCGCAACACAGCTCCCTGCATAGCCTGGGCGGCACACCATATAGCCGCGCGGGATCCAGAGTCGTCAATGATAGTGCTTGCGAGCGACCATCTGATTACCCGCGAGCAATCGTTTATCGACTCGGTGAGGACGGGGTTTGAGTTTGTGGAGGCCCATGAGGCTCTGCTTACACTCGGCATAAAGCCTTCGCGGCCTGAAACAGGCTATGGATACATCCAGCAGGGGGATGCGGTGACCGGAGAGATAAGCTCGGTGAAGACCTTTACCGAAAAACCTGATATAGAATTGGCGAAAGTGTTTCTCGCGTCGGGTGAGTTTTTCTGGAATTCGGGGATATTCCTTTGGCGCACTTCGGAAATACTCAAGGCGCTGGCCATGTATTCGCCGGATCTGGCAACATTGTTTGAGCGCGGGGTAGGAGCATATGGTACGCCGGGCGAGCGTGAGTTTATAAACGCATGCTTCGAGTCGAGTCCCGCTATCTCGGTGGATTATGCCGTGATGGAGAAAGCCCGCAACGTGTTTGTGGAGAAGGTGGATTTCGGCTGGAGTGATCTCGGATCGTGGAGCGCGCTTTATGACCAGTCGCCGAAAAACCGTGATGCGAATGTGACACAGAATTGTGCTGTGCTGGCTTACAACTCCACGGGCAACATTGTGGCCGTGAAGGATGACAAGCTCGTGGTGGTGGACGGTCTGCAGGACTATATAATAGCTGATGCGGGCGATGTGCTTCTTATCTGCCCCAAAGAGCGCGAGCAGCGTATCAAGCAGATAGTCAACGATGTGAAACTTCGTTTCAACGGTAATTATCTCTGACATATAGCTATCCGGAGATAGCAAATTGACATATCAGCCATGCCGGCATTTCTCCGCCGGCATGGCTGATTGTTTCATATTGCCAAAGTCAAAAGCTTATGGGTGGAAAATTTGGATAATTGAAGCGTTTTAACTAATATTGTGGACTTATAAGTGATTACCTGTAAACAATAAATCCAATAATTAACTGACTTACCCATGTTGAAAAAAGTATTTGCTATCGGTATGTGCGCAGCCGCTCTCTCCCTGCCTGCGGGCGCGCAGCTGACCCGTGAGGCCTCGGGGGGAACCGCGGGACGCAGCCTGTTGAAAGCGCAGGAGGAAGTGCCGTTACCGGCCAATATGAAACACCGTAAAGGAGAGGATGTGCGCCCTGCCTCGCGTTATTTCCATTACAAAGCCCGCGCAAAGAAGCCGGTGAAGGTGAAAACGCCCATGAAAGCGCCGGCACGCGCCGCATCGGATATAGCGGCCAACCTTCAGGGCGCTCTTACGTACAGTACAGGGTGGTCCTCCGGAACTAAAGGATGGTACACCAATGTAACCGGCACGTCGCAGAAACTTGCGTGGCGCCTTGATACGGAATATCGGACTTCGGGCCCGAGCGCGGGCTTTGTCAAGGACGGCAAGGTGTATTTCCTGTCATATACCAATACCACCACCGGAATTACCGATGCCGGCTACAAGACGTTTGACCTTGCCACGGGCAACAAGACCGAGGAAGGGTCGTTTGACATATTCAACGGCTATGATGTGTGTGTGTACCATGCCGCTTACGATTCGGACAACGATGTAGTCTATGTGGTGACTTCGAATAAGAGCGGCAATGCCGGCGCAATGCAAACCTACGATCCGGCCACGCATACGTTCACGCATGTGGCTGATGTGTCGGAGGCGATGATACCGCTGGCCTTCGCATGGTGTCCGGTTGACGGCGCCCTTTATTCCATCGATGACATGGCCGACCTGTATAAATGGGATTATACAGCCAAGCGGTTTACCAAGGTGGGATCCACCGGTTTCCCTGTCGACGCATATCTTGGAGCGATGGTCTACAGCCCGGCTGACAAGGGATTCATAGCCATACTTGACGAGGCTGATTATGGCATAAGCGAGATAGTGCGTTTCCCTATTGACGGCCGGTCATACACTGTGCTCGGTGACCGGGCCAATAACGAGCAATGGGGGTGTCTTTATGTGGATGACGCTTATGCGGCTCCAGGCGCTCCGGCCATGCTTGAGAATGTGTCGATAGACTTTGCGGGTGCCGCTCTGAACGGCACGGTGACGGTGACGCTTCCCACCAAGGATACGGATGGCACAGCGCTGACTGACAGGGTATATGTCCGCATGGCTGTGGACGGCACGCAGCAGGCCATGCGTTCGGGCACTCCCGGCGAGACGGTAAGCTGCACGCTCACCGTGACCGAGGGTGAACATGAGTTCAAGCTGACCCCTTATGTGTATTCGGGGCTTGACGAACTGCGCGGCGCTCCCACAACGCAAGTGCGGTACGTCGGTACGGACACACCTGCGGCTCCTGCCACTGTCACCCTCACCGCCACAACGGTGACATGGTCGGCTGTGACTTCGGGCGCCCATAACGGGTATGTGGATGTGGCCGGAATAAAATACAACGTATATGTCGACGGCCAGAAGATGAACCAGGCACCCGTGGGCGGTACTTCACTTGCCGTCACTATGCCGGCCGGCTCGGCGAGCCACAAGGCGGCCGTGGAGGCTGTAGGCGCTGACGGAAAGGTGTCGGTACGCACTGAAAGCGAATCGATAGTGACCTCAAACACCCTTGAACTTCCGGTGTATATAGCTCCCGCCGAGGGAGAGCAGGATCTCGACGAGGCTGTGATAGATCTGTTCGAGATAATCGACGTGAACGGTGACGGACGCACCTGGAACTATGACCGCCAGACTCCTTTCACCGGCGGTTTCTACCAACTTTGCGCCTACGATGACACTGCTCCGAGCGATGACTGGCTGATGCTTCCGGGCATCAATTTCCCTGACGCTTCGGGTTATTATAAGCTTGAGATGGAAGTGGGGTGTCCCAACCATCCGTTCCAGACAGGTGCCGAGGTGCTTGAGGTGGCGGTAGGCCCGTCGGCCAATCCGTCGGCCATGACGGTGATCACCCCGGCCACGGAATATGTGAAGAACAAGGACAAGGAGGTGAACTGGGTGAAATACGAACAGATATTCCAGGTGGGTAAAGCCGGTGTGAACTATATCGGCCTGCACTGTGTGACACCCACGAATATCTACAGGATATATGCCCGCAAGTTCCGTGTAACGGCTGTAAATACGTCGGCCAACGCTCCCGGGGCTGTGACAGATCTCACGCTGACACCCGGCGCTCTCGGTGCACTTAACGCCACTGCTTCGTTCAAGCTCCCGACGACTGACCGCACCGGAGCGGCTATTGCCACAGGCACTGTGATCAAGGCTGTGGTGAAATGCGGCGAAGCTGCCTCGGAGGTGTCGGGTACTCCCGGACAGGCGGTGAATGCCACCGTGGCCACCAAGCAGGGCCTGAACGATATAGCCGTGACCACATGGACGGGTGATGTAGAGGGCGAGACAGTGCATGGTGAAGTCTACACAGGCGAGGATCTGCCTCTGCAGGTGGACTTGGATTACTCCATATCGGCCGACAACCTTACGCTTACACTTAACTGGACCCTTCCCACTACAGGACCGAACGGCCACAATGTGGATCCGACGAAGTGCACTTATGTGATAGCCCGTTATATGGCCCAGTCGAACACATGGGTGGAATATGCTACGGTTGAAGGTCTCTCGAGCTGGACTTTCAGTGTGCCGGCCGGATCGGCACAGGAGGTTGTGCAGTTCGGTGTGCAGGCACGGAATATAGTCGGCGCGCAGGAAACGTTCCCGGTGATGTCGGCTGTGCTCGGCAAGCCTTACGCGCTGCCTATGACCGAGGCATTCTCCGTGAACCAGAACGATGAGGTTCAGTGGAACTATAATCCGTATTTCTTCGAGGAACTGACCTATCTTGCCCCGTCATGGCTGTTTGCCGATCCCGCCACGGCCGATCCTTCGGCTGCGAACGCGAGCGGTGTGGCCCTGTGTACCCAATATGTGGGTACAGGCCAGGTGACGCTTCCCAAGTTCTCCACAGCGGGATGCTCAAATGTGAAGGTGGGTCTTGACCTATTCTTCGGTGCTATCAGCGTCAAGCTTGTGGAGGTGTTCGCCACATGCGATGACGTGATGATGCAGCCCATAGCTTCCTATACGCCTACCGACGGTCAGGGCTGGGAGCTGAAAGAGATCACGCTCCCTGCGGCTTTCAACAACAAGCAGTGGGTGGCTGTGACTATACGTGTGACCAACGAGGACTATTCGTGCTACTTCATGATGGACCGCTTCGAGATCCGCAACCTGGAGGGTGTCGATTTCAAGGTGGCCGAGCTTACGGGCGATTTCCGCCTGAATATGGGTGACCGCGGAGAATATTTCGCTTCGATAGAGAACAACGGCGCCGAAACGGCTCCGGCTCCCAATGTGTCGCTCGGCATTTACCGTGGCAAGCAGCTGCTGCGCACTTTAGATATGATAGGCGATGCCGACAACACACCTGTGGCTCCGGGCCAGCGGATGGATTATCTGTTTGAGCTGAATGCTGACCGCGCACTGCTCGGCACTGCCGTGATGCGCCTGAAGATAGAGGAGGCTGACGGCAATGAGGACAACAATACCGCCGAGACGGCTTTCAAAGTGCTTAATGGCAATATCCCGGTGGTGGATGACCTTGAGGCCGAGGCGGTGGACGGCGATGTCAACCTGCGTTGGAGCGAGGCCCGCATAGCAGAGGATTGCGAGATAATGGCACCGTGGGCCTATGACGAGAAGATGGGCCAGTTCAAGTTTGTTGACCGCGACGGTGTGTCGATTTACGGCCTTGGAGGAATATCCTATCTCGGCAAGTATCTGCCCAAGGCTTATCAGGCCATATCGGTGAGCGAGGTGGGTAATGCTGCGATTACTTCACACAGCGGCGATATAGTGCTGATGGCCATGTGTCCGGATTCAGATTCGGGCAACCGTCCGGCTGAGGATTACCTCATATCGCCCGAGGTGAAGGGGGGCTCGAAGGTGAGCTTCCATGCCACATCGATTACCGACGAGTTCGGGGAAGAAACACTCAAGCTGATGGTGTCGACGACTACTGACGATCCGGATGCGTTCACCGAGGTAGAGACTTACACTCTGGAACATCCGGGCTGGACCCGCTATGATGTGACTCTGCCGGAGAATGCACGTTACTTCGCCATAGTGTATGTGTCGGCTGACCGTTTCGGCGTGCTTCTTGACGACTTCGCCTTTACTCCTGCCAATCCGAAGGCCACGGTGAACGGATTCAATGTTTACCGCACGAATGTATCGGTGGCTTCGGGTGTTACCGGCCTTACATATACTGACGCCAATGTGCCCGAGGGCCGCTACATGTATAATGTGGCCGCTGCCGCTACGCTTAATGGCGCCGCGGAGGAGGGCAATATGTCGAACCCGGTATATATAACGATGGAAAGTGTGGGTATAAATGGTGTGGATGCCGCAGGCAAGGCTTCAATTTACGCTCTTGACGGGGCTGTGGGGCTGAGCGGATTCGCGGGCCACACGGTGATGATCTACACTGTTGACGGCCGGCTCGTGGCTTCGGCCAAGGTGACCGAGGCCAAGGCTGTGGTGCCGGTGGCACCGGGCACTTACATGGTAAGATGTGCCACTACAACGGCCAAGCTCCTTGTGAAGTAAAGACTGTATTTCATATGCAATCGGGAAGGGTGTCCGCGTGATGCGGGCGCCCTTCTGTTTGTTTAGCGGACTGAATCGGACTTGGGCGGACGTGATCGGACTTTTCGGACTGAATCGGACTGAATCGGACGTGGGGCGGAGGAGGGGCGATTACGGCTCCTTAATCACTAATTCCTAATCACTAATTCCGGATTCCTAATTCTCAATTACGGATTCTTGGACGGGTTCTAATTGAGAATTTCCAATTTTTTTGAGGTGCGGAGGATGGTGCAGCCGGTGCAGGTGAGCAGGGCGTTGAGAAGCAGAAGCTCGAAGCCGAGCTGGTAATGGAATGCGCTGTCAAGCCACCACTGGATGGCGAGCGAAAGCAATGGGGCTGCAATACATATTACCGGCATGAAGCGGTCGGCCACACGGCGGCGCGTGAACAGGCCGAAGATGAACAGGCCGAGTATTGGGCCGTAAGTGAGCGATGCAAGGGTGTAGACGGCCGATATGGCGTCCTGGTCGCTGATGTGGTAGAAGGATATTATGACCATGGCCATTACGGCTGCCATGGCTATATGTACGCGCCGGCGCACTGTGGCGGTGGTGGGATCCGCTGCATCAGCGTTGCGGCGCAGTATGTCGACTGTAAAGGAGGTGGTGAGTGAGGTCAGGGCTGATCCGGCTGCACTGTAGGCGGCGGATATGAGTCCGAGCACGAAAAGCACACCGATAATGGCGGGAACGGCTCCGGAGGTGGCCACAAGGCCGAACAGCTCGTCGGATTTCTCCGGGAGCGGCATGCCGGCATGGGCGGTGTAGAGAAGCAGCAGGGTGCCGAGCACGAGAAACAGCCCTATTACGGGGAACTGCATGAGCGAGGACAGAACCATGTTCTTGCGGGCCGAGGAGGTGTCGGAACAGGCCAAGTTGCGTTGCATCATGTCCTGGTCGAGGCCGTTGGTGGCTATGGCGAGGAATACTCCGGCAATGAACTGCTTCCAGAAATAAAGCGCGCTTTTGGGATCGTCGAGAAAGAACACCCGCGATGAGGAGTGGGAGGCTACGGCACGGGGGATGTCGACGGCCTCCAGTCCCATTTCACGGGCCATGAACACTATGCACATAACCACAGACAGGATCAGGCATAGGCTTTTGAGCAGGTCGGTCCAGATGAGTGTGCGCACGCCCCCTTTGGCCGTATAAAGCCATATCAGGGCCACGGTGGCGGCCACGTTGAGCACGAAAGGCAATCCGAGCGGCCCGAACACTATGATCTGCAACACGGCGCACACCACAAAGAAGCGCACTGCGGCGCCAAGCATTTTAGAAACGAAGAAGAACCATGCGCCTGTTTTGTGGGTGACCGGGCCGAAGCGTTCGTTGAGATAGCCGTATATCGACACGAGTCGACGGCGGTAGAACAGCGGCAGGAGCCACACGGCTATTACAAGATAGCCTACGGTGAAGCCCATCACCATCTGGAGATAGGAGTAGGATTTTGCAGCCACCATGCCCGGCACGGAGATGAATGTGACTCCTGATATTGTGGCGCCGATCATGGCTATTCCCACTACTGGCCAAGGGGCACGGCGGTTGCCGGAGAAGAATGTGGCGTTGTCGCTTCCGCGCGAGGCTATGGCTGATATGCCGAGCAGCAGGGCGAAATAGCAGATTATGGTGGCTATTACGGCTAAGGGTGTCATGACAGCGAGGGGGTGTCTATGTCCTCGTGTATGGAGTAGTTGAGGAAGTCGACCAACGGGCGTGCTATGGCAAACAGGCGGCTGACTTCGGCGGTCCAGTCGGGACGGGTAAAGAATTCTTCACTCAGGGGATGGAAACGCCCGTACTCCGTGAGGCGCAGCAGGTCGATGTGGGGATGGTCCTTGGGCCAGCCTTTGGGGGCCGTCTTGAGTGGAGTGCCTGTCCATTCAGGGAATGTGGCCGCAAATTCAGGTTCGGATATTATGTCGGTAAATTCCTCGATGTTGTCGATCACGGCATGGCGCAGTTTACGGAGAATAGCGCTGTCGGGGCAATATATGCCGGCGTATATGCCGGCGGGTATGGCGTCGCCGTGGGATGTGTCGTCGGGACCGAGATGCAGGTAATAGCCTGCGTCACGGTTCTTGTCGCCTGTGGGGCCGAATGCGGCCGAGAAATATGTTTTATAGGGATCCTTGTTGGTGGAGAAGCGGGTGTCGCGGTTGAAGCGGTAGGTGGCCTGCTGTGCGGTGATGCGGGCAAATGCGGGATCCCAGGCCGACATATGCCCGAGCAGAGAGGTCAGGTCGTCGATCCATTGCGCGCGCAGGCGGTCGTAGTCGGCACGGTGCTCCAGGAACCAGGGGCGGTTGTTGTTGCGGTCGATGTCGCGCAGAAAGCGATAAAGATCCGGGATATATGATTTTTGCATGGTGGTGTTTAAGGAATATCTTCCCATTCGGCGTCAGTGACTCTCGGTTCGTGGCGCGTTGAGGGGCCGGAAGCGGCGGTTTTGTTGCCGGGGGCCGTTGATTCCTCCACGGTTATTTCCTCGAATTCCACGTATTCGCCTTCGTCGCGGCGGAACACTTTTTTACGCGGCTGAGGACTGCTGGAGGAGCTGTTGCGCCGTGTGCGGGTGCGCGATGATGCGGCGTTCTGCATGTTCTTCATCTGGCGCATTGTACGCCACACTGTCCACGCCACTCTTATGAGCGGGCGAAGCAGGAAGAACAGCGCTACGAGCAGTAGAAATCCGAATATCGACATGAGCTGCGGTTATGAGAAGGGAAAGTGAACGGGATGGCTTACGGCTGTTGGCGGCGTCCGCCTACTGATATGAGGATGTAGAATATGATGCTCCACATCAGGCCCGGCACTCCGTCGGTGATAAGGAATATGGCAGTGGCGGCTATCACGGCATAACGCCTGAAGTTCTCGCGCCATGACAGGTTTTTGAATTTAAGGGATATGAGCGGAAGACGCGATACCATAAGCAGGCTCACGATGGCTATTATTATTACCAGTGGTGCCGTGGAGGGCACGCCGTGGCGCGAGGTCCATGCTATGAATCCGATCCAGAACAGTGCATTGGCCGGAATAGGAAGGCCGATGAATGATGTTGTCTGGCGGTCGTCGACATTGAATTTGGCCAAGCGCAGGGCACCCATGACCACGATGAAAAGCGCACACAGGGGCCAGCCGATCCAGTCGCCTGAACTGTTGCGGGCCATAAGGTTGAGCATGAGCAGCGATGGCGCCAGGCCGAACGACACGAGGTCGGACAGCGAGTCGAGTTCCTTTCCTATGGCTGAATAGGCGTGCAGTGCCCGGGCCATGGCTCCGTCGAGAAAGTCGAACACGGCTGCGGCCCCGATGGCTATGAAAGCCCATTCGGCGGGTGAAAGTGACCCGTTCCAGGTGTCGGGATTCTGGAATGAAAGGATGCATGCCACTGCGCCTGAGAGCAGATTAAGGCATGTTATGGTGTTGGGTATGTAACCTTTGATTTTTGTTGTCAGCGACATGGAAGTGTGTTAGTGAAAAGAGGTTATGGGGGATGTGCCTCCCCGTTTGTGCGGGCTTATTTATGTGGCTTGAGACGTGCCACTTCGGTAATGCCTCCCACTGTTTTGTCACCGATCTTGACGAGTATCTCGGCGTCAAGAGGAAGATATATGTCGACGCGGGATCCGAATTTGATGAATCCCATGTGTGTGTCGATGCTGCAACGTTCGCCGGGACGGGCGTATGTGACTATGCGGCGGGCTACGGCGCCGGCTATCTGGCGCACAAGGACACGCTGCCCGTTGTCGGTTTTGATGAGCACGGTGGAGCGCTCGTTTTCGGTGCTTGATTTGGGCAGATAGGCGGCGAGAAAGCGCCCTGCATGATGGCGCACGAGCTCAACTGTGCCGTTGACGGGGAACCAGTTGGCGTGGACGTTGAACACGGTCATGAACACCGAAAGCTGGACCACGCGCTCGTGGAGGCATTCGTTCTCGAATGTCTCCTCAAGGGCCACCACCGTGCCGTCGGCTCCCGACACTACGGCATTGTCGCTGTTGCCCGGAAAATGGCGGCGGGGAGAACGGAAAAAGTTGGCTACCAGCAGATAGAACACTGCGAATACCACAGTTACCGCTGTCGCTATCCATAGCGGGCGCACCCATATCCATAGCGGAGCAGCTATGACCAACAGGACTATCAGCAGGACTATCAGGATGTTGGTGCCTTCGTGGTGAATTGGATGTATGTTGACCTTCATTGGTGTTATGAACGATGGTTGTTGTATCAATCTACAAAGTTACACAATTTTCTTAAATTAACATCATGACAGGCTTAAATCTTTTTATATGGCCGTCATAAACAGTGAAAAAACGGTAAATGCCGCTATGCAGGAACTGACATCCCCCCGGAGCCATCTCGATGGCTCCGGGGGGATGCGGATATTGTAGATAAGGGGGATCAGTCGACTGTCCAGGTTTCGCCTGAAAGGATCATGTCGCGCAGGGAGGTGAATCCTTTTTTAGCGCGTATGTCGCTGATCTGGCGGTCTACTTCCTGATTGTAGACGGGTGATTCCACATCGCGTATCACACCGAGGGCCACGGGGAGTTCCTTGCCGTCCATCATGGCGAGCTGCTGATGCAGGAAATTAGCCGGGGTGTGGGCATCATGTACCAGCACATCGTCGATGGTATAGCCGTCTTCGCCGATGGTGACAGCCTTGAGGCCGAAACCGTCCTGCACCAGACCGCGGTTGTTGTCGCGGCCGAAGATCATCTTTTCGCCG
>URII01000067.1 GCA_900547825.1 uncultured Porphyromonadaceae bacterium
CACCCCGCCAACGTTATTTTTTCTCAAAAAAATTTGCAGTGCCGGCAAAATCTCCATACCTTCGGGCTTAGTACCAATCATTTGAGGCCATGGGATTTATACAACAACGCGGCGGCTACCGCAAGCTGAAAGTATTCGCAGTGACCACCGCGATACTCGACATCACCGATTATTTCGTGAAACGTTTCCTCACCAAAGGCGACCGCACCATCGACCAGATGGTGCAGGCGGCACGCTCCGGGCGCCAGAACATCTGTGAGGGGAGCATGGCCTCGATCACCTCGCGCGAAACGGAAATCAAACTCACCAACGTGGCCCGGGCAAGCCTCGAGGAGCTGAAACTTGACTATCAGGACTATCTGCGCCACCACGGCATGACGGAATGGGAAAGCGACCACAGCCGATACGAAGCCATGCGCGCATACGCCCGCTCGGCAGAATTCATGGCGAATTACCGCGAGGCCGTGACCAAACTGGATGCCGAAGCCATCTGCAATCTGCAGATAACCCTTATCCACCAGGCATCGTGCATGTTGTGGCGCCTGATCAAGGCCCAGGAGCGCCAATTCATCGAAGAAGGCGGCATCCGCGAAGCCATGAGCGCCGCCCGCCGCGCCGCCCGAGGGTATTAGAGGCGGCATTAGAGGACGTGATCGGACTTTTCGGACTGAAGCGGACTAAATCGGACAGCGGGAATCAGCGGGCATTTTGGCTAATTCGGGCGCGAGCGGTGAGGTGGTGAGGTGGGCGCCTGCTGGCGGCCACCGGCTGCTTGGCGCCGAGGTCGGATTCAGTCCGATTAAGTCCGAAATGTCCGATTGCAGCCGCTAAAGTCCGCTAACGCTCCGCTGTTAAACTTTGTTAAAACCGAGGGGGGGGGTAAATTTCACTTTTTTATATCAGCTATATAGTATAATTTTGCGCGAATTGTCGCTGATACCATACGATACACACGATAAGTCATAGTATTCTTTACAATCATAGTATTCACAACAAATAATTTAATCAAACCAAATGAAAAAGTTAATTTTGTATTTGGGCCTCTTGTGCGTTCTCTTCTCGGCGCCGCAGGTGGCCAATGCAGCTGACGTCACCAAGGTAGTTTTCAATGCCAACCTTTGGAACGGATGGCAAGAGAAAACAATGACCAAATCCGACAAAGGATATTATTGGAACGGCACTGTAAACTCAACATCCGGCGATTACGGAATCAAACGTTATTGGAGCGATGGTGGCGACAATTATTGGAAATACAATGCCATTTCCGCTACTGCCGCCACTCCCTGCACCACAGCCACAAGCGCTACTGACCAGGCCATATCGAATCTCGAGACCAACCGTCCCTACATATTTTGTTGGTGGGACGAAAATACTTTCGGCATCGTAAACAAAATAGAACTGCACGGCAACTGGGATAATAACGGCACTTGGTCTACCGCCGCCACCCTCAACTGGGACAGCGCCGAGAAAGTGTTCAAAGGCACTTTCACCCCCAAGAATGCCGGAATCCAATATGGCGTGAAACTCTGCGCCGGCTCCACCCAGATAGGATGGCTCTTCCCGAGCTCCACTGTCAACGCCGGAGGATGCAACGCAATGACACTCAACGGCTCGTCCAACGGCACATCCAACCTCACCGCAGACGTGGAATACTCAGTGAGCGTCAACCCGGCCAACATGACCATGACCATCACTCCCCTCAATGTCAAGCCCTCAGCGCTCTATCAGGTGTATTACACCGGAGGCGCATGGCACCATGACCACACCGCACTGACCAAGAGCGGCAACAAATTCACAGGCGAAATTCCCGCTATCGCCGGAACCGACGGCCGAGTGACATTCTTCACTCAGGACGGCAACAGCTTCTCAAGCCGCGGCCTCCGCTACATCCCCACCAACAAAACTACAGTGCAGGATGCCAACTTTACTGACAACATGAAAGTGTCGACCGGATCGGACGACATGTACTGGCGCCTCGGCACCGGCAAATGGTCATACGAGATAGACTTCTCGGGCGACACCCCCGTAATCTCCTTCACCAAGGATCCCGACTATGTGGCAGGCCCCGAAAACCTCTATTTCCGATTCAACACCGCAGCCAATGCCGCACCCGGCCACAGCTCGTGGATCTACTCCAACCCCACCCAGAAAAACGGTAACATATTCAAAGGCTCGATATCTGTAGTCAACCCCAACGGAGCGGCATTATGCTTCGCCACACGTGCGGGGGCAGGATGGGCCGGAACCTACAACTACGGCCCTGCCGAAAATACTACCGTCGACCCCGACGCTCCCGACACGGCCTATCCCATGGCCCTTGGCAACACAGCGTCATGGCACCTTACCAAAGGTATCTGGTCATTCGAATGCGACTTCTCCGATGCGAAGAACCCCACAGTGAAATTCAACCGTCTCTACGATGATGCATCAGCCGAAAACCACGACCAACTCCATAAGGATGGCTTCTGCGATGCTCCGCGTGTATATATCGCCGGACCGGCCACACCGGGCGAATGGGGATTGGATGCATCCAGCCAGATGGTGCATGTGACCGGCTCGCTTTACACCTACACCGTACCCGAGGCATCCGGTTCATGGAACGGCTGGAAAGCCGGTGCTCAGTTCAAGATAGCAGCCGGCATTTCCTACGACAACACAAATTGGAATGACAGCTACACTTTCGGCAATGTGCAGAATATAGCCGCCAATGCCGGCTGGATAAAATTAGGGGATGCACACGGCACTGACGGAGTGGCAGCCACCACTTTCCGCGATGTGCCCGCAGGCGCCGTCGTGGAATTTGACACCGACACCCAATCCATCCGCATCACCTATACCGCCGGTCAGGAAGTCGACGCAGCCGACTCATGGACTATCGGCGGTGCCGAAGGCGCTCCCGAAATCTACGTGGTGGGCGAATATCTCAACGACAACAAGCCCAACCCAGGCTACCGCATGACCTACACAGGCGGCGACACCTACACGCTCGACCGCTTCGTGGTTCAGGAGAACACCGAATTCTCACTGCGTGAATATCTCGGCGCATCCACTTTCTATAAGGTAGGACCTACAAGCGCGGTCACCACCGATGCACAGTGGGGCCACAATGTGACAACAAAAGAATTCTCCACCAGCCGCGGCGAGGACAGCAAGACTGTGAAATGGACCGCAGGCGTGGCCATGATCTCGCTCACCTACCACCGCAACGCCAACAGGCTGGAGGTCACCATACATCCCGAAGTACCCAACCAGGCCGAATTCGACTGCGACAACCAGGTGTACGGCGTGCCCTATGTAGCCTTTGTGGGCGGACGGCTCTCACAGCATCCGGGCAACACCACTACCTACAACAACGGTGTGAACAACACCAAGAACGGATGGCAGGACGGATGGCAGGCTTATTCAGCCAACCACAAGCGCGAGATCATGGGCAGCACCGTGAGCGGCGTGGGCAATGCCGGCGAAGCCATTCCCAACACCATATGGCCCCCGCGCCACCGTATCGACTTCCAGAACGTGGACACTGAGGGCAACGAGCGCAACTGGACCACCGACGCCATCACTTTCAACGTGAACCCCGACTGTGTGAACAAAGAGCTGTCAAAGGAAGATGCCATCAAACTGCTCGAAGAAGGACAGGGCGTGACGATCGACAACACACTCACTCAGGCCCGCGACATGATCCCCACCAAGGCCATCTACACCCGCTACGATACCGACAACATCCTCATGAACGGATGGTACAAGCTCTGGAGCGGATGGGGCGGCCATATCGACGACGGTAGCGCCGACTGGTATCACCACCACAACTGGGGTGTGGGCGACCTTGACAAGGAGTCATCCATCAACATCCAGCCCAACCTGGTATATTACTCGCGCGACGAGCTCAACCCCAAGAAGGACGCCGATGGCAATATAGAATATTACGAGAACAGCAGCGTGGCCAAACGCGACGCCGGCGGTAACTTCGACTTCACCGACAAGGACAAATACTTCAAGCAGTTCTCGTTCTACTCCGCACGCTACTACGATGAGAAGGAGAAGAGAATACGCTACCGCTACTTCTTCGTGGCACGCCTTGCCGCCGAGGATCCCCGCATAGCAGCCACACGCGGTGACGGACCCACCGACCTCGAGGCCGAATACTCAATCCAGCAGCAGATCACCGGCGCCGAAGTGGAATCGAAGATGATCAAGACCTGCAAGGTATATATCTCGGAGCCTGACGGCACCACATTCAACACTGACAACGCCGAGAAATGCCTCGCCGACAAGTCGTGGGCCGACGGCATATCCATCAAGGATTTCAATGCCCAGGCCGCAGCCGACCGCACTGTCAAGGCACTCGGCCTCCCCGCCGGCGACTACCGCTTCAAGGTGGTGGTGACCTACGACGGCGATGTCAAGGAATATGACGCCACATCCAACGTGCTCACCGTGTTCCCGCAGGTGGCTTCCCACCTCGAACTCGCGCAGGTGATGACGAACGACAAAAAGTATACTTTCGGTCTCCGCGCCACAGGCACTGCCCCGGCACAGCTTACAGATGAGCAGAAGGCCAACATAACCTCATACAAACTCACAGTGAACAGCCAGACAGGCCGTCCGTTCCCCACCGGAGCCAAACTCGTTGTGAAATACACCGACAAGGCCGAGGAGACATTCGATATCTCCGGCAAGACCTCGCCGCAGACCATCACCGTGACCACCGGTGCCGATTACGGCTATGACATGCCTGAGGTTATAATGCAGAATGCCCGCGTAGGCAAAACCTACCGCTTCACCATCCAGAGCCAGGGCGAAGGGCTCAATGACCCCGGTTATACAGCCCGTGCCCGCGTCTATGGTCCCCACGCCACAATGGCACTCACAGCCGGCGTAGCCAACAGCGCAGGAGTGGAATGTGAATCTGATCTGTATGATCTCAACGGCCCCAGCCTTCGCGCGGCGTCCAACTGGATGCGCCTCACCGGCACTATCACAGACCCCGACGCCGATGCCGCCAGCCTTGCCCGCTACAACGTGTCATACGAGCTGAGGCATATCCATGCCGCCGGTGACACGGTGCATGTGATCACTGTTCCTCGTGAGAAAGTAATAGCCAACGGCGGCAAAGTCACCATAGACTATCTGCCCGTCAAGATCAATGCCGACGGATCGGCCGCCGACACCAAGCACGAATTTGCCATAACCACCATATATGACGAAAAAGATGTGCCTGAGTCGGACTCGAACCGCACATGGACATTCACGGCAGTGGAACCGGAGAAAGCTGACGCTACCCTCCCCGCCTCCACATTCATAGCCCCGCGCACAGGCGGTGAGGATGACCAGATAGTGCTTGTGAGGAATTACGCCGAGCGTTTCCACGGACTCCATTCCTATTGGTATGACGCTTATCTGGGCCTGTCGCTCTCGAACACTCCGTTCAACAACGACTTCCCCGGAGTAGAAGGCGTACTCGTAGGTGCCCTTGCCGAGATAACCACCAATGGAAGCAATGTTGTGGCACCCGTTGAAGCCGGCGGCAATTACGCTTACAGCAACCTGCTCGAACAAAGCGACCTGCCCGAAGGCGCATGGTGGCACTCGCCGCTGCCCGCAGGCACAACAGGCCACGAACATTACAACGGAAAACCCAACAACGATCCGTTCTATGCCTTCAACGGCCAGAACCAGTGGTTCTGCACCGTTGACCACAGCAAGGAAGCCGCAGCCAAGGGTGCCGGCACCATCTCGGACCGCGAAGCCGACAACCTGATGGCCGACGCCAAAGGCAACCAAAGCGAAGATGCCTGGCTGAAAGGCCACAAGATCTACCGCAAAGTGCACCATGTGCACCACGAGGCACGCTACTTCGCGTCAGCCGGAGCATATGTCGACCATGCGGAATGGGCATTTAATCCGGATGTCTACACCCCTGTGGAAGCCAAGATCTACTATGCCTACAACATGCTCGCTACAGATCATGCCACAGTGACATCGCCTGTACTTGACACCCCGGCTGCAAAAACGGCCATGCGTGCCGCATCACTCCCTGCCAACGCCGAATTCAAAACCGTGCTCGCCGGCAAAACCGAAAAAATCGGTTTCAGCGGCATCACACCGGTTGACGGCGCCACAACAGGCATCGACAATGTGACTGACGACAACGACAACGCCCCCGTGGAATACTACAACCTCCAGGGCGTGAAGGTGGAGAACCCCGCAGCGGGCGTATACATCTTCCGTCAGGGTTCACGCACAGGCAAGATCCTGATCAAATGATCTCTTAATCATATTATAAAAAGTTAAATGTAACACAACCATAGTTTTTTTATTTGGTAAAAATTCCAAGAGAGGCCGGCTCTGTCGTGACGACAGGGCCGGCCTTGTCAATTTCCATTTCCTAATTTTCCAATTTCTAATTATTTCTTGCTACCTTTGCGACATGGACCGCAACATGATTCCCGACACCGTGGCCGACAGCCTGGTGATCATACCGATGTATAACGAACGCGAGAACGCAGGCGCCATAATCGACGCAGTGATGGCGCTCCCCGTGAAGATGGACGTGCTCGTGATCGACGACGGCTCGCCCGACGGCACAGCCGCCATAGTGCGGGCTAAAGCCGATGAATATCCGGGCCGCATCGACCTGATAGAGCGCGCAGGCAAGCAGGGCCTCGGCACGGCCTACATTGCCGGTTTCCGCCGCGCACTGGAGCGGGAGCGCTATGAATACATATTCGAGATGGACGCCGATTTCTCCCACAACCCTCAGGATCTTCTGGCCCTGCGCCGCGCATGCTCCGAGGAGGGCGCCGACGTGGCCGTGGGTTCGCGTTATGTGTCGGGGGTAAATGTGGTCAACTGGCCCATGGGACGTGTGCTGATGTCGTACTTCGCCAGCCGCTATGTGCGCCTGGTCACAGGCATGCGTGTGCGCGACACCACAGCCGGCTTCGTGTGCTGGCGCCGACGTGTGCTGGCCACCATGGATCTCGACAAGATCCGCTTCAAAGGCTATGCGTTCCAGATAGAAATGAAATTCACTGCCCACATGTTCGGTTTCCGCATAGTGGAAGTGCCCATAATTTTCGTGAACCGCGTGCTCGGCACAAGCAAGATGAACACCGGCATATTCGGCGAAGCGCTGTTCGGTGTGATAAGCCTCAAGCTCGGCAGCATGTTCAGACGTTACCGCCGGTGAACGCTCCCCTGCTCATACACAATGCCACGGTGGTGAACCGCGGCGCGGCGAGGCCCGGATGGGTGGCCGTGGAGAGCGGTGTAATCACAGCCACAGGCCAAGGCCCGGCACCCGAAGCCCTGCTGCGCACACCCGGCATAGATATCCACGACCTCAGCGGACGCCTGCTTATGCCCGGCGCCATCGACACCCACGTGCATTTCCGCGAGCCGGGCATGACCCACAAGGCCACCATGGCCTCCGAGAGCCGCGCGGCACTGGCCGGAGGGGTCACATCGGTGATAGACATGCCCAACACCGTACCCCCCACCGTGAGCATAGAGGCCTGGGAACACAAGATGGAACTGGCCGCCGCGTCAATGGCCGTGAACTATGCTTTCTTCATAGGCGCCACCCGCTCCAACACCGAAGAACTGCTGCATGCCGACTACACCCGCGTGGCGGGCGTAAAGGTGTTCATGGGCTCCTCTACAGGCGGAATGCTGCTCGACGACGATGACGCACTGGTACGCGTGTGGCGCGATATTCCGGCCCTCGTGGCCGTGCATGCCGAGGATCAGGCCATTGTTGCCTCCGCCACCGCACGGGCCATAGAAGCCGCCTCAGGCGCCGCCGACCTGCCCGTGGAGATGCACCCCACCCTCCGGCCCCGCGAAGCCTGCACGGAGGCCACACGCCGCGCTGTGGCCATGGCCCGGCGCTATGGCACACGCCTGCATGTGGCCCATGTGTCGACAGCCGATGAGCTTCAGTTTGCCGCCGAAGGCTACGATGTGGCCGCCAAGCGCATCACATTCGAGACCGCGCCTCAATATCTGTTGTTCGACTCAGCGGACTATCACCGTCTCGGCGCCCGGATAAAGTGCAATCCCGCCATAAAAGAGGCCTCTGACCGCGAAGCCCTGCGCCGTGCCGTGGCTTCCGGCCTTATCGACACCGTGGCCACCGACCATGCCCCGCATCTGCTGACAGAAAAGACCGGAGGGGCCCTGAAAGCCGTTTCGGGCATGCCTATGGTGCAGTTCTCGCTGCCTGTGATGCTCGGCCTATATGACGCCCCCACCGTGGCTCGCGTCATGGCACACAATCCCGCTGTGGCGTTCGGTATAGAGGGGCGCGGCTTCATAGAGCCGGGCTATGCCGCCGACATGGCGGTAGTGGAGGAGACAGCCCCCTACACCGTGACCGACGCCGACACCGTGAGCCTCTGCCGGTGGACCCCGCTGGCCGGCACTGTGCTGCGCCACCGCGTGGTGCGCACCTACCTCGCCGCCCCCACCCCCCTGCGCTTCCGGAATTAATTAGGAATTAACGTCCTTAAAGACCTTAAGGTCCTTAACGACCTTAACGCCCCTTAGCGGGCTGCCCCGCAATTACTAATTCCTAATTGAAATAAACCTTTTCCGCTGTCAGTTGTCATAATGATAAGAAACCCATAAAAACACTTGCGTTATGAAACGGACACTTATCATTTCAGCCATGGCGTCGCTGCTGATGCTCGGCTCATTGCCCGCAACAGCCTCCGGCCCCCACGTAAGCGTCACAGCCTCCTTTCCCGGAGTAGTGCTCACCCTCGGACAACAAGGCGGCTACGTCGTGGAAAACATCGCCCCCACCCGCCATGTAGTGCATCATTACGTACCTGCGCCCCGATATTATTACGGCCACCGTCCGCACCATCACCACGGACCCCGCCACGTCTACAAGGCCCACAAACATCACGACAAGCACTACAAGAAGCACCACAAACACCACAAGAAAGAATACAAGCATCACCACCGCCAGCATAAGGCCAACCGCCACCACCGGTGAAGAATTGATAATTAGGATTTAGGAATTAAGAGGAAGGAATCCACCGCCCGCGTCCGGCCAAAGTGACAGCCAATTCCCTCTGTCCGATTAAGTCCGATTAAGTCCGAAATGTCAGATCAAGTCCGATATGTCCGATTGCGCCCCGCTAACGCTCAATTCCTAATTCCTCCCTCCTAATTACTAACTAATTGCGGCGCCTATTGCAAACAATAAGCCCGGAGGCGGTTTTGACCGGCCTCCGGGCTTATCAGTGCGCGCGGGGGGACTCGAACCCCCACGTCGTGGGACACTAGATCCTAAGTCTAGCGCGGCTGCCAATTACGCCACGCGCGCTTTCACACTGCAAAGATACGAATAAGCGAGCACAAAGCCAAACTTGTTTGAGCTTTGTTGAGCGTGAGTATCTAAGGCGTCAGCCAAAGATACGAATAAGCGAGAGCAATGCCAAATTTAAATTACTAATTATAAATCCGCCCCTTGCGGTGAAAGACAGCCGAAATCGCCGCAAATTTGCGGCGAAAACTTGATATTTTCACCGCAACTCATTAATTTTGCGGAATGAAAAAGCATTACATACCCGTCAGATATATCTGGCAGTCACCCGATTGGCCGAATTTCACTTGGGACAGCGCTCTATTGATCGAGCCTCTAAGCAGAGTAAACCGATTGCATGGCGAACTGAAAGGGCTGATGTCGTTAGCTGGCTTTGACAATAAAAGCGAGACCCGGCTCTCAGCATTTACAGATGACCTGCTGAACTCATCGGCAATCGAGGGCATTGTACTCAATGCCGACTCTGTACGCAGCTCCATAGCCCGCCACTTAGGCATGGAACAGGACGGTATGTTGCAAGAAGACCATTATGTAGAAGGACTTGTAAATGTAATGATGGATGCTGTGACAAACAACGGGGCTTCATTGTCGGAAGAACGCCTGTTCGGATGGCACTCCGCATTGTTTCCTTACGGAAGAAGCGGAGGAGTCAGAATCACCGTTGCGGACTGGCGTAAGGGGAAGGAGCCTATGCAGGTTGTATCCGGACCTTTAGGCCATGAAAAAATCCATTATACAGCACCACCGTCCGAATCTGTTCCTGCTGAGATGAAGCGGTTTATCGACTGGTGCAATTCCGCAAACCATTCACCGTTCATCAAAGCGGCAATAGCCCACCTCTGGGTTGTGACCATACATCCGTTTGATGACGGCAACGGACGCATAAGCCGAACAATAGCCGATATGTTCCTTTCACAGGTGGACGGCAGCGGCCGTTATTACAGCATGTCAGCTCAGATAAACCGTGAAAAGAACACGTATTACTCCGTATTGGAGGAAACACAAAAGGGCTCGCTCGATGTTACAAAATGGCTTTTATGGTTTTTCGCATGTTTAGAAAAAGCGATAAGCCGCACAATAGACATAGTTGGCCGGACCGTGGAGAAGGCGCGGTATTGGGAAACGCATCGCCACACCGAGATCAACGAACGTCAGCGCAAAATCATAAACCGCCTGTGGGACGGCTTTGAAGGCAAACTCACCACATCAAAATGGGCCAAGATATGCCATTGCTCACAGGACACCGCACTACGCGACATCAATGATTTAATCGCAAAAAACATGCTCAGAAACAGCGGAGAAAAAGGACGCGCCTCCAACTATACACTAATTAGGAATTAACAATTAGGAAAGAGGAATCCACCGCTTGCGGCCGGGTCAGCCAAAGTGACCGCCGATTCCCTCTGTCTGATTAAGTCCGA
>URII01000068.1 GCA_900547825.1 uncultured Porphyromonadaceae bacterium
CGTAATGAAGCGTTCCATATCCGAGGCCCTTACAGTCATTGGGTTATTGGCGCCTCCACCGCGTACAAAACGATATTGGAGTGTGGCAAGTGATTTTACCGCCGGATCGAGAAGTGTCCGTGAGGTATGTACAAAAAGCAGATCCTGAATTGCCGGCACATGAACTTTTTCGTTCCTCCCTTGTTTTGTCTTTACTATCCAGCGCATCGGTGTGAACACTTCGAACCCCATTTCCGATAGCTGTCTATATGCCGGTAATTTGGCGTTGGCGCGTTTCAGATCGCGCATCACGAACCATCGTACTTCCTCCATAGTTTTTCAGTTAAGACAAAAATTCCTAATCCTGCTTGAGTTACTCACCTATTAGTAATCAAGTAGTTATCCGATATATGGCTAAAAGAAAGCGTTATGTGCGCCGCCTTAGTCAAAATAATTTCGTAAATAATAATTACCCGGATTAGGGGGTGGGTGGAATTTGGGCGCAAAGTTACTTATTTTTGTCCAAACCACATAAAAATACAAAGTTAAAAATCATTGACCCCTGCCTGTGTGGGTATGGCACACCTGTCAGCGCGATAAGTATGTGTCAGCCAGCTGTTAATTGCGGCTGTGCCCTCAGAACCCGAGCGCTTGCAATGCCTCTATTGCCGCTTTCGCCGAATCCACGATCAGCATCCGTTCTCCCGTCTCGCCATTGTCGAGCAGCCCTTCGCGTTGCATTGCCGTGAGCTGTTCCATTGTGGGATCAAACAGACCGTCGATATTCACCACCACTATCCGTTTGCTGCGGTCCCCGCTGAAAGCCAGTTCCGCATAGGTCGACAGCAGCTCGTCCAGCGTTCCGTATCCTCCGGGCAGCGCCACGAACACATCGCCCAGCGTTATCATCTTGCTTTTGCGCTCAAGCAGATTGCTCGCTGCGAGATTCTCGTCATTTCCTTCCCACGCCATAGGGCGCTTCACAATGGGCACTACCCCTGTCACCCGACCTCCGTTATCTTTGCATCCGCTGGCCACCCGCAGCATGTTCCCTACGCCTATGCCGCCATACACAAGCTCATGTCCGCGCGATCCTATGAAAGCCCCTAATTCTCTGGCAGCTGCATTGTAAGTGGGATTCGCATCACGCGACGAGCAAAAAACCGTTATTCTCATTTCTCCTCTTGTTTATCGCTGGTTTGTACACTGTTCTGTTTACGCTCCGGATATGACACACGTGAATGATACATCGTGCGCAGTCTTGATATGAACGAATCTTTTATAGCTTTCACATCGCGGAACGATATAGGTGAGTCATTGTGCAGTCCGTCGGCTATCTGGGAGTCAATTATGCGGTTCACTAAGGCCGATATCGATTCGGCCGAATGATCAGTAAGCGAGCGCGAGGCAGCCTCTACCGCATCGGCCATCATAAGTATCGACGTTTCCCGGCTTTGCGGATTGGGCCCGGGATATGTGAACGGAGCTTCGTCCACAGTTTCATCAGGATGTGCGTTACAGTATGTATTGTAGAAATACTTGGCCTTTCCCGCCCCGTGATGTTCCGATATGAATTCCTTTATCACATCAGGCAGTTTTGCCTTATCGGCACGCCGCAGCCCGTCGGTCACATGGCTTATCACTATGCGGGCGCTCTGCATCGGGTCAAGTGCGTCATGCGGATTGACACCATGCTGGTTCTCCGTGAAGAATGCCGGATTCGACAGTTTGCCTATGTCGTGATACAGTGCCCCCGCCCTTACAAGCTGAACATTGGCCCCTATGCGGGCTGCCGCCACTGTAGCTAAATTGCTCACAGCCATAGAGTGCTGGAACGTACCCGGGCATTCCTCGCTCAGTTCGCTCAACACCTTGTTGTTGATATCCGAAAGCTCCACAAGCGTCACCCTTGAAGTGAATCCAAACACCTTCTCGAATATAAACACCATGAAATAGGCGAATGAAATCAGAATGGCATTCACTGCGAAGCATCCGAACATCCGCGTCGACAGCTTGTCCAATGCTCCCGTATGGATCATCTCCACGGCCACATACGACACCGCATAGGCTATGAACACCGTCACTGCCGCTCTGACCAACTGTGAGCGTTTGCTCAGCTCCTTTATTGAGGCTATGGCCGTCACCCCGGCCACATATTGCACGAAAATGAATTCCAACGGGAATGTGGCCACCAGGCCGCATATCAGTATCATGGCCGTGTGGGCGAACAGGGCCGTCCTCGAATCCAGGAATATTATCAGCATCACCGGCAGAATGGTGAGCGGCGCTATGTAAAGTCCGCTCGTGAACGTGGCCGCCATGGCGAAGCCGAACAGTGAGAAACCGGTTATCAGCACCACAATGAAGCATAGTTTCTTCGTGTCGTTGAAATATATCGGCCTGAAGTAATATAAAAAGATGTATAGAGCCGTAAACACTATCACCACATACAGCAGCTGGCCTGCTATCGTATATACATGTTCCGTGGCATTTTTTGAATTCCGCTCGCGTGATATTTCCTCGAAAGTCCGCAGAATCGTATACACCCTTGGTGTCACTATGTCCCCTTGGTCAATTATGCGTTCCCCCTGTTGCACCACACCCACCGGAGCCATGGCCTTCTGATACAGCTCATCTATCATTCGGCGGTTCTCCGTAGAATCATATTTTATGTTGGGTTGCAAAGCCTCGCTCAGTTTTGCCGCATTCACCGCATCATGCCACGGAGTGCCTCGTAGCGCGCTGTCCACCATGGTGTAGGCCCGGCGCGGAGAGATAAATTCAGTTGTTGGAGTGGCCACAGCCACATTGTCTATCACGAATCTCACCGTGGGTATCGCTCCGGAACGCATTTTCTCATACGTCTCCTGATCCACTATGCCACGCGAATACACTTTGTTGAGCTCCGATATTATACGGTTGCGTCCGTTGCCGGTAAGGCCGGTTGCTTTCTCCGTGCTCTTTGCAAATTCCTCCGTCATGGCGTGTTCACGCTCGCGGTCGCGTTTGTACACCGGTTCAAACGCCTTGTCTATGCTGTCCTTCATAGTCCGGGCGCTTACGGAGTCTAAGTGTATGGGTATGTCAAACGGAGCCGTGAGTAGCGGATAACTCCACGGCCTTGATATCTCGTAGGTATAGAAATTCTCATCAGCGCGTGGCATGAAATATACTATGGCCACACACGACAGCAGAAACAAAACTATTTTTACGGTTAAACGTGACATTTCTTGAAAATAAATTAATTGACTATACGGGTGGCGCTGTCAATCCCCGGAATGGAATTTACTTTTGCTATCAGCGAATCCACCACGCTTGTGTCGCTGATCATTATCGAGAGATCGCATGAAAACACCTTGCCCTGAGTGGATATGTTGAGGCTCCGTATGTTGATATTCAGATGCGACGATATCATTGATATAAGCTCCTGAAGCAGCCCGCGCCGGTCAAACCCCTCTATGTGCACCTTGGCCAGATAATGTTCCGACACCGTGTGCCAGCGTGTCGACACTATTCTCGGGCCGAAACTGGCTTTCAGCAACTGGGCCTTGGGGCAGTCCAGGTTGTGGATCTCCACCAGCCCGTCGTCATTCACATATCCCATCACGTCATCTCCCGGTACCGGCGAGCAGCAGGGCGCCATTACAAAATTTCGCCCGTTCTCGTCATCTACAAGCACATAAGTTTCCTTTGTGTTTATCTTTTCCGGTTTCGTCGGAGGGGTGGGGGCAGACTTGCTTTCGGGAGCCTTCACTCCGGGTATCACCGAAGTGGCTTTGCGGCCTAACCGCAGCATCTTCGAGAATATGCCCCCCTCGCCGTCCTGCTGTTTGTTGCGTGCTAAGAAATGTGCGCCGCAATCCTCCATAGCTATTTCTTCAAGTCCCAGGCGATAGAAAAGTTCGTCGCGGTTATTGAGCTTGAAGAACCCCAATGCGCGGGTCACCACCTCATTGCTGTCCGTAAGCCCGTTCTCCTTGAGAAACGAGTCATACATCTCCGCACCTCGTTCTATCATGGGCTGACGTTCCTTTCTTATCGCCGCCCTGAGCCTTGTCTTGGCTTTGGCTGTGGCAAGGAAATTGAGCCATTCCGGATTCGGTTTTTGCGAATTTGAGGTGATCACTTCCACCTGGTCGCCGCTCTTTAGCCGATGGCTCATCGGCACAAGCTTGTGGTTCACCTTGCCCGCTATTGAATGTATGCCTAATTGCGAATGCAGGGCAAACGCCATGTCAAGTACTGTAGCCCCGCTTGGCAGTGTGATAAGTTCCCCTTTGGGGGTAAACACCACTATCTCGTTGGCAAATAGGTTTAGTTTCAGCGTGTCAAGGAAATCAAGCCCGTTGGGATTCGGATCCTCAAGCAGATCCTTTATGGTCTTTAGCCACACCGTCAGCTCGCTTTCCTCATCACCTTCTCCAACCTTGTAGCGCCAGTGTGCCGCAAAACCTTTCTCGGCTATGTCGTCCATGCGTTCCGACCGTATCTGCACCTCCACCCAGTTTCCATCAGGCCCCATCACGGTGATATGCAGCGCCTGATAACCGTTGGCCTTGGGCACCGACACCCAGTCGCGTGTGCGCTCCGGATGCAGCTTGTAAATATCCGTTATCACCGAATATATGTTCCAGCACATGGTTTTCTCCTTCGATGGATCGTCGCATTTGAACACTATGCGCATGGCATAGAGATCATACACCTCCTCAAACGGTATATGTTTCGTCTCCATCTTGCGCCATATGCTGTATATCGATTTCACCCGCGCCCGCGCTTCGAATTCAAGTCCCATTTCCTCAAGCTTGCGGGTGATAGGGGTGGCGAAATGCTCATATACCTTCGCCCTGCGGTTTTCGCTCTCCTCTATCTGCGCCTTTATTCTCTCATAGGCCATCGGATGCTCGTATTTGAAGCTGAGTTCTTCCAGTTCTGTCTTTATGGCAAACAGGCCTAACCTGTGGGCCAGCGGCGCATACACATACAGTGTTTCCCCGGCTATCTTGTACTGCTTGTTCGGAGCCATCGACCCGAGAGTGCGCATGTTGTGGAGCCTGTCGGCCATCTTTATCAGCACCACCCTTATGTCCTCGCTCATTGTCAGCAGGAGCTTGCGGAAATTTTCAGCCTGAGCCGATGCGCGGTCTCCGAAAATACCGCCTGAAATCTTGGTCAGGCCGTCCACTATCTGCGCTATCTTCTTTCCGAAATGCTGCTCAATGTCCTCTACCGTATACTCCGTGTCCTCCACCACATCGTGGAGCAGTGCCGCGCATATCGAGGTAGACCCTAAACCTATCTCGCGGCTCGCTATACGTGCCACAGCTATGGGGTGCAGGATATACGGCTCGCCTGATCGCCGGCGCACACCTGCATGGGCCTCTTTGGCGAAATTGAACGCACGCTCTATTATCTCTACCTTTTTGCGGTGGTTGCTTTTCAGATAACCGTCAAGCAGATCATCATAAGCGTCCTGGATCATCTGTTCCTCCTGTGAGGGGGTCATTTCATATTCGGGCATCGGAATAAAATAATGGTTATAACTACAAACTTAATGAATTTCCTCCGATAATGACAAAAAAATTCCTACATTTGTGAAAATCTTTTCAGGCACGGGGCAGCAGTCCATGCCTCTGATACCATACTATTTATCTATAAACGACTATCTATCACATTACTGACTTGCGAAATGGGAAAATATGATTTTGACACTGTGATTGACCGCCGCGGCAGCGGCGCCGTGAAAACCGACCGCCTTGAAGCTCTTTACGGCCGCGATGATCTGATGGCACTCTGGATCGCCGACATGGATTTCCCCGTATGCCCTGAAATTATTCAGGCAATGCGTAGTCGCCTCGAGCACCCCCTTTTCGGTTATTCCTGGGCGCCCGACAGTTTTTGGCAATCCATAATTGATTGGGAGCGTCGTCGCCATTCCATCGACTTCTGCCGCGAGGACCTCACCTTTGTCCCCGGAGTTGTCAAAGGTGTCAGCTATGCCGTCAACTATTTCACACGCGAGGGCGACGGCGTTGTCATTCAGCCCCCTGTCTATCATCCTTTCCGCATAACTATAGAGGGCAACCGGCGCCGGTTGCTTCAGAACCCGCTTATCCCGGTCGATGGGGGATATGAAATGGATTTCGAAGGATTGGAGGCCCTTATAGCCCGCGAGCATCCCAAAATGATGGTGCTCTGTAATCCTCATAACCCCGGTGGCGTTGCATGGAGTCCCGATGTATTGCGCCGGGTTGCCTCCATCTGCCGTGCCGCTGGAATGATTGTGGTGTCCGATGAAATACATGCCGACCTCATGCTCTGGGGGCGTCATCATCATCCGTTTGTCTCGGTAAGTCCCGATGCAGAGGCTGTGGGAATAACTCTCGGCGCCCCGTCCAAGACATTCAACATCCCGGGCTTCGTAAGCTCCTGGATAGCTATAAAGAATCCTGCCCTCCGCCACGGTTTCTATGAGTGGATGGAGGCAAACCAGTTCTCCGAACCCACCTTCACAGCCACTGTGGCGGCCGAAGCTGCTTATACTCTCGGTGAGCCTTGGCTTGACGAGATGCTGTCATATATTCAGGACACTATCGTCGAAGTGGAGCGTTTCGTCGATAACGAAATGCCGGGCGTGAAAGTGATGCGTCCCGATGCAAGTTTCCTGTTGTGGCTTGACTTCCGCACTCTCGGTCTTCCGCAGCAGCGCCTTGTCGATATAATGGTGAACGAGGGGCATCTTGCTCTCAATGACGGCACTATGTATGGCGCTCAGGGCGAAGGCTTCCTGCGCTTGAACATAGCATCTCCGCGCAGCGTTATAATGGAGGCGATGCACCGCATGAAGCGTGCCTTCGCCCCTTATCTGCAACCTGTTGAATGCGTATGACGATTTTTCTTGTAACACTCGGAACCCTCCTTATAGCCGCAGCCGTAGTTCTCACGTTCATGTCGGTGAGATATTCCCCGGCTGTGGCATTCTCCGGCCTTGTGGCTTTCGGCTTCAGCGGCATAGCCCCGATGGGCCCTGATCTGTTCATCTTCTGGGGCATTGCCGCGTTGATAGCTGTAGGGGTCAATTTCATGTTGCCGCGTGAAGTGGCCTGTTCGCGTATCGGCATGGGATATGTGGCTGCGGGTGCTTTGGTAGGCCTTGTTGTCGGACTGCTGCTGAGTGAGGCCGCAATGATAATCGGGGCTGTTCTTGGCGCCGTGGCCGGCGGCATAGCTTTCAGCCGCACACCCGCAGGGCGTGCTGTTGACTTTCCCTCCTCGCGTTTTTTGAACTATATTTGTGCCAAAGGACTTCCCGCCGTCATAACTCTCTGTCAGTGTGGCGTAGTGGCGGTTCAGGCATTAACCTATGCATCCATCTGAATGAGTAGAACCAATGTTTCATTAAGCCGTTTTGTTTGTTTTATGGCTCTGGCAGTAGTTCAGGCCATTGTCGGTTTGTCCTTGTCGGCCCAGTCCATTCTGCCGCAGCTAAAGCGCGAGCGCCCCGACATCGAGGAGATAGCCCGCGAGATCACCGATCGTTCCAGCCCTTACTATTACCCACGGCTGATGGACGAGTTCCTTAAAAACGACACGGTAATGAAAATCGACAAATACCGTCGCCTATACCTCGGTTTTATGTTGCAGGAGGATTATAACCCCTATCGTCCCTCTATCGACACATCCTCACTCAACGATGAGTACACCAAGGAAAAACTCACCCGCGAGGAATGCGATGCCGTCATAGCTGCGGCCCGTCGCGCACTTGACAATAATCCCTTTGATCTGAAGCAGATGATGTATCTTATTCAGGCCCTCAGGATGAAAGGGGATACCAATCTGGCCAATATCTGGCAGTATAAGCTTAATTATATACTGATGGCCATAGTCTCCACCGGCACCGGTCTTGATGAGGAAAATGCCTGGTGGGTCATTGAGCCGCAGCATGAATATGTGTTGCTCAACATGATGGGTTACACCGTAAAGAACCATCTTTTCTACGGACCCTATTACGAATGTATAAAAGTGGTGGATCCCCAGGGATCCGATGCCGGCGAATTTTATTTCAACATCAAAACCGTGCTTGACGAGTATTACCGCAAATATCCCGACGGTGACTGATATGTTTCTATTACTCTATCAATCCGATCATTCACATTAAAAACTCTTGATTATGTACGCTAACAACAATTCGTTGCCCGAAGGGCTCGTAAAGAAAATTGCCATAGGTGTGGTGGCCGTGGTTCTGTTTTTTGTCGCCATGGCATTCGTAATGCCATGGTATAACGTATGGTCACAGGAAATGGAAGGCAAAGCCGAATTTGCCAAAGCCGAGCAGAACCGCAAAATAAAGATCGAGGAAGCCAAAGCCAATCTTGAAGCCGAGAAACTCAACGCACAGGCCGAAATAGAGCGGGCCAAAGGTGCCGCCGAAGCCATACGTATCGAAAACGGCAGCCTCACATCCACCTACATCCAGTATCTTTGGGTTCGTCAGCAGTCCGACCTTAACAACAAGACAGTCATATACATTCCCACCGAGAACAACCTCCCCATCCTCGAATCCGCCCGTCTCCTCGCCAAACCCGAATAACCCGCTTTCAACCACCCGCCTCCGCGAGAATCAACCAAAATTCCCGCCAGTTCCCTGTATCCTAAAGTCCGCAATTCCTCTCTCAACCATCAGAGCATCCACCACTCAAATTCACCTCCCCGCTCACGCTCGAATTGGCCAAACTCCCCGCTAATTTCCTTCGTCAGAAAAAGTCCGATTCAGTCCGAAATGTCCGATTACACCTCCCTGTCCTCCGCTACTGTTAATTATCGTTGTGGCGTTCCTGCATTAATGATTTTTGTGTGTGCCCTTAAACCTTTTTAGCAGGATCAAAACGTTTTTTTGTCGTAAGAAATTGTGAAACCGTTGAATAATGACTACCTTTGCAGGTGAGAAAATTAGCTACTCACCGTCAACTATAAATCTATAACAACATTAATATTTCAAACATTCTAAGTAAATGAGCAACATTGATTTATCAAAGTATGGCATCACCGGAGCCAAGGTGATTCACAATCCCAGCTGGGATCAGCTTTTCATTGACGAGACCAAGCCCGGACTCGAAGGATATGAAAAAGGTCAGGACACCGAACTCGGTGCTGTCAACGTAATGACCGGTATCTATACAGGCCGCTCGCCCAAAGATAAATTCTTTGTGATGGACGACACCTCCAAGAACACTATCTGGTGGACATCCGACGAATATAAGAACGACAACAAGCCTATCACTCCTCAAACATGGGACGCTCTCAAATCCATCGCCGATAAAGAGCTTTCCGACAAGACTCTTTATGTAGTTGACGCATTCTGCGGCACCAACAAGGACACTCGTCTTGCCGTGCGCTTCGTCATGGAAGTGGCTTGGCAGGCTCACTTCGTGACCAACATGTTTGTGCGCCCCACCGAAGAGGAACTCAAGGACTTCACCCCCGACTTTGTTGTGCTCAACGCATCAAAGGCCAAGGTTGAGAACTGGAAGGAACTCGGCATCAACTCCGAAACCTGTGTGGCATTCAACCTTACCGAGCGTATGCAGCTCATCATCAACACATGGTATGGCGGCGAAATGAAGAAAGGTATGTTCTCCATCATGAACTACTATCTCCCCCTCAAGGGCCTCGCTTCCATGCACTGCTCCGCCAACACCGATATGGACGGCAAGAACACCGCCATCTTCTTCGGTCTGTCCGGCACCGGCAAGACCACCCTGT
>URII01000069.1 GCA_900547825.1 uncultured Porphyromonadaceae bacterium
CGAAAGCGAGTGCAAAGGTAGACATTCCTCCCATACCTGCCAAATATTTTGCCATCTTTTTTCAGGAAAATTTCAGCAACAAAACGCTCCGCCTTGACTGCCACACAATTAGCGCAAATATTTTTTCGCACAAAATCAGACATGATCAGACATGATCGGACGAGATCGGACTCAATCGGACTGAATCCGACATTTTCCGACTTCTACGAATTTTAGGACTTAGCCAATATCTTAATAAAACTTACCACCAAAATTCTATCACCTATAAATGACAACGCCCTGCGCAATGCTTGACAGCATAATGGCGCAGGGCGTTAAACATTAGATTCGTTATCAGATACCGAGATCTTTCTTTATGGCTTCGATCTTAACATCGGCCAAACGGTTTGCCTCGGCATAATCCTCAGGCTTGGTCATGGTGCCGCGAACCTCTATATAAAATTTAATCTTCGGCTCGGTTCCCGATGGGCGCACCGATACTTTCGAACCGTCCTCAGTGAAATACTGAAGTACGTTGGAAGTTACAGGCATATCCATCTTAGTCATTTTGCCCGTGCGCAGATCTGTAACATTAAGGGTATCGTAGTCCTTGACCTCAACAACAGGGCTACCGCCAAGCGACTTGGGCGGATTGGCCCTGAAGCCACGCATCATAGCTACAATCTCCTCGGCTCCGGATTTACCCTGACGCACTACAGAGATTCCACACTCACGCGAGAATCCATATTTAATGTATATGTCGCGGAGCATCGACATGAAGTCCATGCCTTTCTCCTTAGCCCAAGCAAGAGTCTCGGCCATGAGCGAAATAGCAGATACCGAATCTTTGTCGCGGGCAAAATCTTCGGCCAGGAAGCCATAACTTTCCTCCCCGCCTCCAAGGTAACGGGCCACACCTTCATGGTCACGGATCACGGAAGCAATCCATTTGAATCCGGTATAGCAGTCAAACATGCGGATGTTATTCTTATCGGCTATAGACTTTATAGTCTCGGTGGTCACGATAGTCTTAACAATATATTCATTGCCCTTGAGCAATCCGAGCTCTGCATTGCGCGTCATAATATAATTAAGGAGTATCATGACTATCTGATTGCCGTTGACAAGCACATACTCTCCGTCAGTGTCACGGATAACGCAACCTATACGGTCAGCATCAGGATCCGAAGCCACAACAAGATCAGCATCCACCTCCTTAGCCTTAGCTATAGCCATTGCCATCGCCTCGGGATTCTCCGGATTCGGAGAAACGACAGTGGGGAAATCGCCGGAAGGAATATCCTGCTCTGGGACATGAATTATATTTGTAAAGCCATAACGCCTGAGCGATTCAGGTATAAGCTTCACACCTGTGCCATGAATAGGAGTATAAACTATCTTAAGATCACTGTGGCGCTGTATGGCTTCAGGACTCAGAGAAAGTCCCTTTATGGCTGTAAGGAATGCCTCATCGATCTCCTTGCCTATAATGGTGATATTATCAGGATTGCCTTTAAATTTAATTTCGCTTACATCCTTGATTTTCTCAACATTATTGATGATATTTACATCATGAGGAGCTATGATCTGCGCACCATCGGCCCAATAAGCCTTATAACCGTTATACTCTTTGGGATTGTGCGAGGCTGTGATGTTCACACCGCTATGACATCCAAGATGACGGATAGCAAACGAAAGCTCAGGGGTGGGGCGGAAATCCTCAAACAGGTACACCTTGATACCGTTGGCAGAGAAAATATCCGCTACAATCTCGGCGAACTTGCGGCTGTTGTTGCGCACGTCATGACCTACCACTACCTTTATCTCTGGTTCGTCCATAAAAGCTTCCTTGAGATAGTTGGCGAGGCCCTGAGTTGCGGCACCCACGGTGTATATGTTCATTCGGTTTGATCCCGGTCCCATAATTCCACGTAAACCTCCGGTTCCGAATTCAAGATCCTTATAGAAGGATTCAATAAGGTTTGTCTTGTCCTCGGCCTCAAGCATTTCTTTTACCTGAGCACGTGTTTCGGGATCATAGGCGTCACTCAGCCAGGCCTGAGCCTTGGCTGTGACGTTGTTGAGCAATTGCTGGTTATCCATGTCTTATAGAATGTATTGAAAATTTGTTTTACGGCGTGAGCGAGCCTTACGCTTATCTGATAAGAACGCGCTGTGAGAAGCTGTTGTTGGCCCCTTTAACTTTAATTATATAGATACCGTCGGAAAGGTGTGAAGCATCCATTGTGACATTGTCTCCTGCTCCTTCCGTAACGGCGCCCACACGTCCCTGCATGTCGTAGAGATAGGCTGTCACATTACGTTCGCCGGCAAGGAATATGTCAAATATACCACGGCCTACAGTTGTGACCATAAGAGGTGAGAGTCCATCTTTCTCTATTGTTTCCAAGCCCGACATGTTAAGGGCCATCTTTGTGCCTGCAAGCACATCCACTTTTCCTGCACCCCATTTCGGGATATCCTCATATCTTCCGGATTTATTGGCTGTCTCGACAGCGATATTACGGATATCGGCAGGTGAGAGTGAAGGATTAGCGCTCAACCACACAGCAGCAGTGCCGGCCATGAAAGGCGAAGCCATAGATGTGCCGCCCATAACAGTCCAGTAATATTTTTTACCGTCAACAGTGGCAGTGGCTTTTTTCGGCTCATAAGTGGCGTCGTATGAAGATGATTCTTCCACATGGGGAGTTGACATAGACGAAATGATAGCAGAGCCGGGAGCCATGATGTGCGGAAGCGAACGTCCATCGGGAAGAGTTCCCCAGGAAGAGAAAGACACAGCATCCTTAAGCGTCTCACCTACATAAGGCACCGCATTTCGCACACAGAATGCACCTACCGAGATGGTATTTTTACCGCAAGCCCATGTATTTATACTGTTTTCGCCGATAGTTCCAGAATATCCAGCCACATCGTTGGACGAGAAGTCTATATAATATGCGTCATTATAGATATCAACACGCTTTCCGGTGGTTCCCTTAACAATAATAGCCGGAAGAATAGAGGTAGACACCGACTTGTTCTGAAGGTCCATCGATATGGAGGCCATATAGCGGTTATTTGTAGGATTAAGCACAAGATAACCTCCCATACGTGAATTTGTATAGGCCGATGTGAACTGAGTGTTGCTCAAGTCACCGCTTTTGCGTGCTGTACCGGAGGCAACATATTGTCCGGCTGTGGTAAGAGGCATTTCATATGTAACCATTCCGGTTGTCTTATTATACAGCGCAAGTGACACTTCAATAGGGGTGTCATCCTCGCTCCATACATCGACAGCGCTTCCATAAGTCTGATAACGCGCACCATAATACTGGTTGATCATTTTCAGATTCTCCGAAGGCACCACAAATGTCTTTATCTCATGGTCAGCGGAATTAAATGTTCCTGACACACCAACCACGCGGTCACCTTCGTTGCCGGCAGCAAGAGTGATCACAGCGCGTTCGGCAAGAGCGTCAAGAGCTGCTGTAAAGGAATCGGATCCGTCGTGCGCCCCAATGTTTATACCGAGCGACAAGTTCACAACCGCAGGTTGATTGTTTTCCTCGGCATAAGTAATGATGCGTTCCACGCCTTTGAGGATGGAAGCTTCGGTGGTTGATCCACAAGCTATTGCTATGTCAGCCTCAGGAGCTACACCATGATAGCTTGTGGTACCGTTGACATAGCTTCCAGCAGCTGTTCCGAGCACATGTGTGCCATGTGTCTCATCTTTGTCGTCAGTTTTAAAACCGGCTATCTGGGTAGGTGTGGAATAAGCGCGTTCCGTAACGCGACCGCCGGTATACGCTGTATATGTCCATACACGCTTTACACGCGATTCAGTAATGTCGTCGGCTTTCTTGAAGTTGATGTGATTCGGATCAAGTCCTCCATCAAAAAGACCCACTACCACTCCAGCTCCATTATAAGCGGAAGGAAGGTCGGAAAGTCCTTTCTGCACGGCATCGACATTACACTCCTGACGACCGAGATTGTTAAGCAAACGGGCAGGACGTGAAACACTCACACGCTTCACTCCGTCGAGCTCACACAAAGCATCAATCGATGTAACAGGAAGCGAGGCCACCACAAAAGTGCCGAATGCGGATTCAACTTCCAATCCGGGCACATCAAGGGATTCGGCAGTAAAACCGTCCTCAAGCGTAATTATTACATTGGCCACATTACCTGTAGCTCTGAAATTTTTCAATCCATTGGGGGTCGTAAGAGATTCTGCCTGAGGCAAAAATCGTTCATCGCCGGGATCAAGAACGGTACGCGCGCCTAAGCTGAGTGCACATGCTATAGACAGTGCGGTAAAAATAGTTTTTCTCATAAGGTTATTCGTTCAGATTTTGTGTTAGGATATTTGATATTAATTTATTCATCTAAAAATGCCATGCAGCCACGCCCCATACATTCACATTATGGATCGACGGCCTTACAATTCCGGACGCCGACATTTCAGCCATATTCTTAAAGCCTATATGGGTTCTGACACCCACGGAAAAACGGCCGCTGAATGTGAGGGAAGTGCCGAGATGCAATCCTATGTCAGTCCGTTTGCTGGAACATATAAACGCGTCAGAATCCTGAAAATAGCCTGACTTTGTATCGATATCTTCCGTTACAAGCTGTCCGAGGGCATTTATATAGCTTTTCGTTATAGACTGCTTCTGCGAGCCGCCCAATCCGAAAGAAAAATACAGGCCTCCGTCAACATTCCAACGCAATTTGCGGGCCGGATTAAACCGCACCGACACATATACCGGAACATTGAGAGTATAATAATGATTACGAAGGAATATTGTTGCGGGTGAAGTAGTTGCATCACCGCTAACCATCATGTCCATACGCCAGTTATTGAATGCGAAGTTCATCTCTGTGCCCAGGCCGAGAAAATCACGTATGCCGAACACAACACCACCGCCCATAGCGCCGGTAACGCCTGCACTCACATTCAACTCCGAAATGGAGCTGAAGCGGGAGCCGAAATTCTGACTCACGCCTGAAGCGCCCACCATGATATTGACATACGGCTCCAGAAACTTGGATGGCGCACCTGTGTCGAAAAACGCAACCTCCCGCCCCGGCTCCTGAGCCATAGCGGGACTAAGCGACATAGCCACAAGCAACAATGCTGCGATCAATGACTTGGTTTCTCTCATAACTGCAAATTTAAAGATTTCCGGACAAACTGGCAAATTAAGAGGAGACTTTTAAATTTTGCAGGGTCACGCAAGTATTGTAACTTTGCACCATACATATCACAACCTCTGTAACAATGTTCATAAACAGCACCAAATTATGGGTTACCGCCAAGGACTATGTAATGATAGTGGTAGGCATCCTGCTCTATGCGTTCGGCTTCTGTGCCTTTATCTTGCCTGAAAAAGTAGTTATCGGCGGCGTTTCAGGTCTCGGCTCCATAGTTTATTTTATCACAGCCAACCATTGGGGCCACGGCATTCCGGTGGCGGTGACGCAATATGCAGTGAACCTTCTGCTGCTTGCCATAGCATGGAAAAAGGTAGGAAAGACATTCGTTATCCGCACAATATTCGGAGCTACTGTGATAGCAGTAGCGGTGGGTATATTCCAGCCAATGTTCCCCACTGCTATAGTCAAGGGACAACCGTTCATGAACGTACTGCTGGGAGCATTCCTCTGCGGAGCCGGAATAGGCATGGTGTTCGTACACAACGGCAGTACCGGCGGCACTGATATCGTGGCGGCAATGGTGGCCAAAGTCACGAACGTATCCATAGGACGAACCATGATTTATGTCGACATGTGCATAATCGGTTCGTCATATTTCATTTTCGGCCAGGTAGATAAAGTAATTTACGGCGCATTGGTGCTTTTCATAGTTCCCCTTATGGCCGACATGATCATAAACACCAACCGTCAGGCCGTGCAGTTCCTTATAATATCCAACCGCTGGGAAGATATCGCCACCGCCATAAATTTCGAAGCACGCCGCGGATGCACAATAATCGACGGAAAAGGATGGTATACAAAACATGAACTTAAGATTCTCCTGGTAGTATGCCGTAAAATAGAATCGGTGACCATATTCCGCATAATCAAAAGCATTGACGAGCATGCGTTTATAACCCAAGGCCATGTGAATGGAGTCTACGGTCAGGGCTTTGATACCATCAAGTTCAAACCACGCAAAGGAACTCACACCGCCGCCCCGGCTCAACCCAAAGCAATAGATAATCCTGACTCGGTAAAAGCATAACTCCTGCATACATAAAAGAATACTGCTCCCCGCTGAAATCAGGGAGCAGTATTTTTATGTATATGCAAAAGGTTTATTTAGCCAACTCAGCTGCCATCTGAGCCTGCGCGGCACTTTCTTCAACAAGAAGCTTCAGGCAATCCTGACTGAATGAGAGGCTCTTTTTAGCGCCACCTGCTTTCATTGGATTTATGCTCTTCAATGAAGCGGAAGCATCCTTTACAAGCTCACCGGCCTCTTTTACAGAGGTAACTTCCTGTACGGTTGCTGCCACGAGAGCCACTACATCACCTGCCTGAGTTCCTTCAGTAGCCATCTTAACTATTATGGCAGAATTTGTCACAGCAGCTGTAGCGGCATCTTTGGTAGCTTTCTGCAATTTGTCTATGTCACCTACTCCACACATCTTGGGTTCCTTTTCCAATAGCTTTGAAAGCTTGGCGATACGTTCGGCAGAAGAGGCGAGCATTTCGGCAGAAGGTGCTGCGGCAAAACAGTTCAAACTTACCATAATGGCGATAAGTGCCATAAATAACTTTTTCATTGCGATTTAGATTTTAAATGATAAAATAATTTGGTTTTAATGTATCGCAAAAGTAAATAATAGGGACTTAATTACCCCCCCCATTGTTAAAAAACATTAATTGAGCCAAATAATTTTCTTTCTCACTTTTTTATCAAACCAATTATGTTAATTTTGCATTTGATTGTTAATTTAATTCGATCCCTAATTTGTGCCACCTGCAACTATTCAGGCTCAGGATTGTTAACATAACATAGTATAATTTATATAAATGAAAAAATCGACTATCTGGTTTCTAACCGTAATCATGGCTCTGACATTCATCGGGCTTCTTTATGTGCAGATCATGTACATGAGAAACATGGTGAGAATGCGCGACGACCAGTTTGTCGAAGGGGTAAAGCGCAGTCTCTATGCCGTAACCACAGCTCTTGAACAGGACGAAACAAAATATTATCTTGAACAGGATGCCGCAACGCTCGAAACCACTTACCTCCCCCGTTACGACACTGATCCATCCGCCACAATAGATCAACAGCCCGACCGCTACACAATGCCCGGAACTTCGGATGGAACAGGGCCGTCGCTCAAAACTTCGGGAGGAAGCATCAGCTCACGCATGCATTCCATTCAGGAAACACTACGAGGGCAGTATCTTTATCAGAAAGGATTGCTCAATGAGGTGATCCTCACTATAATATCACAATCAAGCAACCGCCCTATAAGCGAACGGGCCGATTCCACCGTAGTCCAGCATTATCTGAAATCGGAACTTGAGAACAACGGGCTGGCTCTCCCGTTCGAGTTTGCTGTAGTCAACCGTTTAGGACGGGTGATCTACGGCACTTCGGGTTTCAATCCGTCGGACTACAAGGACGGAGCAATATTCGCACAAGCACTTTTCCCCAATGATCCGTCAAACCGCATCAATTATATAAAAGTATATTTCCCCACCCGCAGCGATTACATCTTCTCGTCAGTGAAATTCATGATCCCTTCGTTCGTGTTCACGCTGATACTGCTCATAATCTTCATCTACACCATCATTCTTGCTTTCAGGCAAAAAAAACTGACGGAGATGAAAAATGACTTTATCAACAACATGACCCATGAATTCAAGACCCCTATATCCACCATATCCCTTGCTGCCCAGATGCTCAATGACAGCGCCGTGAGGAAGTCACCGACAATGCTACAGCATATATCGGGTGTGATAAACGACGAGACAAAACGACTCCGGTTTCAGGTCGAGAAGGTGTTGCAGATGTCGATGTTCGACCGTCAACGCACCACAATGCGGCTTCAGGATGTGGATGCAAATGAAGTCATTGCCTCAATTGTCAACACCTTCAAGCTCAAGGTGGAGAAATACGGCGGCCGGATAGAAACCGACCTCGGAGCCACGGATCCGGTTGTGAATGTCGATGAAATGCATTTCACAAACGTGATTTTCAATCTTCTCGACAACGCCGTGAAATACCGCAGCGAGGATCGTCCGCTTTCACTGAAAGTATCCACACGCGATATTCCCGGACGCAAGATAGAGATCACCGTGGCTGACAACGGCATCGGTATGAAAAAAGAGGATCTCAAACGTGTGTTTGAGAAATTCTACCGCGTATCCACCGGCAACCGTCACGACGTAAAGGGCTTCGGACTCGGATTAGCATATGTGGAGAAAATGGTATCCGAATTCGGAGGAGAGATTACCGCCGACGGCGAACTTAACAAAGGAACAAAATTCATTATAATACTCCCACTCACTAAAATTTAACGATTATGGAAGAACGAATGCGTATACTGCTCTGCGAGGACGATGAGAACCTCGGCATGCTCCTCCGCGAGTATCTTCAGGCCAAAGGCTTCAACGCCGATCTCTACTCCGATGGCGACGCCGGCTACAAAGCCTTCCTGAAAGGGAAATATGACCTCTGTGTGCTTGACGTCATGATGCCTAAAAAGGACGGCTTCGCGCTCGCCCAGGAAATAAGGACTGTAAATTCCGAAGTACCCATAATATTCCTTACCGCCAAATCACTGAAAGACGATATACTTGAAGGATTCAAGATCGGAGCCGACGATTATATCACCAAACCTTTCTCTATGGAGGAACTCGTGTTCCGTATTGAAGCCATCATGCGCCGCGTGAAAGGCAAGAAAGGTAAGGAAATCACCATGTACAAGATCGGCAAATTCACATTTGACACACAGAAACAGGTACTCATGTTCGAGGACAAGGTGACCAAGCTCACCACTAAGGAAAGCGAGTTGCTCAGCCTGCTGTGTGCACATGTCAACGAGATTCTTGAACGCAATTTCGCCCTCAAGACAATCTGGATCGACGACAATTATTTCAATGCCCGCAGCATGGACGTCTACATTACCAAGCTTCGCAAACATCTTAAAGACGATCCTTCCATCGAAATCATCAATATTCATGGAAAGGGTTACAAACTCATAGCTCCTGAGCCTGACCAGCAGGCCAACTGATACAGTAAGGAGAGCTATCCACTTTATACGCGCATAAGATTTCAGCCTTATGCGCGTTATTTTTTATCTTAAATTTGAAATTTTACAGAATTTTGCTCATATTTGCACAATCCAAAATCCTTAGCAAAAACCAATATTTATGAGACCAATCATTACTTTTTCCCTATTCATTGCCGCCGCATACGGCTTATCTGCCGCAAATACGCAATTTATACCTGACAGCTGCATACAGCATGTGTATAACCCGATGCAATCCACATCATCAATTCGCATCACCAATAATATTCCCGAAGTAGCTTCAGGAACATACTTCCTCAACACCGTGGAAAACAATATAACCAAAGGCATTCCTTTTGAGATTATCAACAACGGCAACAACATCGGCAAAAGGATGTCTGTTTTGGCTCATACGGTGAATAACATTGTAAGCATTGC
>URII01000070.1 GCA_900547825.1 uncultured Porphyromonadaceae bacterium
TACCGGCCCGGTGGACAGCATTGAAAGCGACACTTGGCACAATGTGGAAACCTGTGTCCCCGCTGTTATGCGCCATGATCGGAGCGCCCCGGCCCTCCTGGTGTTTGGGCCGGAAGGTATGCAGGAAGTCCACCTGGACGCCGCATTTCCTGTCCTCCATGGCCGTAACGGAGAGGACGGGACGGTGCAGGGCCTTTTTGAGCTGGCGGGCATTCCGCTGGTGGGCTGCGGTGTGCTGGCCTCGGCGCTGTGCATGGAAAGCTCGGTCTGGCACCACCCAGGGTCGCTCGACAGTGCGCGAGGCCAAGGAGGACGCCTGCTGGAAGAATATATCGCTTTCCGATACGTTTGACACAGCCAACCGTGAGAAATACCGTCCGGCCTATCACCACACTCCGTTGTGGGGATGGATGAACGACCCCAACGGCATGTTCTTCAAGGACGGTGTATGGCACCTCTACTATCAGTATAATCCCTACGGGTCGAAATGGCAGAATCTCTCGTGGGGCCATTCATCGTCAAAGGATCTTGTAAACTGGGACACTCACCCTGTGGCTGTTGAGCCTGACGGCCTCGGCATGGTGTTCAGCGGCAGCTGTGCGGTCGATTCAGGCAATACTGCCGGCTATGGCCATGACGCTGTGGTGGGCCTTTACACTTCCGCCGATGCGAGCCAGACACAGAGCCTTGTGTGGAGCACTGATAACGGGGAGACATTCCGCTCTTATGCCGCCAATCCGGTAATCACTCTTGAATCAGAGGCCCGTGACCCGAATATGTTCTGGGATAAGGACGCTAAGCAGTGGGTGCTTCTTCTTGCACATGCCCTTGAACATGAAATGCTGGTTTTCACATCGCCTGACATGAAGGAATGGACCTTACGGAGCTCTTTCGGCAAGGGTGTCGGCGCACAGGGTGGCGTGTGGGAATGTCCCGATCTTTTCCGGCTTCCGGTGGTGGGAAGTAATGAGGCCAAATGGATGCTGGTCTGCAACCTTAATCCCGGCGGCCCGTTTGGCGGAAGCGCCACACAGTATTTCATAGGTGATTTTGACGGAACCACGTTTAAGGCCGATGTGGATGCTGACGGCAATATACCCACAAAGTGGATGGACTATGGCAAGGACCATTATGCTACGGTAAGCTGGAGTGATGCTCCCGATGGCCGGCGCACGGCTATAGGCTGGATGAGCAACTGGCAGTATGCCGCCGAAGTCCCCACAATGCAGTTCCGCAGCGCCAATACTCTCCCGCGCGAAATAGGACTGTTCAAAGGTTCCGACGGACAGATTTATGCCTCATCGGCACCCTCTCCGGAGCTTACAGCCTTACGCCATAGGCTCACCTTTTCGGTTAAAAAGGCCAATATCGGCAGCAAAGCCCGGGTATATGAGCTTCCGGCTGTAAACGGCGGCGTTTGTGAGATACTGTTTGATGTGGATGCGCGGAAATCCAGAAATGTGGAGATCCGGTTGGGCAACGCTGACGGTGAAAAAGTCTTGATGCTGTATGATGTTGCGGCACATACTCTCTCATTTGACCGGCGTGAAAGCGGCATAGTTGATTTCAGCCAGGATTTTCCGGCTGTGACGGTGGCGCCGACATTTGAAACAGGCAATAGGATATCTCTCCGGATTTTTATTGACAGGTCAAGCATAGAGGTGTTCGGCAACGGTGGCCGGTTCGTCATGACAAACCTTGTGTTTCCGCAGAATCCCTATACGGCCCTTTCCATTTCGTCGGAAGGAGGCAATGCCCGGATCGAAAATCTGAGAATCTACTCAATAAAGGAATAAACTCTAATAAACGAATAAAACGTAACTGTTATGGCACAATCGCTTGTCACTGACCGCAACTCATTCCTTGTACAGATAATTCCTGTAATGCTGTGCTTCTTTGTCATGGGGTTCGTCGACCTTGTGGGCACCGCATCGAACTATGTTCAGAAAGACCTTGCGCTTACCGATTCGCAGGCTAACCTGTTTCCGTCGCTTGTATTTTTCTGGTTTCTAATATTCTCGGTGCCCACCGGCATGCTGATGAACAGGATCGGACGGAAAAATACCGTGTTGATAAGCCTTATAGTCACGGCGCTGTCATTGTTTCTGCCGGCATTTGGCGACAGCTATATAATAATGCTTGTCTCGTTCTCTCTGCTCGGCATAGGCAATGCCATTATGCAGACCTCACTGAATCCTCTGGTGTCTAACCTTATCAGCAGCGACAAGCTGGCCTCGACACTGACTTTCGGACAGTTTGTCAAGGCCATAGCATCGTTTCTCGCTCCTGTGATAGCCGCATGGGGCGCTACAACTGTGTTTCCTACATTCGGACTCGGATGGAGGGCGCTGTTTGTGATATATGCCGTGATAAGCTTCCTGTCGGTGTCGCTTCTGGCGGCCACGCCTATCGACGAGGAACGCCCCGACAAGGTTTCAGGCGTCGGTGCGTGTCTCCGGCTGCTCGGACGTCCGTTCATACTGCTTTGTTTCATAGGCATTATGTGTCATGTCGGGATAGATGTGGGCACCAACACCACAGCTCCCAAAATCATTATGGAGCGTCTTGCGCTTCCGCTTGAGGAGGCCGGATTTGCCACTGGTATCTACTTTATATTCCGAACGGCGGGATGTTTCCTCGGAGCGTTTATATTGCGCGGCATGTCGGCAAAAATGTTTTTTGCCATAAGTGTGCTGCTCATGCTTGCCGGTATGGTTCTGTTGTTTGTCGGCGACACCCTTATGCCGCTCTATGTGGGTATCGGCCTTATCGGTTTCGGGAATTCGAATATCTTTTCGGTGGTTTTCTCCCAGGCCCTTGTCTATACTCCTTCCGAGAAAAACGAGGTGTCCGGACTCATGATCATGGGTCTTTTCGGTGGCACCGTATTCCCTCTGGCAATGGGGTATGCCGCCGATTCGGCCGGTCAGGCGGGAGCTGTGGCCGTGATGACTGTGGGGGTGGCATATCTCCTGTATTATACGTTGAAAATCAAGAAAATATAACAACTCAATTAAATCTTAACAAATTAACATGAATAACATAATAGTAGGTATGGGCGAAGCCTTGTGGGATGTGCTTCCTGAAGGCAAGAAGATTGGCGGGGCGCCGGCCAATTTCGCCTACCATGTGTCGCAGTTCGGTTTGCCGAGCTGTGTGGTGAGCGCAGTGGGTGATGACGCTCTCGGAAAGGAAATCATAGATAATTTTACCTCGAAAGGCCTGAATCAGCTTATTGCCGAGGTTCCTTATCCCACTGGAACCGTGCAGGTGGAGATTGACCCTGCCGGAGTGCCGCAGTACGAGATCAAGGAGAACGTGGCATGGGACAATATCCCCTACACAGCCCGCCTCGAGGCCCTCGCCGAAAGGACCAAGGCTGTATGTTTCGGGTCTCTTGCGCAGCGCAATGTGGTGTCACGCAACACCATAAACCGTTTTCTCGACGCTATGCCCCAGAATGACGATAGCCTGATAGTGTTTGATGTCAATCTACGTCAGGGATTTTACAACAAGGAGATTCTCTGCAATTCCATGAAACGCTGTAATATCTTAAAGATCAACGATGAGGAGCTTGTCGCAGTAAGCCGTATGTTCGGTTATCCCGGCATTGATCTTCAGGACAAATGCTGGATACTTCTCGGAAAGTATAATCTGAAGATGCTTATTCTCACGTGTGGGATCAACGGCAGCTATGTGTTTACCCCCGGCAACGTATCCTTCCAGCCCACACCTAAGGTGGAGGTGGCCGACACTGTAGGGGCCGGTGACAGCTTCACGGCTGCTTTTATCGCTTCGTTGCTTAGAGGCAAAAGCGTGGCCGAAGCCCATTCCCTGGCAGTGCAGACGTCGGCCTACGTGTGCACAAAGAAAGGGGCCATGCCGCTTCTGCCCCCGCAATATGTAAGCTGACATGTATATTTGTGTGACGACGGGGATGTGTCAGAATAAAATGACACATCCCCGTCGTCGGTTATTGTAAAATAGAATTCGCTCTGTTTCGCTGTGTCTCAGGGAGGGATCAGCGAGGGGAGAGTTTCAGCTTTGTGGTGGCGGAGCCTTGGCGCAGTAAGTATATGCCGGCGCAGGGGGCCGTTACGGCGGCGCCGGAGGCGAGCTTCACGCCGTCCATGCGCCAAAGTTCGAGCTTCTGGCCGTTGCGGGAGGTTACACAGAGGCCGTCGACATCAATGCCGCCGTTGTCGGCCGTGACGCTGTCAATGCCTCCGAGGTCGCGGTTCTCCACGCTGGAGAAGTGCCACGGCCCATAGCGGGTGAACGCATAGGGATCCACCCCTTGCGGGAGCACCAATGTGGCCCCGGCCTTTGTCGCATCGCTGAAGAAATGAAATGAGGTGAGATCCGTTGTGGGCTCATATGCATTAAGTTCAATGGCAGAAGGAGGGGTGGCGCGGTTAATGGCCACTTCCTCAATTGTGTTGCCGTTAGCCTTAGCCTGATAAAATGCTATATCGCCTAATACGGACAATGTAGAGGGCAGGGATATGGAGTGGAGGCTGTTGCAATACGCGAACGCGTAAGGCATTATGTGGATTACTCCTTCCGGAAGGTTCGCCGACTCCAATTTGTCACAGTGGTAAAATGCCGCTGTGTGTATCTTTTTCAGATTTGCGGGCCATGTCACCTTTGTGAGGTTTTGGCAGTCACGGAACATTTCCTGCGGTATGATTTCCATATTGTCAGGGAGGACCACGCTGCGTATATCCTGATTGTTATAGAACAAACTTTGGACTGCATGCCTAACCTCCGGCCCTATCACAAGATCCTGAGGTACGGCTCCGCTGTAGGCCACCATCCAGTCGCCGAGCATCACCGGGCCGGCCGGAGCCTCGTCAATAAACGGTGTACGGTAAAATGCATCCTTGTATATATAAGTAAGTCCGGAGCCCGAATATATTATGTCTTTCAGGCGGGAGGAGTATTGAAAAGCTCCGGTACCTATACTGAACAGACCTTGTGGCAAAGTTAACTTGGTGATATACTGATGGCCCACAAAAGAATACTCATAGACATCACTCACATTATCCGGAATGGTGAACTCCCGGTCCTTTTTGCCCGGAGGATAGCTTACTAAAATCTTTCCATTCGTTGTGTATAGAACGCCATCAGATACTTTATAGTTGGTTATATTGTCGCCTAATGTGTAAGCCGCAAGGCTGGGACTAAGTATGGCCATAAGGGGCCCTATATATATGGGGCCGTTGGCTGAAAGAGAGAGGGTGGATAAGTTATCGCAAGAAGAAAAGGCGTAATTTTCGACCATAAGTGTTGCTTCCCCGTTTATCTTCGGCGATGTGGCCGATATGGCGATGGATTCCATAGGGGCATACTCAAAAGCACTTTCGAAGACGTCTATGCGGTTGTCAGTGATTGATACCGATTTCTTTCCGTTGGCTATAGGATAGGTCACGATGCTTACCTTGCGTCCGGCGCCGGTGCCTGATGTTATGCAGAGGGCATCCTCAATAATTTCAAACCGGGGGGCGCCGGCAGAGAGATCCGAACCGTAGGCGGGATTTATGGTTAGGCTTCTAAGTGAATGACAACGGGGAATAAAGCTTAGATGGTCTTCCGCAAATGAAAATTCTCCTTCTATTGCCATTCGTGCCGGTACCTCAAAAGTCGTGAGATTGTTGACGGCTAACGCATATTTGCCCATATAGAGTTTGGGTAATGTGGCCCCCGCATTCTCAAACGTGAGTTCAGTGAACGTATTGCCGCTGAATGCAAACTCTTCTATGCTCGTAACCGAGGTTGGGATGGTGAGTTCCGTTATCTCGCAACTGAAGAACGCATATGCGCATATGGTTTTTACATTGGCGCCGATGGTCAGCGCCGTGATGCCAGAGCCGCCATAGAACGCCTGCGTGTTCACTGTGGTCACAGGCACCTGTTCATTGCCGTAAGGCACATAGTCGGGAATCACGAGATGCGGCGTGTAGTCGTTGCTGTCGACCCAGCCGAGGAGGGTGGCCACGTTGCCCGACTGCATTGTGTAGATAGAATAGCGCAGCTTGTTGTGGACAATCTCGACATAGTCCGACGAGGAGGCCCTTGTGGGTTCCGCCACCCGGGACACGGGCATTGACGTGAAAAATACGGGCGAATCCGTTTCCACACGCGGTTCGTGGGGCACGGCTTCGCCCGGAAAGGCCATGGCCTAGGGGTGAGCCGGCAATAGACCGGATGTGGTGTAGCTGTCGCGTGCCGGCAGATTCAGGGCGGCAGCTACGAGAAGCAATAATGTAATGTGTCTCATATATGTATGATTAAATGATGATTCATGCTATCGGCACAAAGGTATGCAAAAGAGGCCAAATTACCCCTCCCATTTGTTAAATCATGTTAACGATGTATTCGCGGCTTTTCAATTGACAAAAAAAGAGATGCACCCTTTGATAGCGGGCGCATCTCCTGATATACAGTTTTATGAAGCAGGGCGGTTATCAGCCGTTCACTTTCTTCATGTGGGCTATGAGATCGAGCACCTTGTTGGAGTAGCCGATTTCATTGTCATACCATGAAACCACTTTTACGAAAGTGGGAGTGAGCTGGATACCGGCCTTGGCGTCGAATATCGAGGTGAGGGGGCAGCCGAGGAAGTCGCTCGAAACCACTGCATCTTCAGTGTAGCCGAGGATACCTTTGAGTTCGCCTTCGGAAGCTTCCTTCATGGCAGCGCAGATTTCCTCATAGGTAGCGGGCTTGGCGAGGTTTACGGTGAGGTCGACAACGGAAACGTCGAGGGTGGGGACACGCATCGACATACCGGTGAGCTTGCCGTTGAGTTCGGGGATCACTTTGCCCACAGCCTTGGCGGCACCGGTGGACGAGGGGATGATGTTGCCAGAAGCAGCACGGCCACCGCGCCAGTCCTTCATCGAGGGGCCGTCAACGGTCTTCTGTGTGGCGGTGGTGGAGTGTACGGTGGTCATGAGGCCTTCCACAACGCCGAACTTGTCGTTGAGCACCTTAGTGATGGGGGCGAGACAGTTGGTGGTGCAGGAAGCGTTGGACACGAACTGGGTGCCCTTTACATATTTGTCATGGTTGACGCCGCAAACGAACATGGGGGTGTCGTCCTTCGAGGGAGCTGACATAACCACATATTTTGCGCCGGCCTCGATGTGAGCCTGAGCTTTTTCCTTTGTGAGGAACAGACCTGTTGACTCAACCACGTATTCAGCGCCTACGGCACCCCAGCCGATCTCGGCGGGATTCTTGCATGCTGTAACGCGGATCTCCTTGCCGTTCACGATCAGGAGGCTCTTCTCCATGTCGTAGTCAACGGTGCCGTCGAAGCGGCCGTGCATGGTGTCATACTTGAGCATGTAAGCCATGTAGTCAACGGGAAGAAGGTCATTGATTGCCACTACTTCGATGTCGTTTCTCTTAGTGGAGGCGCGGAACACAAAGCGTCCGATACGGCCAAAGCCGTTAATACCGATCTTAGTCATAAATTTGTTATTATAAATAGGTTGTTATAGTAGTTGTGACACGGGCAAACGGAGTCGCTCCGTTTTCAAAACGCAAAATTAGGCATTTTTTTCGACAGGTAGCCCGCATGGAGGTTATAAAAAAGTTAAAATAAGTTGAAACACGGCAATAACCCGTTCATACACCGCCGTATCACTCAAATATTTTATATTTTTGCGTCCCGAATTGCAAAACCTGTGCTCCGGCCGGTGTGTTGTAATTCTGTCATCTCACATCTATCGACTTTATTTTTACTTTATGAGCAAGTTTTTTTCAGAATTCAAGGATTTCGCCGTCAGAGGCAATGTCGTTGACATGGCTGTGGGCGTTGTGATAGGAGCCGCATTCGGCAAAATAGTATCGTCGCTTGTCGACGGTCTCATCATGCCTCTTGTGGGCGTGGCCACCGGCGGCATGAATTTCACTGACTATAAGTTTGTCATACAGCAGGCTGTGACCCAGGGCACGGAAGTGATAAAGCCGGAAGTGGCCATCACCTACGGTGCCATAATCCAGACAATCGTGGACTTCCTGATCGTGGCTTTCTGTATCTTTGTCATGATCAAGTTCATAAACCGCCTGCGCCGCGCCAAGGCTGCCGAGGAAGCTACCGAGGCCGCTGCCGCAGCAGAGCCGTCGGCCGAGGAAAAGCTCCTTGTCGAGATCCGCGACCTTCTTGCCGCGCAGGCCAAAAATACCGATAAGAAATGACGCGCTCCAACCTTTATACCCTTACCGGCGATTCCGGCACCACATCGCTCGTCGGAGGCGCCCGCGTGCCCAAGGACTCGTTGCGCCTTGAAGCCTACGGTACCATCGACGAGCTCAACTCGCAGATCGGTATGCTTCTGGCATGTCCGTCGGTCAAGGATGCCACCCGCCGTGCCTTGACATTTGTGCAGCACAAACTGTTCAACATCGGGGCATACCTGGCCACCGAACCCGCACCCGCCGAGCCGCGCGGCCTCACATCCGCCGATGTGGAGAAAATTGAGCGGGCCATCGACTCACTCGATGAAAAAGTGCCGCCGCAGCGCACCTTCATACTGCCCGGAGGAGCCACAAGCGCGGCGTTGGCCCATGTGTGCCGCACAGTGTGCCGCCGTGCCGAACGTATCATAGTGGCTCTGGGCCATGAAGCCGAGATAAACCCTGTTGTGCTCGCTTTCGTCAACCGTCTCAGCGATCTCCTCTTTATAATAGCCCGGAATCAGAACCACATCCTCGGCATTGAGGAAACCGCCTGGGATCAGAACGCATAAAAATTAAAAAGCAATTATACAGATAACGCTATGTACTGGACACTCGAATTAGCATCAAAACTTGAAGACGCCCCCTGGCCCGCCACCAAGGACGAGCTCATCGACTACGCCATGCGCTCCGGCGCACCCCTCGAAGTAATTGAAAACCTTCAGGAAATGGAGGATGAAGGCGAAACCTACGAATCCATCGAGGACATCTGGCCCGACTACCCCTCCAAAGAGGACTTCTTCTTCAACGAGGAGGAGTATTGATATAAAATCCGCCCATTTTTAAGGCATAAACAACTAATACCTAAGCGATTGACAAGCAACAAAATAAACTTGTCAATCGTTCTTTATTCTGACTGCCTAACGAGACTCTGAAATGAATAATGTAGTCTGTTCCTAGGCTATCTCGATGGCGCAACCCAATTCACCCAGTCACATGGAAGTGGTGGCAGCGACAGCGCACTACCCTGGGGACGCAGGATGATGAAGATGACCGCCGGTTCGCATACCGCTGCATGATGCAGACCCCCAAGATGCTAAAACCAACTCAGCCAAAACGCAGTGTAGGCGGAAGACGTTAAAATTATTAACAACCTGATAGCAATAATATCAAAATACTTATGTAATTTTGCAACTGCGAGTCGTTGGCTCGCACGACATTTTGAATAATAAGAAGCGTTATGCTTATCTTGTGATTTGAGAACGTAGGAAATTTTCAATCGAGCAAGGAT
>URII01000071.1 GCA_900547825.1 uncultured Porphyromonadaceae bacterium
AGAATAACCTTCAGGCGTATGCGTTTCTGACCCCGTTTTTGATTCTGGTAACGCTGCTCTATATTCTTCCGGCAGTGCTGACTGTGGTGATGGCGTTCACGGGGCTGGATAAAACCTTCGTCTGGAAGTTTGTCGGCATGAAAAACTTCCGCCGTGTCTTTATGGACCCGAATACGCCAATCATCGTGCGGAACACGCTGATTTATGTCGGCGTGTGTATTTCCGCGACACTGGTGATCGACCTGTTCTTCGCAATTATGACGACGTACTTCATCAAGTCCGAGCGTTCGGCGAGTATCTTCAAAGGCATTTTGATGATTCCGATGATTACGCCGTCGGTTGTCTATTCCGTGCTGTGGGTCTGGCTGCTCAGCTCCACGGCGGATGGCTTCCTCAATAAGATTGTAATGGGCGTTTCCGGCATGGCTTCGCCAATCAACTGGATTGCGCAATACCCGATGCAAGTAGTCATCTTTGCCAAGCTGCTGACCAGCATTGCCTATGGCACAATCATTTTTTCCAGCGCGATTAAAGCCATTCCAGAGAATCAGTTTAAGGCTGCGCGTGTGGACGGCGCAAAGGAATGGGAAATCGTCAAGGCGATTATTCTGCCGAATCTGCGCTTCCATATCATGTTTATCGCGTTGTGGGATACGCTCGGTCTGTTGACTGACTATGTCAACATTATGCTCATTACGGATGGCGGCCCCGGCAAGGCGAGCGAGGTATGGGCGCTCTCCGCATATCATAAGGCATTTATCGACGGCAAGTATGGCTACGGCGCGGCGATTTCGCTCATTTTGATTCTGGTCGTACTCGTACTGATGATTGCCATCGGCATTGTCAACGCCCGTATGGAAAGGAGGAATCTGGATGTTCAGTCCTAAGCGTGATGAAACCCGCCCCGGCTATGAGATGCGCAAGGAGCATATTGCCATCGGCGTGATGATTCTGCTTTGTCTGCCGATTTTGGCCATCTATGTAACCTTCTTTGCGCAGGCGTTTGTGGCGGACGGCAAGCTCTCGCTTTCCAACTTCCGCTTCCTGTATACAACTATCGTCATGGGACAGTACACCGTTCCGGAGATGGGCCCGGCTTTTCGCAATACGGTGATTTTCACCCTCTGCGTAACAGCTTGCGAAGTGGTCATCAGCCTGATGGCGGGTTACGCGCTTTCGCGCATGCGCTTTACGGGCAGAAACTTTTTGCAGAAGCTGCTCCTGATTCTGCGCCTGTTCCCCGGTGTTCTGCTGCTCATCAGTATTTTGTATGTATTGATGTATACCAAGCTGCTCAACACGCTGCTGGGTGTCGTGCTGGTCGCTATCGCGCTGCGTCTGCCCGGCTCGACCTTCATCATCCGCAATTTCTTCAACGATATCCCCAAGGACATCGAAAACTCCGCGCTGGTGGACGGCTGCAACCGCCTGACCGCGTTTTTCCAGGTCATCATTCACATGGTCAAGCCGGGCATTGCGTCCATCAGCGTGTTCGCCTTCATGAGCGCGTGGTCGAACTACCTGCTCTTTAATACCCTGATTCTGACGGGCAAGGTGCCGATTATGGCGACGTACCTGCGCAGCCTGAGCATGAATGACCAGATGATCGCCGATTACGGCGTGTTCTCTGCCATGGCACTGGTTTATATGCTTCCGGTTTTTGTTTTCTTCATCATTTCTCAAAAATCGCTGATGAAAGGCGGTTTCTCTGGAGGTAAGGGCATATGATTCGCATTGAAAATCTCCGCAAGGAATACGACGCGAAGACTGTCGCGCTGGACGGCATCGATCTGGAGCTGGATTTTGGCCGCATCGTAGGGCTGCTGGGCCCCAACGGCAGCGGCAAGACCACCCTGCTCAAGCTGGCCAATGGTCTGCTGCAGCCCACGGAAGGCCGCATCCGGATTGCGGGCATGGCCCCCGGCCCGGAGACCAAGGAGCTGGTCTCCTACCTGCCGGACGCCGACTGGCTGCCCGACTGGATGCGGGTGGAGGAGCTGGTGGAGATGTTCCGGGATTTTTACGGCACGCCCAGTCAGGCCAAGGCTTACATCGGCTTTGACGCCGACAAGGCCAATGAGATGCTGGCCAGGCTGAACATCGCCCCCAATGCCCGGCTCAAGACCCTTTCCAAGGGCAACAAGGAGAAGGTTCAGCTGGTGCTGGCCATGAGCCGCAACGCCCGTCTCTACCTGCTGGATGAGCCCATCGGCGGCGTGGACCCTGCGGCCCGGGACTACATCCTGAACACCATCATTTCCAACTACAGCAAGGACGCGACCGTTGTCATTTCTACCCACCTCATCGAGGACATTGAGCCGGTGCTGGACGAGGCCGTGTTCCTGAAGGACGGCAACATCTTCGGCCTGATACAGCGCAACAAGAAGGGGCTGGTGGTGTGTGTCAACAAGTGGGATCTGGTGGAGGACAAGTCGCCGGAGGCAATACGGCATTTCGAGGCTGCCATACGCGACCGTTTCGCTCCGTTTGTGGATTTTCCCATCCTGTTTACCTCGGCGCTTACAAAGCAGCGCATATTCAAGGTGCTTCAGACGGCCGTGGAGGTGTATGGCAACCGCAAGCGTATAGTGCCGACCTCGCAGCTCAACACGGTGATGCTCGAGGCCATATCGGCATATCCGCCTCCAGCCAACAAGGGCAAGTATGTCAAGATAAAATATGTGACCATGCTTAAAGGCTCTATGGTGCCCACGTTCATTTTCTTCTGCAACCTGCCCCAATGGGTCAAGGAACCTTACCGCCGATATCTTGAAAACAAGATACGCGAGAACTGGGATTATTCGGGAACACCTATAAATGTGTTCATGCGTGAGAAATAATCTCCCCATATAACTGCATAACCAATCACAATCACACACATATGAATTTCATTGAAGAACTACAATGGCGCGGCATGATCCACCAGATGATGCCCGGCACCGAGGAACAGCTCAATAAAGAAATGACTACGGCCTATCTCGGTATAGCCCCGACGGCCGATAGTCTCCATATAGGCCATCTCGTGGGGGTGATGATGTTGCGTCACCTCCAGCGGGCAGGCCACCGTCCGATAGCACTTGTGGGTGGTGCCACCGGCATGATCGGAGACCCCTCCATGAAGAGCCAGGAACGGAAACTGATAGATGAGGAAACGTTGCGTCACAATCAGGAAGCCATAAAGAAGCAGCTCTCGAAGTTTCTGGATTTCGACAGTGACGCGCCCAATGCGGCTGTACTGGTCAACAATTATGACTGGATGAAGGATTTCTCGTTCCTGTCGTTTATCCGCGACGTGGGCAAGCATATCACTGTAAACTATATGATGGCAAAGGATTCGGTGAAGAAACGCCTAAGCGGGGAGTCGCGCGAGGGCATGTCGTTCACGGAGTTCTCATATCAGTTGCTCCAGGGCTATGACTTCCTGCACCTTTACAACGAGAAGGGTTGCCGCCTACAGCTTGGCGGATCGGACCAGTGGGGCAATATGACCACCGGAACAGAACTGATACGCCGCACTGCGGGGGGAGAGGCTTATGCGCTGACTTGCCCGCTTATCACCAAGGCCGACGGCGGAAAGTTCGGCAAGACAGAAAGCGGAAACATCTGGCTGGATGCACGCTACACGTCGCCGTATAAGTTCTATCAGTTCTGGCTGAATGTGTCGGATGCCGATGCCGAGAAGTATATCAAGATATTTACCTCGCTGAGCCGTGAGGAGATCGAGGCCCTTGTTGCCGAACAGGCACAGGATCCCGGCCTGCGTCCGCTCCAGAAACGCCTAGCCAAGGAGCTTACCGTGATGGTGCATTCGGAGGCGGATTACAATGCCGCTGTGGAGGCTTCGGGAATATTGTTCAGCAACAAGGCCGGTGAGGCGCTGCGGACTATTGACGAGGCTACGCTTCTTGACATATTCGAAGGTGTGCCCCGTTATGAAGTTGCCCGGAATGTGATAACGGATGGCGTGAAGCTGGCTGATCTCGTGACGGATGCAGCCGCCGTATTTCCGTCGAAAGGGGAGTTCCGCAAGCTCGTACAGGGCGGCGGCGTGTCGGTGAACAAGGAGAAGGTTTCGGACCCCTATATGCAGGTAACTTCTGATATGCTGCTGAATGACAGGTATCTGCTTGTCCAGAAAGGTAAGAAAAATTATTATCTGATTCATATAGCCGACTAAAAACAGAATATAAAACTTGCATCTTACGAAAATTACACCTACCTTTGCATCGCTTTAGGCTGTTGGCCTGGGCAAAAGGATTGTCTTATGGTGTAATGGTAGCACTGCAGTTTTTGGTTCTGCCTGTCTAGGTTCGAATCCTGGTAAGACAACATATAAATCCGCGAGCGGTTGTAGATTCGGCGCTCGCGGATTTATTTTATCGTAAGAAATTATACTGCGGGATTGTCGTGGAGGGCTACTGTCATCAGTTCGCCGCGGCCGGTAGTGTTGATGGCTGTGACGTCGGCGGGTAACAGAACGGTAGAGCCTTGTGTGAGGGTGAAGTCCTCGGAGGCATAGGTTATCCTCTGCCGGCCTTTTAGGCTTATCAACACGGTGAAACTGTCGGCGGGGAGAGATATTGATTCGGAGCCGTTGATGTCGTGAACGTTTATGTCGATCAGTTCGCCGTCAATTCTCAGGCCGCGACGCAGGCTTTCGTCGTTGTCGAACTGACTGAAATCGAGTGCCCTCCGGGCTTGGTCGAGATGTAACAGTCGTGGCTGTCCGTTGACGTCCGTTCGATCAAAATCATATACCCTGTAGGTGTCGTCGGAACAACCCTGGATCTCTACTACAAAGTTGCCGGCTCCCAAGGCATGGATAGTGCCTGACGGGACATTGAATAATTTGCCCGGTGCTGATTCATGTGCAGTTATACATTCCATTATGGAGCTGTCGGCCACGCGGCGGTCAAATTCGGCGGGATCCATTGCACGATTGAAGCCGAGGTAGATCTTTGAGCCCGGATAGGAATCGATCACATACCACGTTTCGTTTTTTACGTTGCAGGCCGGATCCTCTGCCGCCATGCGTTCGTCAGGATGCACCTGCACTGAAAGGTCATGGCCTGCATCAAGGAATTTTATCAGCAAAGGAAATTTGCCTCCAAGACGCCTGTAGGGGCCTTTGCCCATAAGCGCCTCTCCGTGCCGGGCGATGAGCTGAGTGATTGTGAGTCCTTTGTCGGGCCCGTCGGCTACGACGCTTTCCCATGACCGGAGACCGGATATTTCCCAACTTTCCCCGACGCCCTGCGCCATAGGCTTACACCCTTTCAAGGCGAGGAGGCGGGCGCCTCCCCACATGGTGCGTTTAAGTATAGGCATGAAGCGGAATGGGCGGGTAAGCATATAGCGGTCAATTGACTCGCAAATATAGCGAAAAAATTCTGATACCCTATTTTAAAGATTCAGTATCTTGCGGCATTCGGCTGTGGCTTCAGGGGCGGCATTCATCTCCGGATTGACAGGCACGATGCTAACCCATTCTCGTGCGAGCCAATATTCATCTGTTTCGTCGCACTCGGGTTCATGGTTTGTGAAACGTCCGCTCAGCATATAGAATGTGCGTCCGGCCGGATCGGTGTATGATTCGTATCCTTCGTTCCAATAGCCACGCGCGGCACGCAACAGTTTCATGCCTTTAGGTATACATTTGGCCGGGAAATTGACATTCAGGCATATTCCTGACGGAAGACCGTACTGAAGAACCCTTCGGGTAATCGTGTCGATAAAAGGGGTGGTTGCCCCGAATTCGGCGTCCAAGGCATGATGGAGCAGTGAGTAACCGACGGACGGTATGCCGAAAAGGCAACCTTCTATGGCGGCTCCCATTGTTCCTGAATAAATGACGTTGACGGCAGAGTTGGATCCATGGTTTACGCCTGACAGAAGAATGTCGGGGCGCCGAGGCACAATGGCGTGGAGTGCGAGCTTTACACAGTCAACAGGGGTGCCTGAAACGCTGTATATTTTGGCTCCGTGGTGGTCGGGATGCCTGGTTATGCGGAGAGCTCCGGTAACAGTAAGAGCCGAGGACATGCCCGACTGGGGCACATCCGGGGCTACTGCTATTATTTCGCCTAAATGGCGTACACAGTCAATAAGGTGGTACAGGCCTTTGGCATGGATGCCGTCATCGTTTGTTATCAGTATCAACGGCCGTGTGTCGGTTGCAGTCATATTCGTAGTCTTGTTGTTTTATTATTGCAAAGATACGGATAAGTCGAGAGCAAAGCCAAATTTATTTGGCTTTGCCGAGCGTGAGTATCTAAGGCGTCAGCCAAAGATACGATTTTTAGTGGGAACCGGCACATCAATATCAATGGAGGATTAGTGAAGATATGTCTCCACCTCCTTGCACCATTGGTCAATGCGTTTGTCGGTCAGCTCTTCGTGGTTGACGTTGTCAAGCACAAGGCCCACAATCACACCGTCGACATCGGCGCCGGTATGGGCGAAGTCATATCCGTCGGCGTTGAAAGGTGCTACGAATTTGGCTCCTGTTTTCTGTAGCCTATGGTAAAGTTCTCCTACCGCGTTGCAGAATGTGTCGCTCATTGTTTCGTCGCCCACGCCGAATATTGCTATCTCCTTGCCGCTAAGATCGAGCTGTTCAAGGCCGTCGATGAAGCTTTGCCAGTCCTCCTGCAATTCGCCGTCGCCCCAGGTGGAGGACCCCAATACGAGTAAATCATATGGGGCGACATCGGATGGAGCGCAATCGGCCACGTCATATATGTCGGCTGAGTCAACGTTGAGTTTTTCTGCTATCTTGTCGGCTACTTCATGGGTGGTGCCGGTAGTTGATCCGTAAAAAATACCTATCTTTTTCATAACCTAAGAAATTTGTTGGACATATTATTAGTGCTTACCAAACGTCCCGGGTTATGTAAAAGTTCACCGTGCAGCCATGAATACTGCGTCACGGGCCAGGGCACGGTAAGCCATAAGTCCGTTGTCGGAAAGTTCCACTACGGTCCGGGAGCCGTCAGGGGCAGGGAGTGCCACATGGGTGTCGTCGATGAATGTCATGAGCTCGTATTCGATGTCGTCTGTGACAAGAGTCCAGGTGAGTTCTTCCTCGTTGAAATCAAGCCGGACTTCGGAACCGTCGTTTTCGCATGTTATGGTGTAGCCTTTGCCGTCGCATTTCACGAGATAACGGCCGTTTTCACCGTCAATGACTTTGGTGCCCTTGGCTATAGGATTGTTCCCGCTCCAGAATTCAATACTGTTGAGCACCAGAAGGTCGGCTAATGCGGAAACTTCATATACCGGAAGTATCCAGAATGCGAAAAATACAAGTTCGTTGACAAATTTGCTGCCCACACCCTTGTTCCATGTGAGAAGTTTGTTGGTAAGTGCGAACTTTCCGATACAGGAGGAGGTCATAAGTCCTCCGCAAACGGCGAGAATAAGGCCTGCATAAAGAAAACGTCGTTTCATAGGATAAAACAGTGATTCAGTGAAAATTTGAATATTAAAAATGTCGGCCCGTCCACAAGGACGAACCGACGCATATAGTTGGGTAAGTTTATAATTCGAGCTGATGGAGGGGGAGATTCCATGCCTGAGCCACACCGGCGAAAGTAACCTTGCCGTCGACCATGTTGACACCTTTTGCGAGGCTGGGATCATCCTTGCATGCCTGACGCCATCCCTTGTCGGCCAAAGCTATGGCATAGGGGAGTGTGGCGTTGGTGAGCGCAAGTGTCGAGGTGTAGGGAACAGCTCCGGGGATGTTGGCCACAGCATAGTGTATCACGCCGTCCACTTCGTATACGGGATCGGTGTGTGTGGTGGGGTGGGAGGTCTCGAAGCAACCGCCCTGATCAATTGCCACATCCACGGCTACCGAGCCTTTGCGCATGAATTTGAGCATGTCGCGGGTGAGCAGATGGGGAGCTTTAGCGCCCGGGATGAGCACTGAACCGATAACGAGGTCGGTGGTGGGAAGTTCCTGCTCGATATTGTGCTGTGATGAATAGAGAGTCTTGACATTCTTGGGCATTACGTCGGCAATGCGGCGCAGAGTGGGGAGTGATATGTCAGTGATTGTGACATCAGCACCGAGACCGGCAGCCATAAGGGCTGCGTTGCGACCGACAACGCCGCCACCGAGGATAAGCACTTTGGCAGGTTTCACGCCCGGAACACCACCCATGAGCACACCGCGTCCGCCCTGGGGTTTCTCAAGGAAGCGTGCGCCTTCCTGAATGGACATGCGTCCGGCAACCTCGCTCATAGGCATGAGCAGCGGAAGAGTACGGTCGGGAAGCTGTACTGTCTCATAGGCAATGCATATGCCGCGGGCCTGCATCATGGCTTCGGTGAGGGGATAGTCGGAAGCAAAGTGGAAGTAAGTGAAGAGCACCTGACCTTCGCGTACCAAAGGATATTCTTCCTCAATGGGTTCTTTGACTTTCACTATCATTTCGGCTGCGCCGTAAACGTCCTGAATTGTAGGCAGTATCTGTGCACCCACGGCCACATATTCTTCATCGGCGAAACCGCTTCCTTCGCCTGCGGTATGCTGCACCATGACAGTGTGGCCGTGTTTGATAAGTTCTTTTACTCCGGCGGGGGTGAGGCCCACGCGATTTTCATTGTTTTTAATTTCTTTGGGTACGCCAATAATCATGATTCTGTGGTATTAAAGTTAGGTAATTTTGTTATGGATAAATCAGTTTATCAGGGATAGATGGTATTGTGTAGTGGTGTCGCCAGAGCTGATCTGAGCGACGCCCAAAATTACAATCTTTTTTTCATTTTCCAAATATTATTCACAAAAAAATACGTACCTTTGTGAGTGCTCAGGCCAAACCTGAAAACTTCACAATGACTCTTAAAATCTAAATATTCTGAAATACTGACCTAAAATAACTGATAAACCAACATGGACAAGCGAATAATCGAATGTGTTCCGAATTTTAGTGAAGGACGCAATCCTCAAGTTATCAAAGAAATAACTGATGCAATAGAGGCTGTTGAGGGCATAAGGCTCTTGGATGTGGATCCCGGTGAGGCTACAAACCGCACTGTGGTGACATTTGTTGGAGAACCTGAGGCTGTGATGGAAGCGGCCCTTCGAGGCGTCAAACGGGCTTCGGAACTTATAGATATGTCGAAGCATCATGGAGCCCATCCGCGTATGGGGGCTACGGATGTGTGCCCGCTAATACCGGTGTCGGGCGTCACTCTTGAAGAATGTGCCGAGATGGCCCGCGCACTTGCCGAGCGTATATCCACGGAGCTTGGTATCCCTACTTTCTGCTATGAGGCGGCTGCGTTTACTCCGGCACGTAAGTATTCCAAACCGTCAGCCAAGGTGTACGCCAACTCGATATCGGCGGTAGCACCTGCTTCTTGCATGTGGTATCCGGAGATAGAGATGGAGTTGAATTTCGGCATGTTTTTGGAGGTGTACTCGAAGATGTCGGCAATGATGCGCATCGAGAACTCGGGAGGATAAA
>URII01000072.1 GCA_900547825.1 uncultured Porphyromonadaceae bacterium
CGCCCCTTCCACAGCAGCGCGACCCAACCGGGCCGCGCTGCTTTTTTTATGCCCTACCGGCAACACGCAGCGAAGCAACTGTGTTGCGTGCCTATGGTAAATTTATTATTTCGGAGAATGCTGTAATCTCGGGGATTCTTCGTATTTTTGCGGAAAACAATAAATAGGTGAGAATGGAAAAGGACTTAATTATGGTTGCAGGCGGTGCCGGTTTTATCGGTTCCCACACTGTTGTTGAGTTGCAAAATGCCGGTTATCGTGTTGTGATTGTGGATAATTTTTCCAACAGCAGTCATGATGTCATCGATGGTATATTCCGCACTACCGGAATCCGGCCTGAATTGGTTGAGGCAGATTGCACGGATATCAGCCAGATGGAGGCTGTTTTCCGTTCTTATCCGGATATTGTGGCTGTAATAGATTTTGCTGCAAGCAAAGCAGTAGGTGAATCTATAGAGAAACCGTTGCTCTATTATCGCAACAATATAGTTTCTCTGCTGAATCTGATAGAATGTATCAATGCACATTCTGTAAGAGGGCTGGTATTCTCATCGTCATGCACGGTGTATGGAGAGCCGGATGAAAACCCTGTCACGGAGCTTACTCCTCGTAAGGCTGCCACTTCGCCTTACGGCAATACAAAGCAGATTTCGGAAGATATAATATCCGATGTGATAAGATCAGGAGTCAATTTCAAATCCATAATCTTACGTTATTTTAATCCAGTAGGATCACATCCTGCGGCCGAGATAGGTGAGCTGCCTAACGGCGTTCCTCAGAATCTGGTGCCGTATCTCACTCAGGCTGCCTTGGGAATACGCAAGGAACTCAGTGTGTTCGGCGATGATTATAATACTCCTGACGGCACCTGTATACGTGACTATATTGATGTGGTTGACTTGGCTAAAGCCCATGTTAAGGCTGTGGACCGGTTGCTTCGTGAGGGTGATTGCGACAATATTGAGGTATTTAACCTCGGCACTGGCAGAGGTGTTTCCGTAAAGGAGCTAATCGAGTCGTTTGAACGGGCCACAGGCGTAAAAGTGCCGCACCGGATAGCTCCACGGCGACATGGCGATATAGAGAAAGTATGGGCCGATCCGTCAAAAGCCAACAAGGTGCTTGGCTGGCGTGCTGAAACTTCGGTTGATGACACTATGCGTTCGGCTTGGGCCTGGCAGCTTAAATTGAGAGAGCGGGGTGTCATGTAGATCGTTGCAAGTAAAATCCACTACCTTAAATCTGTTATACTGCGAGATGAAGAAAAAAACATTATATCTGTTGGCGCTTGTATGTTTGTTTACCAATAGCATTTCAGCGCAAACAACCCGTGACGAGATATTCAATGACCTTAATAAGGCCGGAGGTGTATATTATGCCTATCCTGTTACAGAAAGTGCCAATACACCTGCCCCCAAGGGATATAAGCCCTTTTATGTAAGCCATTATGGGCGTCATGGGTCGCGTTATCTTATCGGCGACGAGGATCTGAAATGGATAGTTGACCTGATGGATAAGGCTGAGAAAGCGGATGCGCTTACTCCGCTTGGCAAGGATGTGGCGTCACGCCTTGATGCATTCTGGCAGGAGATGCGTGGCCGCGGTGGGGAACTGACACCGCTCGGCACCCGCCAGCATAAGGGTATAGCGCGGAGAATGATAACGGCATATCCCGAGGTGTTTGCCGGAAATCCGGAAGTTACGGCCGCATCCACGCAGGTGATGAGATGCGCCCATAGCATGATGGCATTCAGCGAAGGGTTGAAAGAGGTGAAGCCTGAACTGGATATTCCAAAGGAGTCGTCGAAACGCAATATGTACTATCTTTGCTATCATTCGCCCGAATATGGCGTTTATAACAACGACAAAGGCCCTTGGAAACAGGAGTTTGTTAAGTTCGAGGACCGTATGACGAACCCTGACCGCCTTATGAAAGCGTTGTTCAAGGACGATAAGTTTGTGCTCCGCAATGTCAATCCCAAGGATCTGATGCGTGGGCTTTATTGGGTGGCAGTGGATCTTCAGAATGCCGAAACGCCTGTTACGCTTACCGATATCTTCGATCCACAGGAGCTTATGGATCTGTGGCAGATATATAATTATTCGTTCTATATCCATGATTCAAGCTATCCCCTTGGGGATGGGCTGGCAGTGGATAATGCAAAAAATCTGCTGACACATATGGTTGAGAATGCCGACCGCTTTATACGCGACGGTAAAAACGGTGCCACTTTGAGATTCGGCCATGACGGTAATATTGTGCCTCTGACGGCTCTTATGAAGTTGGAGAACTGTTATGCCTATGAGATGGATCCGGATTCGCTTTACAAAAGTTGGACCAACTTTAAAATATCGCCCATGGCATCGAATGTGCAGATGGTGTTTTTTAAAGATAAGAAAGATAATGTTATAGTAAAATTCATGCTGAATGAGCGTGAAATAGCTATTCCTGTGGAAACCGACATGTTTCCGTTCTATTCCTGGAATGACGCCCGTGCGCATCTACAACGCATGATTGACACACCGGCCAAGGCGTTTATTCCTGAAAACATTGACAAATAATCTATAAACCCTAACACTATTTAATAACCCAAAACATTATGAAGAAGCATAATTTTTATGCCGGTCCCTCGATTCTGAGCGACTACACGATCAAAAACAGTGCTGATGCAGTATTGAATTTTGCTGATACCGGTCTCTCTATTCTTGAGGTTTCACATCGCAGCAAAGAATTCCAGGCCGTAATGGACGAAGCCTCCGCCCTTGTAAAAGAATTGCTTGAAATACCTGAAGGTTATCATGTGCTGTTCCTTGGCGGTGGAGCAAGCATGCAGTTCTGTATGCTTCCTTACAACCTCCTAAACACACGTGCCGCATATCTTGAAACCGGCACATGGGCATCGAATGCCATCAAGGAAGCCAAGCTGTTCGGCGAAGTTGACGTTGTGGCATCATCTAAGGAAGGTAATTTTACCTTTATACCCAAAGGATTCACAGTGCCTGACAATGTGGATTATTTCCATTACACCTCCAACAATACTATCTATGGCACAGAGATACGCAAGGATCCCGATGTAAAAGTGCGCATGGTGGCCGATATGTCAAGTGACATTTTCTCACGTCCGGTGGATGTGGCCAAGTATGATGTGATATATGCCGGCGCTCAGAAAAATCTTGCTCCCGCAGGTGTTACAATAGTTATTGTTAAGGAAGATGCGTTAGGCCATGTCAACCGCGCTATTCCCACAATGCTCGACTACCGTACACATATCAAGAAGGGTTCTATGTTCAATACACCTCCTGTATTCCCTATATTCTCTGCTCTTCAGACTCTTAGATACTATAAAGAGCTTGGCGGCATAAAGGTGCTTGAAAAGATGGACCTAGAAAAAGCTGAGGTGCTTTATAATGCCATTGACTCCAGCAAGATGTTTGTGGGCACAGTGACTGATCCTGCCGACCGTTCGATAATGAACGTTTGTTTCGTGATGCGTCCCGAATATGCTGAATTGGAGAAAGAGTTTATTGAATTCGCCGGTTCACGCGGTATTGTGGGAATAAAAGGACACCGTTCTGTAGGTGGCTTCCGTGCATCGCTCTACAACGCGCTTCCTATTTCAAGTGTCAATGTGCTCGTTGATACAATGAAAGAGTTCGAAAACAAACATTGATCAGTTATCCAAATCTGTAGCGATATGAAAATATTGATAGCCACTGAGAAACCGTTTGCCCCGGTAGCTGCTGAATCAATAAGGAAAGTCATTGACGAGGCCGGTTACACACCTGTGTTTCTTGAAAAATATGCTGCCAAAGCTGATCTTCTTGAAGCGGTAAAAGATGCAGAGGGCCTTATTGTCCGCAGCGATATCGTTGACCCTGAAGTTATAGAGGCTGCTCCGAACCTCAAAGTTATTGTAAGAGCCGGTGCAGGCTACGACAATATCGATCTTGTTGCCGCCACTGAGAAAGGCATTTGTGTGGAGAATACTCCCGGGCAGAACTCCAATGCTGTGGCCGAACTGGTTTTCGGAATGATCGTGATGGCCAAACGCAATATGTATAACGGTACATCCGGCACAGAGCTCAAGGGTAAGCGCCTTGGAATCCATGCTTTCGGTCAGGTGGGCCGCAATGTGGCAAGAATAGCCAAAGGATTCGGTATGGAAGTATCGGCTCTTGATCCCTACTGTCCTGACGAAGTTATGGTAGAAGCCGGGGTGGTTCCCGTTCATAGTGTGGAAGACCTTTATAGGAATAACGACGTGGTGTCACTGCATATTCCGGCTACCGCCGAAACAAAGAAATCGGTAGGTAAGAACCTTGTTATGCTTATGCCTAAGAACGGATTGCTCGTGAACACCGCCCGTAAGGAAGTGATTGATGAGGAAAGTCTCCTTGAGGTCATGAAAGAGCGTCAGGATATTAAATATGTGTCCGACATAAAGCCTGATATGGCCGATTGTTTTAAGGCTGAACTTGGCGAAAGGGTGTTCTTTACACCTAAAAAAATGGGAGCACAGACCGCGGAAGCCAATATCAATGCCGGTATAGCCGCAGCCAATCAGGTTGTAGCTTTTCTGCGTGATGGAATAAACAGGTTCCAGGTAAATAAGTAATTTGGTGATATCGCCATAGAATGAAAGTTGCCCGAATTAATCATTCGGGCAACTTTTTGTTTTTAATATTGTTGCAAAGTTTTCCAAAACTAAAAATTATTACATTGGTATATAGTTTATTAGCTATTGGATAGTTGCGCTAAAGTTTCCCGAATTTAAAAATGTATATAAATTATGGCTTGTCTTGTTGTTTAGTCCATGGAGAATATATATCTTTGCGACAGTAAAAATCGGCCTGAAATTCCGGCCTCATTAAAAATCCATCAAACGACATGATACAGACTGTTCTTAAACGCGACGGGCGCGTTGTGGGCTATAACGAAGAAAAGATTAAAGCTGCGATACGCAAGGCAATGCTTCAGACCGACCTTGGCGAGGACGAGGCTTTGATTCAGAAAATAGCTGTGCGTATAGGCGCCACCGGCAATGAGCAGATGAGCGTTGAGGAAATACAGGACAGAGTGGAGCTGGAACTCATGAAGAGCCCCCGGAAGGAAGTGGCTAAGAAATATATCGCTTATCGGGATCAGCGCAGCATAGCACGACGCGCCAAGACACGCGACATGTTTCTTGAGATAATCGAGGCCAAAAATAACGAGGTGACCCGTGAGAATGCCAATATGAACACGGATTCACCGGCGGGAATGATGATGAAATTCGCCAGTGAGACAACAAAGCCTTTCGTCGACGATTATCTTCTGTCCGATGAGGCCCGGGAGGCTGTCCGCAACGGTTATCTCCATATCCATGACAAAGATTATTACCCTACGAAAAGTCTTACCTGTGTGCAGCATCCGCTTGACCGAATTCTGAAAAACGGATTTACGGCAGGACATGGTGAATCACGTCCTGCCAAGAGAATCGAGACTGCAAGTATAATAGCATGTATCTCGCTTGAAACTGCCCAGAACGAGATGCATGGAGGTCAGGCTATCCCTGCCTTTGACTTTTATCTGGCACCGTTTGTGAGGTCATCGTTCATCGAGGAACTCAAGCAATTGGAACGGCTGTATGAGGCTGACTATTCACATCTTTATAATGTGGAGATCTCGGATTATGAAAAGAGGCCGCTAAAGGGCCTTGAGGGAGATGCAAGGATAGTACAGCATGCCGTAAATGAAACTACCGCACGTGTTCATCAAGCTATGGAAGCGTTCATACACAATATGAATACAATCCATTCGCGTGGAGGCAATCAGGTGGTGTTCAGTTCTATAAATTACGGTACTGACACATCGGCCGAGGGTCGCTGTATAATCCGTGAGCTTCTTAAATCCACCTATGAAGGGGTGGGTAACGGAGCCACGGCCATATTCCCGATCCAGATATGGAAAAAGAAACGCGGAGTAAGCTATCTGCCTACTGACCGCAATTATGATCTATACCAACTTGCATGTAAGGTTACGGCACGCCGGTTTTTCCCGAATTTCGTAAACCTTGACGCCACATATAATATTCATGAAAAGTGGGACGCTACAGATCCTGAACGCTACAGATATGAAGTGGCCACTATGGGATGCCGCACGAGAGTGTTTGAGAACCGTTATGGAGAGAAGACTTCGATAGGACGCGGCAATCTCAGTTTTTCTACAGTCAACATAGTGCGGTTGGCCATAGAGTGCATGAATATATTGGATGAAGAGGAGCGTATCAGCACTTTTTTCAGGAAACTTGACAATGTGCTTGAAATCACAGCACGTCAGCTGGATGACAGATTCCAGTATCAGCGTACAGCGTTGGTGAAACAGTTCCCGTTGCTTATGTCGCGTCTTTGGAACGGAAGTGAGGGCCTTAAGCCCGACGACACTATCGAGAGTGTGATAAATCAGGGTACTCTTGGCATAGGATTCATCGGATTGGCCGAGTGCCTTGTAGCTCTTGTCGGCAAACATCATGGCGAGAGCGATGAGGCTCAGGCGCTCGGATTGCGTATTGTGAGTCATTTCCGCTCCAAGGCCAATGAGTTTTCAGAACGTTACTGCCATAACTATTCGGTGCTTGCAACTCCGGCCGAGGGGCTGTCGGGTAAATTTACAAAGAAGGACCGTCGTTCGTTCGGCATACTTCCCGGTATCACCGACCGTGACTATTACACCAATTCCAATCATGTGCCGGTGTATTACCGTTGCTCACCGCGACATAAAGCTAAAATAGAGGCGCCTTACCATGAACTTACCCGTGGTGGCCATATATTCTATGTTGAGATTGACGGTGACGCGACCCATAATCCGGAAGCCATAATGAACATAGTCGATTTGATGGACAAATATAATATCGGCTATGGATCGGTAAATCACAACCGTAACCGGTGTATGGCTTGCGGCTATGAGGATGCGCAGGATGGACTTGAGAAATGTCCGCGATGCGGAGGCTCGCATATTGACCGGCTGCAAAGAATCACCGGTTATCTTGTCGGCACTACCGACCGTTGGAATCCCGGGAAACTTGCTGAGCTGAACGATAGGGTAGTACATAAATGACAAAAGCAGCCGGCACTATGTCATCATTGCGGGTGCTTGAAATAATTGACGGGACGATAGTGGATGGTCCCGGATTGCGGACTTCGATATATTTTGCCGGATGTGCGCATCAATGTCCGGGATGCCACAATCCTTTGTCGTGGGACTTTGACGGCGGACATATAATGACTGTCGGGGAGATAATGGTACGGATTGAGGAGAATGGGTTTGGTGTGACATTTACAGGCGGAGATCCGCTTTATCAGATAGAGCCGCTTATAGAACTGGCGTCTGCTGTCAAGCGTGCCGGATTTAATCTGTGGTGCTATACCGGGTTTACTGTCGAGGAGATCTGTTCGTCGGTTTCCATGCGCCGGTTGATCCCATATCTTGACGCATTGGTGGATGGCCCGTTCGTGCAGTCATTGCGTGATACGACCCTGAGGTTCCGAGGATCGTCCAATCAGAGAATTCTTGATAAAGCTGACCTTACTACAATGTTGGGCCGGATTGGCTGACAACGTCAGGACTATGTGTGCCGCATGGCTTTGCGTGCTGCATCGAGGCGTTCGGGTGTGCCAATGTCGTGCCACATATACTGGTTGCTGAATTCTACTCCATGAATGTTGAGATTGTCCGTATTGTCTATGTAAAAAGGTGTAAGGGAAAATTTAGGTGACGTTACAGCGTATTGCCGGAGCAACGGGAATGTTTCGGGCGACAATATGTGAATCCCGCAGAATCCGAAAGGTCGCAAGGAGGCGGTATCTATGCCTGTAGGTTTTGTCTCGCCGGTGTGTGTGTTGTGCCATCCGTGCATTCTCATATCTGCATCGAAAAGTAACATTCGGGAGGCCAGCCTTGTCATGACTGCTAAACTTACATCGGAGTTGTGTCGCAAATGATGGCTGATAAGCGTCCGCACAGGGATGTCGGTAAGTATATCGGCATTTATTGCCACCAACGGTTCGTCCTCACCTATGATTGAAAGGGCCTTGAGCAATCCCCCGCCTGTGTCGAGCAGCATATCGGATTCGTCGCTTATAACTATGCCTTGGTCCAGAAGGCCTTCTGATTTAAGGTAGGCTGTGACTTTGTCAGGGTGGTGATGGATATTTACCACAATATCATGAATACCGGTATGGCGCAGGTTGTCGATAGCCCGGCGGAGCATGGGGACGCCGTTGATTTCCACCAAAGCTTTTGGCGTGTGATCAGTGATGGGGCGTAACCGTGAGCCTATGCCGGCTGCAAAAACTATTCCTTTCATAGGGTTATGTCAATTCCTTGTTCGCGGTGAATGAGGCGTACGTTCACATCGAACAGTTCTTTTATGTGGCGCGCTGTTGACTCAGCCGAGTAAACCGAGCGGTGCCGCCCGCCTGTGCATCCGAACATTATCTGGAGCGACGAGAATCCACGTTTTATGTATTTCTTTACTGCCCGGTCAATGATATTGTAGGCGTTGTGGAGAAATTCGGTTATTTCTCCGTCGCGTTCAAGAAATTCGATTACGGCCATGTCGCGTCCTGTAAGTTGTTTGTATTCGTCGTAACGTCCGGGGTTATGGATATATCTGCAATCGAACACGAATCCCCCTCCGTTTCCGGACGGATCGGCGGGAATTCCGTTGCGGTAAGAGAAACTGCCTACGGTTACAGTCAGAGTCTTGTTGCTATTCGCTATTGATGTGGCGGGACTCATAGACTCTGTTGCCGCTGAGATTGCTTTACGAAGATAGGGGAGTGGCTGGGTTATTTCAGCCAGGGTGTTCTGTAATATGTCCAATGCCGGAGCTATAGGTGATATGAATGAGCTTTTGTGCTGTATGAGCCCTCTGAATCCATAAGCCCCCAGCACCTGTATCATTCTGAATGCAATCATGATCTTTACCACACGGCTGACAGTGTCTCTTTCAACAGAGGTGTATCGACTGGCCGACTGTAGATATACTTCGAGCATTTCCTTTCGTGTGGACTCGCTGAAATTAGCCCGTGCCTGCCATAGAAAAGAAACTACATCGTAGAGCCAGGGCCCGCGGCGTCCTCCCTGATAGTCGATAAAATATGGCTT
>URII01000073.1 GCA_900547825.1 uncultured Porphyromonadaceae bacterium
ATTATTCTTCGGGAACGCAATGCAGTCACGAATACTGTCAAGGCCGGCAAAGATACTTACCCAACGGTCGAGGCCGTAAGCCAAACCACCATGAGGAGGTGCGCCGAACTTGAAGGCATTCATCAGGAAACCGAATTGTTCTTCAGCCTTTTCCGGTGTGAATCCCAATATCTCAAACATCTTGGCCTGCAATTGAGCATCATGGATACGGATCGAACCGCCACCGACTTCGATACCGTTACATACCATATCATAAGCATCGGCACGAACGGCTGCAGGATCTGTGTCCAACAAAGGAATATCTTCATCCTTCGGATGGGTAAACGGATGATGCATAGCCATCAGGCGGCCTTCTTCTTCGCTCCATTCAAACATCGGGAAGTCGACTATCCAAAGCAATGCAAACTTATTCTTGTCGCGTAAGCCTAATTGGTTACCCATTTCAAGGCGAAGCTCATTCAGTTGCTTACGGGTCTTCATTACGTCATCACCGCTCAAAATAAGAATCAAATCGCCCGGTTTTGCACCGAAAGCGGCTTTCATCTCTTGCAGCACCTCTTGCGTGTAGAACTTATCTAGTCAATGTCACTTACCGATATTGTAATGCTTGCGGCGCTCGATATAGCCGATGAAAATTACGAGGAGGCAGCAAGGGTCACCGAAATTCTCCGCCGCAAGCGTGAGGCCCTCGGCCGAAAGGATGACGGTGACAGTCCCGAGGGGGCCTCTTCTTCTGAAAAAGAATAATACTAACCTTAATATCCGTTACTTTACGTCATGACATCTGTAAAATCACGGCTGGCGGTCATGAACTTCCTTGAATTTGCTGTATGGGGAGCCTATCTGACCTGCCTGGCCCAGTATCTCGGCCCGGCCGGGATGGGAGATAAAATACCCTGGTTCTATGCCGTTCAGGGGGTAGTGTCTATCTTTATGCCCGCACTCATGGGCGTTATAGCCGACAAGTGGGTTCCGGCTCAGAAACTGCTGTCGTTGTGCCATTTTATGGCCGCCCTGTTCATGCTGTGCGCATGGTGGTACGGGGCGACGCATGCCACTCCCGAGTTCGTGCCGTTCTTCACTCTCTATACCCTGAGCGTGGCATTCTTCATGCCTACCATAGCGTTGGCAAACACGGTGGCTTTCTCCGTGCTTAAATCGCGCGGTCTTGACACGGTTACCGATTTCCCGCCTATACGTGTGCTCGGTACAGTGGGATTCATCGCCGCCATGTGGTTTGTCAATTCGTTCTATTGGGTTGACGGGCATTTCGGATTCACACTGTCGGATTCGAATCCATATGCCTCGGCCCGCTTCCAGTACACCGACATGCAGCTTCTCACATCAGGCGTGCTCGGCTTGCTGCTCGCCGGCTATGCCTTGGCGGCCATACCCAATTGTCCGTGTGCCGCGCGTGATGAGGACGATGAGGATGAAAAGAAGCGGAGTGTGGCCAAGTTGCTCGGCCTTGATGCATTCAAGCTGTTCAAGGACAGGCGCATGGCCATGTTCTTTGTGTTCTCGATGCTTCTCGGTGTATCGTTACAGATAACCAACGGTTATGCCACATCGTTTATAACAAGCTTCAAGGGTGTGGCCGAATATGTCAACACTTTCGGTGCAAACAACGCTACGCTGCTCACATCGCTGTCGCAGATATCCGAGGCATGCTGCATACTCCTCATACCGTTCTTCCTGAAGCGTTTCGGTATCAAGAACGTGATGCTGATTGCCATGTTCGCCTGGGTGCTGCGCTTCGGATTCTTCGGCATAGGCAATCCCGGATCGGGTCTCTGGCTGTTCATCCTGTCAATGATAGTGTATGGTGTGGCGTTCGATTTCTTCAACGTGTCGGGAGCCCTGTTTGTGGAACAGGAGACCCACGATGAGATAAAAGCTTCGGCCCAGGGCCTGTTCATGCTTATGACCAACGGCATAGGCGCCACGGTAGGCATGATAGCCGCCGGTGCTGTAGTCAACCATTACTGCCATTGGGAAAACGGTTTCTTTGTGGGTGACTGGCAGAGCGCATGGCTTATATTTGCAGGATATGCCCTTGTGGTGTGTGTGGCCTTCGCTGTGCTTTTCAAATACAAACATACGCCTCAGCCCACTGTGCGCCGATGATACAGTTCTATTGCCCCGACATAGATGTCAACCCTGTGCTGCCTGAGAGCGACTCGGGCCATGCCATAAGGGTGCTCCGTATGCACGAGGGGGACACCGTGGAGGTGATCGACGGCCGCGGCCACCGCTATACATGCACCATAATTGACGCACACCCCAAGCATGCGGCCCTCGAGATTGTCGATGTGGCGGATGTGCCTCTGCCGTGGAAGGCTTTCTACACTGTGGCTGTGGCACCTACCAAACATATCGACCGCATGGAATGGATGGTGGAGAAACTCACCGAGATCGGTGTCAACCGCATCGTGCCGTTGCTCTGCCGCCATTCGGAGCGCAAGGAGATAAAAACCGACCGTCTCGACAAAATAGCTGTTTCGGCCATGAAGCAGTCGCTAAAGGCCGTGAAGCCCGAGATACTTCCCATGACCCCAGTTGCGGATGTGCTGCGTAATGCGGTGCAGGGAGCCCGCTATATAGCTTATTGCGACGACGCTGTGGAGCGGCGCATGCTTGCCCGTGAATATGCGCCCGGACAGTCCGCCACAATATTGATAGGTCCTGAGGGGGATTTTGCCCCGGCTGAAGTGAAAGCGGCCATGGATGCCGGATTCTGTCCCGTTACGTTGGGCGACAACCGGTTGCGCACCGAGACGGCAGCCATAGTGGCCCTCGACACATTCCATATTGTCAGCGCACGCGGATAGAACTTTTCTCTGCCTGATGTGTTATGGTCTTAAGATGTGAATATTAAATGAAGTTTATGAAAACAGCTAAGATTTTATTGGGCATGGCTGCTGTTGCGGCCATGGGGCTTGTGTCGTGTGACGAAGCCGGAAAACTCGCCGGGCAGGTGGAAGGCACATGGAAAGGAGCCACTACCGAAATGCTTGGTGACAAACATCATAAAGGACATAACATGCCTACGCAGCCTGTTATGAGCATGATGTGCACGCCTGTGTTTACATTTTCGCGCACTGACGGCACCAAAGGGGGTACACTCGACATTCAAGCCGATTATGTGCTCACCCAGGGGCTTCTGGCTACTTCCGACATACAGGGCCCGTTCAGCGCCACGGTGAAGGGAACGGCGACAGCCCGCGGCACATGGACAGCCAAGGATGACGATGAAATAATGGTGGTGATGGATCCGTCAATGATAAAGGTGGAGGTGGACACTGCCTCGCTTGCATTGAATTACACCGCATTGACCGACAGGCCGGCTTCCGATCTCGCGGCTATAAAGGCGAGAGTGGCTGGAAATGTGGAGTCGCAGGTGCGCACGGTGATCACTAACCGGGTAATGAAACTGCGTGAACTCGACGACATCAAAGTACAGGACCGGTCAATGACCCTTGAAATAGGCCACGCCAAGATGGTATTTACAAAAGAGTCGTAAAATATTCCACCCAGATAAATTGACGGGGCCGCGCCTGATTGTTGGTGCGGCCCCGTTTCGGTAAGTGAAGTGGGTTTTATAAGCTTGTATTATCTTACGCTGACCTTTACGGATTCGTTGCCGTGTTTCACTACATATATTCCTGGAGCTACCGTGAGGGATAGAGGTGTCATGTCGTGCGATTCTATCAGTCGGCCATGTATGTCGAATATATCCACTTTGCCGTTGTCAACATCCGTGATCCTGTCAATCGTAATAGTGTGGCCGCACGTCTTTATTCTCAGGTTGAGTGAGGATGTGGCCTCCTTGATAGTCTGCGCCATAGGTGAATCGTGCATTTCAACCACATTGGCCCCGACCCAATTGGAGCGCCAGTCGGCCAGCGAGGGGCGGTAGTCGGTATAGGTTCCTTCGGGAATATAAAGGGTCCATCGTGGATCACTGTGCTCGCCCTGAAACCAGAATGCTGATGGATCGGGTTCCGGAGGCTTGACTTCCGAATAAATACGTATAGCGTCAATAGAGTTTCCTGCCAGAGCTTCATCGGTCAGATACAGATGAGGCCCTACACCTATGCCGGTCAGATGGGGCATGCAGGCAAACGCACGCTGTCCGGCAAATATCAGTGCGTCGGGCAGATTAAGCATGTCTATGCCTGAAACGCCATAAAAGGCACCCGGACTTATTAACCGGAGGTTTATGGGGAAAATCAGATTTCCGATGGAAGCCTCCCGGAAAGCATTTGCCGATATTTCTATGAGTTGCGACGGCAAAACAAGGGTGTTGATGTTGCAACCTTGGAAAGCACCTTCCCCTATGAATCTTACAGGAATGCCGCGTCCGTCACTGGATTCTATGTCACTGTCATAGACGGAGAAACTGCTTGAGGGAATAAATGACTGGAGTTCCAGTCGGTCAACGATGTTTCCTGACGGCCATTCGTGTCCTGTCACAGTTGCTGCCGGACCCGGCTCAAGGCGGTATATGATGCCGTCAATTTCGCAGATCTGTGTTTCCGGCGTGACGGCTGCTGATATCGGCATGGTTGCCGAAGTTGCCAATAGGGCAGTCCAGAATATGTGTATTTTTCGCTTTGTCATAATTCATAAAAATTAAATCGTTCCGATGATTCCATTATGTTGCTGAAAAGTTCCCAACCCGGAGCCTTGCGATATTTCTTGGCGCAGCCTTCGGGCACAATCAGGGTGCAGTCTCTCAGAAGCTGTGATGTTTTGGCCGCCTCGGCGGCGTTGGTTATGGAGGGGTCATATATTCCGAATGACTCGGGTGAAGCCGTCGGCGGATTTTCGGAAGTGACGATCAGTTTGCCGATGCGGCAATTGTCGAAAACTCCGAATCCGACATATTTCAGAGCGTTGTTGAGGGCAAGCTGGTCAATCTGGGCATTCCTGAATGCATACCGGCTTAGCACGTAGGCCGATATTTTTACGTTTGAAAGCTTCGGCGTGTTACGGAAGCACTCCGGGCCTAATGCGCTCCCTGACACTAACAGTTCCTGAAGCTCCGTAACGACAGGGCAATAAAATTCGGTGTAGTAACCTGACGCTGTCAGTTTTTTTATTTTTAATCCTTTCAGCGCGTCACGTGTTATGCCGGTAACTGTATATCTGCCGCCATATTCATCCGCTTTATCGTTTTCATTTATCGCTGATTCGGGAAGAATCAGAGCGTCGATTTCCATTCCTTGCGGCATCAGATGGCCGCATATCTTTACTCCGCGCGAACTGTTCGGATCGCCTTCGTAGAGAAATCTGCCGTCGTCGAACGGTGCGGGTATCGGTTCAATGCCAAAGCACGCCAATCCTTTAAAGGCAATCGCACCCAGCATCAATCCCAATCGGATTATCTTATTCACTTTTCTCATAATGGTATATTTTAGTGTTTTATGATGATTGATTTTCTGTCTAAAACATTATTGCTCCTAATATACACTAGGGCATATTGACCGGGTGAAAGTTTTGAAATATCTATATCTGCTTTATTAGATTCATATGATAACTCATATGACATTGTTTCACCGGTGAAAATATTGACAAGCTTAATATGATCATAAATTAAAGTAGGAAGATCAAACTCTATTAATAAGTTTTCACTGGTTGAAGATTGTGTCAAATTTTTTATATGATTTTGTTGAATAGATTGTTGATTGCTGGTGGTTGAAGCATAAGATATTTTTGGTATTAAGTTGTGTCCGGATATACACACTGTATAAGCTTCTGGTGTATCTGTCTTGAAAAGAACATTATTGCCGACATATCGGTGTACATCTCCTGTATTGGTATTGAAGAACGATATGGTATAGTTGCTATATAAAGATTTGTCATTAACAAATATCGCTTTCTCCATGCGATTAATGGGTACATCACATTTTTTAGGAACTTCAGTAGTGAGCATTACACTTGGATCTCCAAAAAGATGATAGAGTCTCATTTGTGCTTCAATAAGGCTTGCGCCGTCGCAAGTTTCAGCCATACGGATTAAACCTTGGTATAATATCTGTCCAAATCTGTATGTGGGTGACGGTGTGGGAGATATTATATTTCCATTATGGAGATTTAGACGTATTCCTGGCCAAACGGCATCAATTATACCGCACATTAGAGCATCATTGAGTATGCTGTAACTTGTCGCTGTGGAGGCAAATACTCCAACGGCTCCCCCTGCAGGATGTGTTATGAATTCTTCAGCTAAGCATTTTATATCCCCATAATTTTCAATAGAACCTGCAAATCTTCCGGTGCTACATGTTATGCTTGCGATTAAAGGTAGCTTATTTCTATTAGTTAGGCATGTTGAATAAGACCCCTGATAAAATTTGAAATATGGGGCGGCCCAAGATTGAGGACTTCCATGTCCTCGATACAAAACAAGGAAGCAACCATTGTTCATATCTGACAGAATATCTTCTTTTGATGCATTCCAATGATATGTGGGCTTTCTCAAATATAGTGGGATTTCTGAACCATCGTTCCATAAAAGAGGATTAATATTATTTTCGGCTTTGTAGTTCCTTATGGGATTCTTTTTTGAGAGAAAGTATTGTACGATTTCTTCCATTGTACGAGAGAATAATCTACCTTCTTTTGATGGATTTGATGCGTCAGATTCAAATTGAGCACAGCAAGAAATGTTTTTATAAAAGTGTTCATCTACACTTGGATTCTGTTCATAGAGTATAATCTTGTCGATTACGGAATTAGCTTCTGAGTCATCTTTCGCTGGAATTCTTCCAAGATAAAAGTCAGGGAAAATGTCATTGTCCCCATCTATGCAGGCATAGGGCATATCTGAATAGATATCCTCATTATGGGAAGAACTGTTTACTTTTATTTTAAATGTTGGAACATCATAATCTTTTCCTATGAAAAGGATATACTTTAATGTGGGATTCGTTGCATAGACATCAGCAATAGCTTGGCGAATACCATCTTTTGTCCAAGTTCCTTTTTTAATTATAACATCATAGCCTAATGTCTTTTTCCAGATGGCAAATCTGCTTATAGAGCTGTCGAAACGTGAAGATGAAATGATAAGATAAGTTTGAGGATCAAGAACAGTTTTATGGGGTTCTATGATTGAGTCAATTGGCATTCCGGGCCCAATTGGTGTTATCGCCGTTTTTGAAATTAAATTATCTAATCGAGCTGTGCCAAAGTTTGATGTGTCGTGGCAAAAAATCTTGTTGTCGTTAAAATTTATTCTATATGTAAGGGTTTTTAAGGCTTTTACAGTTTGGGTTGCTGAATTATATTTTATAGGATATACAGATATAAATGCTAATTTCCGATCTATGCAATGTTGTGTTGAAAGCAGATTTACAGTATTAGATGGATAAAATTTATTGACTTTCTTTATTGCGGTGATATCAGCCGCAGTTTGTGGTTCTCGTTCTGTTTCAAGGATGGCAGCTCTTGCAGGAGTAAGAGCACATGGATATTCCACATAAGTACTATCTATAATAGTAATGGTAAAATCTCCTGATGTAGGAATTTCTACAATGTCATTACGAACAGGAATAGAGGGTTGGCCTATTACTGTAGATTGTCCGAATCCATTTATATTCCAATAATATGTGTTGGGTATAATTTTATCAGGTACAATTTTAGCTTCATCAAATACATAATGGATTGTTATGCCATTCTCATCAATGTTTGCTGTCCTCATTGGATTTTTTGCAGAGGATGATTCTCGTGTCGTTAATGAATGTAAGGTAATTACTTTCGTGGCGGATGCGGACATGATAAAATTGATGGCGCTTGCGACCATCAATAGTGATAGTGAGAGGAGTTTTTTCATAGTGATGAATTTAGAGATGATTAAATATTGCGCAATATACACAATTAAAAAAACAAAAGCAAGTTTTTGCTACAAAATATTACAATGATTACTAAAATATTTTTGCAAAATACCAATTTGTTTGTATGGGTGTGGGTGGTACGTGGTTCTGTGGGGTTGCTGGTGGCAAAAAGTAATGAAGTATAGACTGTGGGTATGGTTTTTTTAATTATTAAAAAATAATTATTGAAAAAATAGTGTGATAATTGGTGAAAATATTTATCTTTGCGAATGTCAGCGAGTGCCACTTTAGTTATTAATTCGAATTTAATGCCGTATGAAATTCTCATTCAAGTTATTCATCATTCCTGTATTCGCAGCAATGATTAGTGTAGGTATGCAATCGTATGCCGCAGATTCTTACAGTTTAGGGATTGCTCCAGGTGACAGTTTTGAGCAGGACGGACTGAAGTATTGTCGGGTGAGTTATGTGGAGGATGCCGCAGTGTTGGTGGGTCATACCCTCACTGCCGATTATTCTGCTCCGATTGAACAATTGGAAATTCCCGGACAGGTGACTGACGGGGCGGGAAAGGCGTATAATGTGGTGGGTATAGGATCATCGGCATTGGGTAGATTAAATATACTACGCCTTATACTTCCGCCTACAATCGGTGAGATTGACGGACATGCGTTTAATGATATAGCGCAGCTTGAATATGTCGGATTTAAGTCCGGAGGTCTCAAAGTTGTGGGCCCGGAGGCTTTCAGCGGGGTGTCTTCGGGGCATTATGAGACTGTTGTGGAGTTGCCGGAAGGTGTGGTGGCGATATGTAACGATGGCTTCCGGACAAGTTGTGCACATACGTTGATATTGCCCTCGACGCTTGAATATGTAGGGGTACGTGCGCTTGCAGGGAATTATTTTATGAAAAGGATTGTGCTCAAGGCTGTGGAACCTCCGGTGGCGGATGGTGCTATGTTTGGCTCGTATATTGTCGGGCCGACCAATCTGTATGAATCGCCGATCGGGTTAGACCGCTGTGTGCTGGCTGTGCCGCAGGAGAGTATCGACAAGTACCGTGCTGCGCCGGGGTGGAGTATGTTTGCTCATATCGAGGCTATGACACCGGAAGAGGCTGCGGGCATAGCTCCTCCCTCTCCGGCATCGGAGCGGACGTCGGTGAGTGTGAGCTCGGGACGCGGCTGTGTGGATGATGCGTGGGCTACACCGTACTGCTATGTTTTACGCTGTTCAAAACCGGCAGTCTCG
>URII01000074.1 GCA_900547825.1 uncultured Porphyromonadaceae bacterium
AGGAATACCGATGAACGCACCCCTATAATCCCTCTCGGCGACGGGTCGGCAAGCAGCTTTTTCCATATATCCACCCGTTCGTTATCGGAAAATTTTGAGTGGTAGATCATTACCTTGTCGCCGAACACCCGTTGCAGCCGGTGGGTAAGCTGGGTGGTGAGCGCTATTTCGGGCACAAGATAGAGCACCTGCATGTTACGGCGCAACGCATCGGCTATCAGGTGGATGTAAATCTCGGTCTTGCCACTGGAGGTCACGCCGTGTAGAAGTGCCACCGCATGGTCGGTCCATGACAGATGGATGGCGTTGAGCGCGTTGCTTTGGGCTTCGGAAAGCACCGGAAGAGTGCCTTCGGGTGTGCCGGGATAGTCGAACCGGTTTATCTCTTTGCGGTATATCTCTATCACCCCCTTTTTTGCCATTGAGGCGAGTATGCCGGTTGTAACGCCGGTGCGTTCCATGACCTGCGCCCGGGTCACCTCCTTGGGTTCAATGTCGCGGCGCATGGCTCCGCTGGCGTCAAGTATGGCAAGGAGCGCCGCCTCCTGCCGTTTTGACGATTTCACGAGGTCGAACAGCCGCGTGATGGATTGCGGATCCTCCCGGTCAACCGATGCTTTTACATAGATTTCCTTGCGCGGGCGGTAGCGTTCCACCAGGCGTTCCGAGATTATCACGGCACCGCGCTCCATGAGCCGTGTGAGCACCTGGCTTACGCTGCTGAAGCCCGACAGCCGCTTTATGTCGGCCACAGTGAGACGCTTTTCGGCGCTGTCAAGGATCTGCACCACAATGGCCTCGCGGTCAGTGAGCGGAGACTCGCCGGTTTCCTCATAGTCGGGATTCAGTTCTATGAAGGTCTCGGCTTCTATTTTCAACCCGGCCGGCATGGCGGCTCTGAACACTTCGCCGGTTGAGCATAGGTAGTAATCAGCTATCCAGTGCCATAGCTTGAGCTGCGGATGGCGGAGCACCGGTTTGTCATCAAGTGCGAGCGCCACCGGTTTCACCTCATATCCTTCCGGAGCTTTGAGCCCGGTCGACTCAACTATACCGGTATAGAATTTACTGCGCCCGAAAGGCACTATCACTCTGTGGCCCGGCTTTACGCGGTCAAGCATATCCGGCGGCACACTGTAAGTGAAAGTACCGCTCAGCGGCAACGGCAGCAATACTTCGGCAAATGTCATGGTGCGGGGTTGGTTACTGGTTCAGCGGTCTCGGTGAGTTTGGCATGGCGCAGCAGTTCGGGCCGGTACTCGAAGTGCATAGTGTCGTAATGATACCATGCTCCGCCCCATATAAAACCGTGCCGCTCAAATATACGGACTATTTCCGCAGGTATGCGGTTGCGGTAGGTTATCGAGTCGGTTTCCGAAGCCTTGGGATGGCTCCAGCGCCAATAATCTGCGTGGGGCACAGCTATGTCGAATGCTATTCCGTAGCTGTGGGCACTGAGCCTTGGGGCTCCGCGCACCTTGCGCCAGTAGAACGCACCGGAGCTTCTGAGATATTTTCTTAGCTCAGGATGGTGCGAAAGCTCATGCGCCACCTTGCGCAACTGTTCTGCCGCGCCGTTTACTGACGTGAATCTGACTTTTTGTCCGAACCAATCCACAGTTACAAGGTTTTTACGTACCTCCTTCTCGTTTGATCCGTACATTTTACGGAACAGAGCCTCACACCGTGAACGGCCCGGATCGGCAATATATGCAGGTTTGCCTTCAACGGAATAGCGTGTTTTGAACATATCCTCTATATCACTATGATCAAGCATATCAGTGAAACTCTTGGGAATCATATCGTCATATTCCATCCTTGATCCGTCGGCAAACACAATATCACCGTTGTCGAAGCCGGTAATGCAGTCGGGATATGTATCTATCAGTGCCTGCGCTCCTGCGGGAACTGCTGAAAATGCGTCCGCCTGCACTACGCACAAAAATATCGTTGCTGCAATTATATTCTTATTCATTCAGGAGTCAAATTTACATATAAATAGGGATTAATGCCAAATTTATTTAGGCTATATCAAATAGCCATTTAATATAGTTATTGTATGTCGTTTCTCTGTGTTGGATATTGACAAATGCCACAAGGTTGTTAAATAACGAGATTTGTTTGTTGGATATGTTTATTAATAATATAAAAATACTTATATTTGAGGGTTATTAAAATTTCTTATGTTTAATTAAAATAGGTGTTCCTATGAAGAAAAAGATCACATTTCTTGTGGCTATGGCGCTCGCGCTTACGGCTTCGGCTGCATCTCCGCAGGGATCGGCCCTTGTAAAGAAGGGTATGGTTCCGGAGAGTGCGGTTCTGTCGGCAGCGAAGAGTGCTTCTTCCGGCATGACCGGTTTCGGCCCACATAAAAAGAGGGTGGTGAGCCGTGCGCCTGAGGGCGGATATTCACTTCCTTTCGACATGGTTCCCACTGTGGAGCAATTTTCCGAGTGTACCGTCATTGACAGCAATGGCGACGGCAAAACGTGGACTTGGGACTCTACAAACGGGTTCAAGTACTCATTTCACGGCAGTAACAACGGTGATGACTGGTTGATACTCCCGGCAGTGGCCATGGAGGCCGGTGAAGTGAAATTATTGTTTGACTACAAAGCCAATTCGTCTTCCTATACAGAGACGTTTGAAGTGTATATAGGCTCTGCTCCTACTGTGGAAGGTATGACACAGAAGTTGGGCGATTTCTCATCCAACAGTACTGAATATCAGTCAGGGTTGCTCACGTTCAGTGTGCCGTCAGCCGGTAATTATTATGTTGCGTTTCATGCCACATCACCTAAAAATGCATTCTATCTTTTTGTAAAGAATGTGGCGATGAGGCAGATCGACAACTCGCTTCCGGCTTTGGCAACTATCCTGTCGGCTGAGATGGATGCTACCGAGTGTTCGCTATCTGTCAAGCTTCCTGCCAAGAATATTGGTGGAGCGGATCTTACAGGAACTGTAGGCGCTGAAGTGAGGGTGGATGGCGAAGTTGTTGCAACCGATCCTGTAATGGAGGGTGCACCGGGTTCCACCGTAAGTACTACTCTTTCACTTGAGTCGGGACGCCATACTATTTCTGTCACGGCGTATGATTATAATGACGGAGTGAAACGGTTCTCGGAAAGTGTTGAAGTGCAGGTGATTGCTTCTCGTAAAGTTCCCGTTGCGCTTCCCGCTTATTTTGAACCGGATGCAGTCGATTTCGAAATATGCACTGTTGTTGACGCCAACAACTCCGGCAAGACCTGGGGATTTGCCGATTCAGGTAATAACGGCAACCGTCAAGCTTTCCGTTACACTTACGAATGGAGTTATGATGGTGACGACTATATCATACTTCCAGCCATAACTGCTGCTGCAAGTGGAGCTTATGAGCTGAGTTATGATGTGTCGACAAAATTCGATAACGAGTCATATGAAGTGTATTGGGGATCATCGGCCGATGTGGCTTCCATGACCAAGATCTTCGAATCCGGCGATTTCAAGACTTCCGATAATTGGGAAGGCCGTAAACATTCATTCTCAGGCACCACCGAAGGTAATATCTTTATCGCATTCCGTGCCACATCCCCACGTAACCGCTCTTATATCTATATCAGCCGCATCAAGTTGGCCGAAGCGGATCCCACCATTCCTGCCGCTCCTGAGATAACTGGCACTGACTTTAACGGTGGCGACGGCACTATAAACATACTTATGCCTTCTGTCACTGTTTCGGGTGCCTCGATAGCGCAGTCACAGCTTTATCTTGGTGTCAGGATTGACGGGACAGCTGTTGGTGAGCCTCTCACGGCAGCTCCCGGCGCCACTGTCGCAGTTCCGGTAACGGGCCTGTCACTCGGCAACCATACCGTCGAAGCTGATGTGTGGTTCGAGCGCGACGGAGCGAATGTTACTTCCGAAGCTGCAAAACTGACATTTAAAGTGTCATTGCCTGATGATTTCGCCTATGAGCTTCCCGCCACCATGGCTCTCAATTCAACCGATAAGGACAACTATACGGTGTTTGACATGAATGGCGACGGCAGCACATGGTCATACGATTCGCAGAACGATTGTTTCAAGTATACCTACAATAGTTCCAATACGGGTGATGACTGGCTCTTTACCCCGGCGGTAAACATTACGGATGTATCGGAAATACTGCGTGTGGCCATTTCCGCAAGATGCGGATCCGGCACGGAATCCTATGAGATTTATCTCGGTTCACAGCCCAATGTGGCATCCATGACGGTGAAAATCATGGAGAGCGAGATTCAGGGACGTACTAATTTCGAGGACTATTACAATGATTTTGTCCTTGACACTCCCGGCAAATATTATGTAGGTATACATGCCTCATCGCCAGTAAACCAATACTGGTTGTATGTCAAGAATCTTAGGATATCCTCAACGGGCAACTCTCCGCTCGCTCCCGGTGCAGTCACGGACCTTGCCGTTACTCCCGATCCCACGGGACTCGCCCAGGCCACCCTTTCGTTCACTATGCCTGTGGTGAATATGGTTGAAGGGCAGCTTGATGCTGCTGCCACACTTACCGCTACGGCTGTGTGCGGCACTCATACTGCTTCTGTTACCGGCCTTCCCGGTGAATCCAAGGAGCTGGTTATAGAAACCGACAACGGTGAATGCACATTTACCGTAAGCGTGGCCAATGCGAATGGTTCCGGACGTGATGCGATCGTGACGGCACGTTGCGGTCTTGACCGTCCCAAAGCTCCGGTGCTTACCGGCGCCGTCACTTCGGCCGACAATATGAGCGTCACCATAACATGGGAAGCCGTGACCGAAGGTGTAAACGGCGGTGTGGCCAATCCCGGAGCTATGCGTTACCGCATATATGAATATGATTATGAGGATGAGGATTGGTATCACCTCGAGGACACCGACCAGCTTACCTATACCTATACTCCCGGCGCCGATGCTCCGCAGGATCTCTATGTGATAGGAATCGATGCCTACAACGCTGTCAATTCCGGTTCGTCGATGTCGGTTATAAACGTGAATCTCGGCAAGCCGTACACACTTCCCATGTCGGAAACTTTTGCCGATGGTGAATTCCATTATGAACCCGTGGCATTGTCCTCGAGCCTCAGCAGTGACTATGCACCCCAATGGGGACTCGGAAACCCCATCAACGAGGGTTATGAGATGGTAAATAACAGCGGATATGCCATGATCGGCAAAACACAGTTCAACCGAGGTGACTCGCGTGTGAACCTGCCGCGTTTCGCCACCACAGGCTACAATCTCGTTGAAGTGAGCATGTCGGTATACGTATATGAAGGTACTCCCTCAATAAGCGTATATGCATACTCTGACGATCAGGACACTGCCGACCTGCTTGGCGAGGTCAGCACCCAGGGACTCAGCGGATGGAACACATTCTCGTTCCGTCTTCCCTCGCACCTTACCGGACGCGAATGGGTCAATGCTTATGCTTACGTAAACTTCAGCGGCTCGTCGCAGCGTGCACTGATCGAATCATATGAGGTAAAGGGCGAGCAGGTGCAGCCTTCCGTGGCCCACGGCTACCAGATGGGCGATACCAACTATAAGTTCGGTTTCGTGGAATTCGGCGTTGAGGATTTCGCCACCACAACCATCGTCAAGGCCACCACACAGGGCGGAAGCCATGTGTCGGCCGGTGAGGCTGTCAACGGCAAATACTACACCTACACTGTAGTGCCTGATCCGTTCGGTGCTCTTGATGCAGAGAACTTCGTGGTGTACAATATCGGTGACAACGAGTACACGCCTGTAACCACAGTGGCGAATGCCGAAGGCCGCAGGGTTGTGGACATGACTTACGATTATACCAACAACACCATGTATGCGCTTGTAGAGACACGCGTTGGCAATGGCCCTGTCACCACCACCGCGCTCCATATCGTGGATCCCGAAACGGGTGAGTACACCCTTGTAGGCTCGGCAGGCGAACTGACCGCTATCAACGGCCATGGCCGCGAAGTAGAGACAGTGCTCGTAACCCTTGCCGCCGACGCACAAGGCAATCTCTATGCCATGAGCGACCTGCGGCAGTTCTACCGCATCGACAAATTCACCGGTGCCGCTATCCGTATCGGAACCACCCAGCACTCCTATGCCACCAACAACCAGTTCCAGTCAATGGCATTCGACCGCATGGGCGAACTTTACTGGGCACAGCAGCATCCCGACGAAGGACGCTTCTTGACCGTCAATCCGCTCACCGGCGAACCCGCGCTACTCGGTAAGCTCGGTGCTGACGCCCAGGTAACCGGCCTCTATTTCGAGAAGCCTTACGACACAGCTTCGCCGCTGCCCGTAACTTCTCTTACCGCAATTACCGGAGAAACGGAGCCTAACCGTGTCACACTGTCGTGGACTCTTCCCGAGCAGGATGCGGCAGGCAACAATGTAAGCATTACCGCAGTCAAGGTTTACCGTTTCGGAACCTCGACACCTTTGGCTACTCTCGACGGCTCGGCAGTGAGCTATGTGGATGAGGCTGCCCCCAACGGAAATCTTACCTATTATGTTACCACCGTGGCCGGTGAACATGCCGGTGCGCCCGCTCTCACCGGTGTATTCGCAGGCTGCGACATGCTTAATGCCGTGACGGATCTCTCACTCACAGCTGAAGGTCGTGCAGTCACTCTGACATGGAACGCTCCAACAGCCACTGTCAACGGCGGATATGCCGACTTCGACAACATCACCTACAAGGTGGTGCGTGTGAAAGGTGACACCCGCGTTGTGCTTGACGAAGCCTGTGAGGAGACCACCTATACCGACCTGCTCGTGGTAGGCGGCACTTACAGCTATGAAGTAATTCCGGTATGCGGAGGCGTGGAAGGCGTCACTGCACAGTCGGAGGAGGTGACTGTGGATATAACATTCTCCGTACCTTACGAGACCGGTTTCGAGGATGATCAGGACGGCACTCTGTGGACTACAATCCTCGGTGCTCACCACACCTCTGCCAACAACGGATGGTCGATCACATCAGGCTCGGCCTCACAGACTCTTGACGGCAAGTTCGCACAGCTCAAGACACAGGGCTCCGCAGATTATGCCGATGACTGGCTGATATCGCCCGCCATACATCTTGATGCCGACATTCTTTATAATCTGGCATATTTCTGCCACGGCGGAATCGGCAGCGACGACCACAGCTTTGAGGTCTACATCGGAACAGATCCCACTGATATCTCCACATTCACTCAGAAGATAGCAGAGTATGAGGATGTAAGAATCCCCACTGACTGGTCGCAGCAGAATGTACATCAGTTTGTAGTTGACAATGCCGGAAACTACCATATCGGTTTCCATGGCTCAACCACCGAGACTTATGCCAACCTGCGCATCGATAACCTCTCGCTCAAGGCCGACGAATCCGGTATCGACAATGTTACGGCAGGATCGCTCCGCATAGTGAACCAGATGCTGTTCTCGTACAAAGAGATCGCTTCGTTCAGTGTGATGTCCACCTCCGGACGTGAAGTTGCAGGCGCCGGCAATGTCAATGCCACTGTCGTGTCCCTCGGCCTCGGCAATGTTCCCGCAGGTGTATATCTCGTGAAAGTGACATTCACCGACGGTAGCGTGGCCACGCTCAAGACACTCAAATAATTCATCCCGAATTATTCCCTGAATAGCAGGAGGCTGTGCGATAAGGTCCGCAAAGCCCCCTGTCATTATTAATGTTTTTCTCTCTATCAGGGCTGCGGGAGGGGATTTTTTTGTAACTTTGCTCTTGAAGTGTTACTGAAATCTCTATTTCTCGTATTCATATTGTCATGCACTTTTATTGGTGCGGTTGGCTCCGTGACCTCACGTCAGAGTGAAATTGCGGCCAATGATGTCCTTTTGCAGAAAGAACCGGATAACCCCGAACTTCTCAAGCGGAACGGATATCTTTGTCTTAATACCAATCAGGATGAAAGGGCTTTGGAGTATGGCCGCAGATTGTTTGCGGTGTCCGGCACCAACACTGCGGCGGGGATAAGGTGGAGAACCCATGCCCATATAATATTGGGACAGGCCTACACCCATTTGGGCAACCGTGTGGCTGCATTCTCCAACCTTGAGAAAGCGCGTGTGCTCGGGGAGGGTATCAGGGACCATGATGCGTTGTGCTCGGTTTATAACGGACTGGGTATTTACCGCACCAAGACACAGGGCGACAGGCACAGCGCCATGGAAGCCTATACAAAGGCGCTTGCTGAAGCCGACTCAGCTGCAAATCCCGCTAAGAGGGCCATGGTCATGTATAACCTTGGGGCTCTGTGGTTAGCTTCGAACGAGGCTATTCCCGATACCCGTTTTCTTGAAATGGCTTATCATGAAGCCGCGTCGCAGGGTGATATGGATCTTAAGTTCAATTGCTGTGTGGCCTTGAGCGGAAGTGCGGCGGCCGGAGGTAATACCGGAGAATCGGAGAAGTGGCTTGTTGAGGCGCGTAATATCATGCGTGATAATGCTTTGGAAGCCGAACGTTATTACCTTGCCACCGCCGAAGGGTTGCATCACGCTTTCGCCGGTCGTCCGGCGAAAGCGGAGCATGCCTACATTTTTGCCATGGAGAATATTGATTCGCTGCAGCCGGCCATGCGCACAAATCTGTGTTTGCGTTATGGTGATCTTCTTGCTTCAACAGGGCGTCCGCGCGATGCAATAAGAATTCTTAAAACAGGGCTGCTGCACGCAAAGGCAAATGAAACGGCTTTTGACTCCTGCGCTCTGCTGCTGTCGATAGCACATGCCTATGCCGATATCGGAGAACTGAAGAATGCTTATGAATATATGGAACTCCACCGCCGTACTCTTGATAATGTGCAGAAAAGGGCCGATGAAAGCAGTTACATGGAGAACCGTGTGAAAAACGATGTGCGCCTTTACGAACTTCAGATAGAACGGCAGAAAGGACAACTCCTTAAAAAACAGCGTGA
>URII01000075.1 GCA_900547825.1 uncultured Porphyromonadaceae bacterium
TGCCAAAGCCGAACTTTGCGGCCAGCGTCGTCTCGGCCTTATAAAATATGTGATGGCCCTTATGAACGGTGCCCGCCTCGGCATAGCAGCCCAGTCAGTAGGCGTTAGCGAGTTGGCCTACCGTGAGGCCCTCTCATATGCCAAGGACCGCGTTCAGTTCGGAAAAGCCATCATTGAATTCCCTGCTGTCTACGAAATGCTTGCCATAATGAAAGCAAAACTCGACGCATCACGCTCGCTGCTTTATGAGACAGCTCGTTTCGTCGACATGTATAAGGTATATGAGGATATTGCCAAAGAACGTTCCCTCACCCCCGACGAGCGCAAGGAGATGAAATATTACAGCAAATTCGCCGACGCCTGCACCCCATTGGCCAAAGGACTCGGCAGCGAATACTGTAATCAGAACGCCTACGACTGCATCCAGATTCATGGCGGATCAGGTTTCATGAAGGATTATGCCTGCGAACGCCTCTACCGCGACGCACGCATCACATCTATTTACGAAGGCACAACCCAGCTCCAGGTTGTAGCGGCGATACGCCACGTGACCACAGGCACATTCAGCGCACTGATCGACACTTATGCCGCTCAGGAAGTGTCAGAAACCATGAAGCCGCTCAAAGCCAACCTTGAGGAAATGACTCGTCTCTACAATGAGGCTGTGGCACATGTCACAGCAGTGAAGGATCAGGCTTACAACGACTTCATGGCACGCCGTCTTGTAGAGATGGCCGGCAATATAGTCATGGGCTACCTGCTCGTGCTTGACGCCACCCGCAACGAGTCGTTCAACCGTTCGGCAGGCGTATACAACAATTTAGCCCGCACGGAAGTAGCCAAACACTACAACTTCATCATGACTTTCGATCCTGCACAGATGAGCATGTACAAACCTGCCTGATCTGATCCGCAGTATTTATTGAGAATATCGCAGACCCCGGACAGAAGAAATTCTGCTCCGGGGTTTAATATATTAAAACTATTGCTTAAATTTGGATTTCATTAATTTATATAATGGCAGAAACTAAACACTACATATTCGAGACACATATAGCTGTGCGCGACTATGAGATAGACTCTCAGGGCATAGTGAATAATGCCAACTATCTGCATTATCTGGAAATGACACGGCATGAATTCTGCACAGCCCGTGGCACATCATTTCAGGATATGGCCCGTATGGGTATGGATCCGGTGGTCCGGTCAATAAAAATTGATTACCACAATCCTTTGCGCATGGGCGATATGATGCGAAGTTGCCTTAACCTTACCCGCAAAGGCCCCCGGTTCCACTTCACACAGCATATTTTCCGTGAATCCGACAACACTCTCGCAGCAGCAGCGGAAGTTACTGTGGTATGTCTTGAAAACGGTCGACTCTCGCGCGGCGACCGCATGGCCTCATTATTCAGCGATCTTTTATGACCGGTGACGATCTGATATACAAGATAGCTTTCAGTATGCTCCACGGCATAAACTACAGCGCTGCGGAGCATATAATAGGACGCACCGGCTCAGAGAAAGCTTTCTTCGAGGCTCCGGAGGGCGCTTTGCGGGCATTGCTTAACATCACATCCCGGTTTGTAAGCTCGTCCTACCGTAGTGAATTATTGGAAAAGGCCCGTAAGGAAGCCTTGTTTGTGGAATCGTCGGGCATATATCCGGTTTATTTTTCCGACAGCGGTTTCCCTGAGCGTCTTAAAGATTGTGAGGATGCTCCGGTGATGCTTTATTCACTCGGTGACTGCAATCTTAACACCCGATTCACCATAAGCATAGTAGGCACACGTCATGCCACATCCTACGGACTTGGATTCACACGCCGGCTCATAGAGGATCTCGCCGATATGCTGCCGGAAAAACCGCTCGTGATCAGTGGTCTCGCATTCGGAATAGATATAGAGGCCCATCGTGGGGCTATGGAGTGCGGATGTCCTACTGCTGCCGTGCTGGCCCATGGGCTCAACACCATATATCCGGCCGTGCACCGCAATTATGCCGCCGACATATGCCGCAAAGGAGGCGTATTGCTCACTGAATACACATCTTCAGCAACAATTCACCGCGGTTCGTTCCTTGCACGCAACAGAATAATAGCCGGCCTGGCGGAATGCACTGTTATAGTCGAATCTGCCCGAAAAGGGGGCGCCATGACAACGGCCCGCATAGCACGTGACTACAACCGTGACGTATTCGCTCTTCCCGGACGCATATCAGATCCATATAGCGCCGGATGCAATGCGCTCATAAACAATAAGTCGGCTGAACTCATACAGTCGGCTCAGGATCTTGTGTACGAAACTCGCTGGCCGGTAGTGACCCAGGAAGGCCAACAGCAATCATTGCTGCTGGAACTAAACGATGATGAGCAGAAAATTGTTGATATTCTGACACAACATGGCGACATCCAGCTCAACCGGCTGAGTATATTATGCTCCATTCCGGTACACAGGCTCATGGCAACCTTAGTGGATATGGAATTCAAAGGTGTGATCATAACCTATCCCGGAGGCCGGTATGCGCTTGCCTGACTGAATTTTATTCATACTATATAACCCTAAAACACCCGATCTGAATCATGAAAAAAATTATCCCTGAATCAGAAATGATAATCAACGGTGACGGATCCATCTTTCACCTTCACCTAAAGCCTGAACAACTCACTGACAACGTTATATTAGTGGGTGATCCCGCAAGAGTGAATCTCGTGGCCTCGTTTTTCGACACAAAGACATTCGAGGTATCATCACGCGAATTCCACACTATAGGCGGCACATATAAAGGCAAACCCATAATGTGCCTTTCCCACGGTATCGGTCCCGACAATATCGACATAGTGATAAATGAACTCGACGCATTAGCCAATATCGATTTCTCTACCCGGGAAGTCAAGGAACACCACCGCACCCTGACTCTCGTGAGAATAGGCACATCCGGCGCCTTACAGCCGGAGCTGACCATAGGGACTCCGGTAATAGCAGAGAAATCAATCGGTTTTGACGGTGTACTTAACTATTATGCAGGACGCAATGAGGTGGCCGATCTGGATTTCGAGCATGATTTCTGCGACCGTGTAGGATGGAACCCACTATGGGCAAAGCCATATATCGTCGATGCCGATCCGGAACTGGTTGACCGCATTGGCCAATCTGATATGGTTCGAGGCAACACCATATCGGCCGTGGGCTTTTATGGTCCGCAAGGACGGGAACTGCGTCTGCCGCTCGCCACACCTGATCTGAACCGCAATATTGAGAATTACTCATACAGGGGACGGAAAATCACCAACTATGAAATGGAGAGTGCCCCGCTTCAGGGATTAGGAAAACTGATGGGACATAAGGCCATGACCGTGTGCTCCATAATCGCCAACCGTATGAACTGCGACGTAAATCCCAACTATAAGGATGCGGTAAAGGACACCATTGCCGTGGTGCTCGAACGGATATGATAAACTATTTGCACGATTGCGGTGTTTCTATTAGTGTAATACATAATATTTAGAACAACTGACCTATGGAAACTAAACAAGAAATCTCAAAAGCAGCCGCATCAGTATCCTAACAGGCCGCAAAACTAAGCGCCGAAGCAGCTGCCGTATCGGCAAAAGAAAAGGCCGCCTCTATCAGAGACAAGGCCACCGACGCACTTGAAAATGCCAAAGAAAAAGTGACCGATAAGTTTGCCGATGTAAAAGAGCAGGCTTCTTCGTTCACTGACAAGGCCAAAACCTATACAGCCGAAAAGCTTGACAATCTCGCCGACAAGCTGCGCGGAAAGTAAAATAACTGTAAATAACAATTCTAAGGGCCGTCCGGTATGGGCGGCCTAATTTTTTATGTCCCGACACACCATGATTTAATAAATCTCCGTATCTTTGTGTTATGAAGGACGAGGATTCATACATGATAGCGGAGGTAAACCGCAGTGTGGATGTATTGCGCCGCGGAGGTGTGATACTTTACCCTACTGACACCGTATGGGGCATAGGATGCGATCCACGTGACTCTTCTGCCGTGCGACGTATCTTTGAAATAAAACAACGTGCCGAGAGCAAAGCACTCATTCTTCTTGCAGGCTCCAGAGCGCAGATCGAAAATGTCACAGGTTCCCCTATTGCCGAATCTATTGAGCAATTGATATTACATTCCACTCGCCCCCTTACTGTAATTTATACCCATGCCAGGGGAATAGCCCCGGAACTTATGGCTTCCGACGGAAGCATAGCCATACGGTTGTCGGACGAGCCTTTCTCGCGCGCCATGTGTCTCGGATTCGAATTTCCTGTTGTATCCACCTCCGCCAATATCAGCGGAGGCCCCACCCCGCTGTCATTCGCTGACATATCAGTTGATATAAAGGAGATGGTAGACTATATTGCCGATTGGAACCGCACAGCTGACACCTGCGGGAGCAAGCCTTCGAAAATTATTAAAACAGCCCCCGACGGCACTGTTACAGTGATAAGAGAATGATAAGTCAACGAAAATTACGCACTGCCTACATAATCAGCGATTATGTTACTACGCTTGCAGCTCTTACACTGTTCAATGCATGGCGTCACATTCTCGGCTTAAGCATGGGTGCCGATTCAATATCCCATTTTCTGAAATACCCCAAAGTTATGGAAGGGGAGCTGTTTTTCCCTGCCGGAATGCTCTTTGTCTACTATCTGAGCGGATATTACAACGATCCGCTCCATCGGTCAAGGATGCACGATCTTTCCTCCTCATTCCTGTCGGCGCTGATAGGTTCCGGAGTATTTTTCATGATTGCCTTGATCAATGACATGCTTCCGATCCGCTCCCTCAACTACGAAGTACTTACGGGGCTTTTCCTCCTGTTGTTCGTGCTGGTGTTTATCGGGCGTAGCCTCATAACCGCATATGTTGTGCACAACATACGCACGGGCCGTATCAGTTTCCCGGCCGTGATAATAGGCACCGGACATGCGGCACGCAAACTTGCGGCACGGGTCAGCGACACCCAAGCCTCCGGAGGAATGCGGCTTGTGGGTTTCGTGTCACTCGACGACAATACCGGGGGCGAGCCTGATGTATATCCGTTCAGCCAGCTTGAGAATCTATGTAAAGAGCTTGATCTTAAATACCTTATCCTCTCCCCGCATCATGACGGGATGAAATCGACGCTTGATCTTATCTCCAAACTGTTCAGGCTTGAGGTTCCTATATTGATGGAGACGGGCCCTTTCCACCTTGTCATGGCGCGCTCCCAGCTTTCCAATGTGATAGGCGAACCGCTTGTGGATCTGACCCACCCCGCCATGAGTTATTCCACAGCAAATATAAAACGGTTCAGCGACATTATAGTATCCGCATTGGCTCTGATAGCTGTAAGTCCCATAATAGCCCTGACCGCAATTGCCGTGAAATTAGACTCCCGGGGGCCTGTGATATACAGACAGAAACGGGTCGGACGCCATAAAAAGCAATTCACGATGTATAAAATACGGTCCATGTGTGTGGACGCCGAACACAATAATGAACCGTGTCTCACCTCTGCCGACGACAAGAGGGTCACGCGTGTGGGGCGTTTCATCCGCAAATACCGCATTGACGAACTTCCTCAGTTCTGGAATGTGCTTAAAGGTGACATGTCTATAGTAGGCCCACGGCCTGAACGGGCATATTTTATAGAACAGATTGTAGCCAGAGTGCCATATTACAGTCTTATACATCAGGTCCGGCCGGGCATTACGTCGTGGGGCATGGTGAAATTCGGCTATGCTTCAAATGTAGACGAAATGATCGAACGGCTTAACTATGACCTCCTGTACTTAGATAATATATCGCTATCAGTGGATATGAAAATAATATTCCACACTGTATCTACAGTACTGAAAGGGAAAGGTAAATAACGGAACAGTCAATTCAGATGAATTTTACAGATAAAAACAAAATATCGATCACACTCCACAATGCCTACATGCGCATGCTTATTCTCCGTGAACGTTACATCAAGGAGAAGACTTTCATTGTGGTTCTTGCCCTGGCAGTAGGAATTGGATGTGGTTTTGCCGCATTGCTGCTTAAATACCTTATACATTTCATATCGTCCGAACTGAACTCTCATCTGAGCATTGCCGGAGCCAACTATACCAACCTTATCTATCCTGTGGCGGGCATATTGCTCACAGGCATATACGTGCGCTATGTGGTGAAAGATAACATATCGCATGGCGTGACACGGGTGCTTTATGCCATTTCCCAGAACAAAAGCCGCCTTAAACGCCATAACATCTATTCATCCATAGTGGCGTCCTCCATAACAATCGGCTTCGGAGGTTCTGTCGGAGCCGAGGGCCCGATTGTATTTACGGGAGCCGCCATAGGATCAAATATGGGACAGTTCTTCAGAATGTCGCCGCGCGTGCTCATGATAATGGTGGGCTGCGGAGCTGCTGCGGGAATAGCAGGTATATTCAAGGCCCCGATAGCCGGTATGCTTTTCACACTTGAAGTACTGATGATAGACCTCACGGCAGTATCCGTGATGCCATTGCTCATAGCCTCAATATCAGCTGCCACTGTGGCATATGTGTTCACTGGCTATGAAGTGGAGTTTTTCTTTGTGCAGAGTGAGCCGTTTGTAGTGCCGAGAATCCCTTATGTGTGTCTTCTCGGAGTGTTCTGCGGCTTGGTGTCGCTTTATTTCACCAGAGTGATAAACATGATGGAAAACGCATTCCGCCATATAAACAATCCTTGGGTTAAAACTGCTGTGGGCGGAGCCATCTTGTCCACCCTTATATTCCTTTTCCCGCCCCTCTACGGTGAGGGTTACAGCGCCATAACCGATCTGCTCGGCGGTGATCCGTCAAATATAGTGAACGGAAGTATTTTCTATCCTGACCGCGACAACGTTTTGTTCATTTCAGTATTCGTACTCGCCATAATAGTGACCAAGGCATTTGCCACCTCGGCCACCAACGGAGGCGGAGGCGTTGGCGGCACATTCGCGCCGTCGCTCTATGTAGGATGCATGGCCGGCTTCTTCTTCGCCTATGCCACCAACAATATTTTCGGTCTGGACCTTTCAGTAAAGAATTTCGCGCTTATGGGCATGGCCGGTGTGATGTCGGGAGTAATGCATGCCCCTCTTATGGGGATCTTCCTTACAGCCGAACTTACAGGCGGTTACGAACTGTTCCTGCCGCTTCTGATAGTGTCGGCACTTTCATATATCACTATAAAATGCTTTGAGCCGTTCAGCATCTATACCATGCGTCTTGCCCAACGCGGCGAGTTGCTCACCCACCATAAGGACCGCTCTGTGCTCCGGCTCCTGAAAATCGACAACGTTATAGAGACCGATTTCATTCCGGTAACACCGGATATGAACCTTAAAGAAATGGTTAATGTGATTTCCCGCTCCAACCGTAACCTTTTTCCGGTAGTGGACGGAAACAATAAACTGCTCGGAGTCGTTCTGTTGGATGACATACGCAACATAATGTTTCGTACGGATCTCTACCGGCGCATGTATGTGTCGCGTTTCATGAGCATGCCTCCTGCAAAAATTGAAGTGGGCCAGAGCATGGAATCGGTAATGAAGGCATTCGACGACACCGGAGCGTGGAATCTTCCTGTGGTAGAGAACGGCAGATACATCGGCTTCGTGTCAAAATCCAAAATATTCAATTCCTACCGCAGAGTGCTTCGTCACTATTCGGAAGACTGATCATGACAAAAAACAGATGACCCTATGGCAAGTTTCCTGCAAGTTGACCGACTGACAAAAAGCTATGGCGACCGGTTGCTTTTCGCCGATATAACTTTCGGAGTGAACGAAGGCGACAAAATAGGCATAATAGCAAAAAACGGCACAGGCAAAAGCACACTGCTGAAAATAATAGCCGGAAAAGAGGATTGCGATTCCGGTAAAATAGTATTCCGGAACGGCCTGCGTGTCGGGTATCTCGAACAGGTTCCGGCAATGGACGGAGATCTGTCCGTAATTGATGCGTGCATGAAGGGTCTGCATCCGTCAACGGATATTGACGAAGAGCCGCTGGAGGAGCGGATGAAAAGAATGCTCTATCAGCTTGGAGTCGCCTCCACGGATGCATTGGTCTCAACATTGTCAGGCGGTCAGATGAAACGCGCTGCCCTCGCACGCGCCATTGTGGAAGCGCCTGATCTGCTGATACTCGACGAACCGACCAATCACCTCGACCTGAGCAGTCAGATTGAATTGATGCAGCAGCTTCGGCTGTACGGCAGTCAGCCGAACAGACAGGTCATCGGTGTGTTCCACGATTTGACGCTGGCACCGATGCTGGGTGGGCAGGCAATTTTTATGCGCGAAGGGCAGATTCTCAGGCAGGGCGCGTTTTCGGACATCGCGTCGCCGTCGTTTTTGCAGCAGGTTTACGGCGTCGATGTGCGGGCACATCTGGCTAAGGCATTGGAAGCTCTGCCGAAAGCGTGATTTTACCATACAAAACAGCCTGACTTTTGGGGCGCGCCGGATTATCCGAAGAATCTTCGGAAAACGGCGCGTTTTTATTTGCAAAAATTAGAAAAAACACGGGAAAACAGACGAAATGAAACAGGAATTAAAACGGGGCGTTATCTGTTCATAAAGAGACGGAAAAAGTGGACGGTGTGGAGAAAAACCTGTGGATAAATCGAGTTATCCACAGTATGGGGATAAAATCGGCGAAAAGCCTGTGGACAAATGTGGATAACTCGGTGGAAAAGTCAAAAATCCTGTTTATTCAACAAAAAACGCTGTGGATAAAAATGGGGAAAAACGGAGGAATATTGT
>URII01000076.1 GCA_900547825.1 uncultured Porphyromonadaceae bacterium
CCTCACTACATATCATCATGAATTTCAACAACTTCACTATCAAATCGCAGGAAGCCATACAGAAGGCCGTCGACATAGCCCGCAGCAACGGACAGCAGTCGATAGAGCCGGCACACCTGCTTAAAGGAGTCATGACCGAGGGAGAATCGTTGGTCAAATTCATATTCCAGAAACTCGGGGCCAACGGCACAATGCTTACCGACCGCGTGGACCGCGAGATCCAGAATCTGCCGAGAGTGTCGGGCGGTTCGGAACCGTATCTCAGCCGCCAGTCCAACGATGTGCTCCAGAAAGCACTTGACATAGCCAAGAAGCAGGGTGACGAATATGTCACCCTTGAAGCGTTGCTGATGGCCATATTCGAGGTGCCCTCGGGCGCATCGACCATACTCAAGGACGCCGGGATAAATGAAAAGGAACTGGCTGGGGCCGTGGCCGAGCTGCGCAAGGGCAAAAAAGCCACCGACCAGAGCGCAGAAGAAACTTACAACGCCCTGAGCAAGTATGCCATAAACCTCAACGAACGTGCGCGGTCGGGCAAGCTCGATCCGGTAATAGGACGCGATGACGAGATACGCCGCGTGCTCCAGATCCTTAGCCGCCGCACGAAAAACAACCCCATGCTTATCGGTGAGCCGGGCACAGGCAAGACGGCCATAGCCGAGGGACTGGCACAGCGCATAGTGCGCGGCGACGTGCCCGAGAACCTGCGCAGCAAGCAGATTTTCTCGCTCGACATGGGAGCCTTGGTGGCCGGAGCGAAATACAAAGGTGAATTTGAGGAACGCCTCAAAGCCATCGTCAACGAGGTGACGCAGAGCGACGGCGAAATAATACTTTTCATTGACGAGATACACACTCTGGTGGGTGCCGGCAAGGGTGAGGGCGCCATGGATGCCGCCAATATCCTGAAACCGGCTTTGGCCCGCGGCGAACTCCGCAGCATAGGAGCCACCACGCTCGACGAATACCAGAAATATTTCGAAAAGGACAAGGCGCTGGAGCGCCGTTTCCAGAAGGTGATGGTGAACGAGCCTGACGAGACGAGCGCCATAGCCATTCTCCGCGGGCTCAAGGAACGCTACGAGAACCACCACAAGGTGCGTATCCGCGACGAGGCTATCATTGCTGCCGTGACCCTTTCGGAACGTTATATCACCGACCGTTTCCTGCCCGACAAGGCCATAGACCTTGTGGACGAGGCCGCATCGAAGCTGCGCCTGGAGATTGACTCCGTGCCGCAGGCCCTTGACGAGATATCACGCCGCATAGCCCAAAAGGAGATTGAACGCGAGGCCATAAAGCGCGAGGGCGACGATGCCAAGGTGAAAGACATTGAAAAGGAGCTCGCCACCATGCGCGAGGAGGAGCAGCAGTACATGGCCAAATGGCGCGCCGAGAAGGAACTCATCGACAAGGTGCAGCAGAACAAGATAGACATAGAGCAGCTCAACTTCGAAGCCGACCGGGCCGAACGCGAGGGCGACTATGCCAAGGTGGCGGAGATTCGCTACAGCCGCGTGCAGCAGAAGGAACAGGAGAACCGCGACATACAGGAGCAACTGAAATCCATGCAGGGCGAGAAAGCCTTGATAAAGGAGGAAGTGGACGCCGAGGACATTGCCGATGTAGTATCGCGCTGGACCGGCATACCCGTCAACAAGATGGTGCAGAGCGAAAAAGAGAAACTGCTCCACTTGGAGGCCGAGCTCCACAACCGCGTTGTGGGCCAGGAGGAAGCCATCACGGCCATAGCCGATGCAGTGCGCCGCTCGCGTGCCGGGCTTAACGACCCGCGCCGCCCCATAGGCTCGTTCATATTTCTCGGCACCACAGGCGTGGGCAAAACAGAACTTGCCAAGGCGTTGGCCGAGTATCTGTTTGACGATGAGAACATGATGACGCGAATCGACATGAGCGAATATCAGGAGAAGCACACGGTGAGCCGTCTTGTGGGAGCGCCTCCGGGATATGTGGGATACGACGAGGGTGGCCAGCTCACCGAGGCCGTGCGCCGCAAACCCTATTCGGTGGTGCTGTTCGACGAGATAGAGAAAGCGCATCCCGATGTATTCAACATCCTGCTACAGGTGCTTGATGACGGACGGTTGACCGACAACAAGGGGCGTCTCGTCAACTTCAAGAACACTATAATAATAATGACCTCCAACATGGGCAGCTCCGTGATCCGCGACAACTTCGCAAAGATGACTCCCGAGAACCGCGAGGAGACCATAGAGCGCACCAAGAACGAGGTGATAGAGATGCTGAAACAGACCATCCGTCCGGAATTCCTCAACCGTATAGACGAGACTATAATGTTCACCCCGCTCAATGAGGCGGAGATAGAGGAAATAGTGGGATTGCAGATCAACAGCGTCAAGAAAATGCTGGCTGCCAACGGTGTGACACTTGAAGTGACGCCACAAGCCATGAAAGTGCTTGCCGAGGAGGGCTATGACCCTGAGTTCGGCGCCCGCCCGGTGAAGCGTGTCATACACCGGCTTGTGCTCAACCGCCTGTCGAAGGATATCCTCGCGCAGAAGGTCAACAAGGACGCGCCGATAGTGATCGACGCCCATCCCGACGGCGAATTAGTGTTCCGTAACTGATACTCATTCTTCTCACTCCCGAAAAACGAGTATATATGAAAGTTCTTAAAAATCTGCTTTACGTCACTGCCGTCATGATGGCGGCAGTGGCTTTCACATCCTGCTCGGATGATGATGATGACCTGCCCAATGTGAATTTTTCGTTTGACTATTCGGGCGCTACGGTGGTGGACGGCTCGATGTATGTGGTACATGGCGAGACGCTTGAAATAGAGGGGCTGAGTGTCACGCCGGTTAATCCGCGCCATCAGGCCTCGATAGGCAAGGCTGTGTATTACTGGGATTACGAATGGCTGTTCTCGTCGGTAGTGCCGCCGTTCGGGCTCAACATCGACACTGACCGTGTGCCTGTGGGCACGCATCTACTACAGATAAAATGCACCGTTCTGGAGACGGGCTGCTCCATGGCCACCGCCACGGTGTCATATAAAGTGAATGTGGTAGCTTCGACTGATGACATTCCATTGCCCCAGAATCCCGGCCAAGAGGGCCCGCAGCCACGCATCGACATATCGCGCTGAAACGCGCCTGCCATAAACACCGACGGAGGGATACGGGCTTTGAGCCACTTCCCTCCGTCACTGTTATTTCGAATCGACATTTATATAAACGCGAGTTCGGGATAAAAGGGTGACTTGATTTACTCTTATAAAGTTAAAATTCAACGGCTTATAAATTGCTCAATAAAGTTAATACGAGCAATCACCTTATCTAATGGAACTTTATTATAGCTTGTGCGGCTTTCACCTACATAGCTATATGAGATTGTTTCAAGTTCCTTTTCCGTAAAGTCGCTGCTCCAATCAAATTTGAAGTCTTGTTCAACGGTAATCAAATGGCCGGGCTTCAAATACCCATCTAAATAATATAGGAACGCACCCAAAGTATTGGGGCCGCGAGCATATTCCTTAAAGTCAAATATTTGCTTTAACTGATATGCGTAATCCTTTAATTCAAAACGGCGATTGCAAATGTTATCGTACAAGTCAAAATTAAACTTGTGCAAAATAAGCATTATGGCAATCATCCAAGCAGCCCTTTCTGTGGAATAATAGGAGAATACAAGTTTTGCGTGAGCAAAATATTTTTCAAGTTGCCTTAGAGTAAGATGTTGCTTTTCCGCCAATTCGGAACTGATGACGATAAAATCTTGCAAATCTTCTTTTGAGCGGAAATAGCTTTCAAGGCTGAAATGTTCCGCCATCAAATATGAAAATTCAGAATACTGGATTGGGGGCAAGTCCAATTCAATATCGAAAAACCGCCGCAAGTATTCTTCGGCGTTGAAGTTGTAAGCCCCATAGTGTCCTTGTATGGTCTTCTTTAATTGCTCCTTATCAATGGAAAGGCAGAAAACAATATTAGGGATGTTGAAAAGATGCTTTATCTTTTCCAATACTTCCACTGCGTAGGATGGAGAGCATCTATCCAACTCATCAATTATGAACACCAACGGCTTGCCTTTCTCTGAAACTTCCGCAGCAAACTCAATCAATGCGTTTTGATATTTGACAAAATCAATCCGCTGTGAGAGATATTTACCTATATCGCTATTTTTATATTCTATTGGTGCAGTTGAGTTTTTATCATACGTTTCTGATATTTTTTGGAGTACATCTTCTCCTATGACAGATGCAACCTTTTCCCTGACAAAACCTTTGATGGCAATTTCAGGAACCTTTTGCAGGGCTTTCCAAACAGGTATGATACGTTCGGGCAGCGGCTTGTCATCTGAAAAGAAGTCCGTGAACTGGCTTAATATAGCTAAGGTTGGTTCTCCGAAATAATCATTGTCCCACGCATTAAATATAGTCACCTTAAACCCCTCCATTTCTAAATTCATTTTCCACTGGCGCATAAAAACAGTTTTACCTGTTCCCCACGCGCCATTTATAGCCATAACAAAGCCATTAGAATAGTTCGACACCAACGACGTAAGGAGGTTGGAGAATCTATTCCTCTGGAGAACATCTGAAGCAAATGGAGATTTTGGGTCGATGTTAAGATGTTCGTAAGAATGCTTTAGAAAATTATTCATTAGTTGGGTGGTGACTATGAATGAGTTTGTCAAACGTGGTGAAATAGGGTCGGAAAGCCTGTTTGCCCTGCGGAAGTCTTACTGACGACAGCTCGATGCCAAGACCGGGGGCGATGTCGGCGAGCGATTTAATGGCGAAGCCGAGATAATAGTCCCCTGACGGTGACGGGAAGCCCATACTTGCCAATGTCGGGGCGGTGAAGAACTTCGGGCCTTCGCCCGTGAGTTCAAGCAACAACCGTTCCTCGCCGCGGTGGAGGAAAAGGTATTTGGTTGCCTCGAAGCCCGACACAAGGTTGATAGAGCCTTTGCCAAGTCCGGCAGGGACATAATAGATTTTGTTCTTCCTGATTGCCTCCAGTTGCTCCGTGCGGTAATAGCCGACAAGCACGAGGTCGTTGCTGTCGGTAACGGTGGGCGTGTACTGCAAACCACGCTGCGGTATGGAGTTGTAAATACTCATTGAAAAGTGGGCCGGTCTCTCATTCAAAAATAGGCCACCCGAGAGAGCGTACAAAGTTAATAAAATAAGGTGAAGATTTCATTGGTCAGATTTGATTTTTAATCATCAGCTGAGTCTGTTTGAGCCGGTATGATGTACCGGTCATGTTTATGATTCTGGCCTTGTGTGTGAGTCTGTCCACGAGTGCGTTGACCAGTACCTTGTCGGGTATGATCTCGTTCCATCTGCTGAAAGCGAGATTGGTGGTGATGATTGTGGACCGGGTTTCGGCTCTGAGCGACAGATGGTTGAAGAGCAGTTCGGCTCCTTCTTTGTCGCATGAGACATACCCGAACTCGTCGCAGATGACAAGGTCGTATTTCTCAAAGCGGTTCTGCAGCTGGGTGAGTTTGTGCTGGCTTCTGGCTTCTCTGACCATGGTGAGCAGCCGCGGTACGGAGGTGAACAGCACGGAGTGCCCGCGCTGGCATGCGGCGATGCCCAGTGCGGTGGCCAGGTGTGTCTTGCCTGTGCCCGGATTGCCATATAGCACGATGTTGCGGCCGTTTTTGACGAAGTCGAGTGTCTCAAGTTCGGGCAGCGCGGCCCTGGCCTCGGTCGGGAGTTCTTCGCGGACGAGGTCGTGGAGATATTTCAGCTGTGGGAATGTGGCGGCGCGTATTCGCCGGCGCTGCGCCGCCACAGTGCGGCTTTCGAGCTCGGCATCAAGCAGCCGGGCCAGTACGGCGGCGTGGGAGAGGTTGTCGGGCGCCGCGTCCCTGAGGGTGTCGGCAAGTGATTCGCACATGGCGAACATCGAGAGTTTCCGGCAGGTGGCGATGATGCGCTCTATGTCGGACAGCGGATGGTTGTCAGTCGTTGTCATATTGCTGTGATTGTGTGGGTTGGAGTTATGTTAAGAAGTGTATCGGTGGTGAACACGGCCTCGGATGCGAGTTGCTCGATCTGCCGGCATTGTCCTGGGATGAGGTCCTGCGCCACTGTTGCGGCCGGGTCGTTGTCGGGAGGGAGGGCATTGTCGGCCGAGTGCAGCTCGGCTTTGATCTGGTCGGCGCTCAGGGCGTTGAGTCCGCGGTGTGCAAGCCTGCCCGAGGCATCGGTTATATCGCGGAAGCAGTATCCGTGCTCCCGGGCATATAGCAGCAGTTCAAGGAACTCCTTGGGACAGTGCGTGAAATGGCGCTCAAAAAGCTGCCGGATAAGGTGAGGCACCTGCTGCAGGGCGACAGAGCCTGCAAGCGCCCCGGGCTTGCGCAGCAGAGTCGTGAGATAGTGCTCGAGCTTGAGCGACCAGTTGCCCTGCCCGTTAAGCCGCTCATGAACGGCAAGCTTCTCCCGGTTGAGTACCATCGTAAGCCTGTCGGAATAGAGCTTTACGGTGACCTTGCATCCCACCAGACGGTCGGGAACGGAGTAGCGGTTGCCTTTGACGCATACCGTCGACCATTTGTCGACGGCATATTCCATGGCCTCGAAGCATCCCATGCCTCCGGGCCAGGGGCGCATCGCGCCAAGGTCAGCGCTGATTTTCAACTGTTTCTCGGAGGCGTTGCCGAAAGAGACCTCGGCGTCCATCTGTCGGCATACCGCGTCGAGATGTGCCTGGGCCTCGGCCAGAGACGCATAATGACATGACAGCGAAAAGGCCTTGCGGCGAACGTATTCCACCGACCGCTCCACATGTCCTTTCTCCCATCCGGCACGCGCGTTGCAGAAGCGGAAGCTGAACACATAGTGGGACGACAGACGGTTCAGAGCCTCGGTCGGAGTCTTCTCGTTGGCACCCACGAACTCCTTGACAGCCACACGCATATTGTCATAGACCATAGTGCGTGGAACACCCTGTATCTGACGGAAGAAATTGCGGTGCGACTCCATGAAGGCCAGCGTGTCCTGGCGCGAGAACAGCCATGCCCGGCGCAGATTGCCATGACAGGTGGTGAACACGGCCAGATAAAGTTTACGGAACACGCCGCCTATGGTGATCTTGACCTCGCCCCAGTCGAACTCACACTCCTCTCCGGGAGCATAGGCCTGCCGGACATAGGCTTTTGTGTCGCCCGGCCGTCCCGCTTTTTCTTTGTTTGTGACATAACGGCAGACGGTCTGGTAGCTTATCTGAACTCCCTGACCCGACAGAATCTGCCAGATGTCGATCTTTTTAAGCTGCTGCTTGCGCATCCCCTGACGACGCCTTTGTGCGTTAAGCTCCAGATACCTGTCTATCTCAGCCGCGATGGACCGGGACAGCCTGCGGGGCTTGCGGCCCCGGCTGTTGTAGGCCGGCTGAAGCGTCAGCAGGTTGTCCAGAGCCTCGTTGTCCGATGTCTCCTGCGTGGCCTCGTACTGGGCCAGCACTTTGTCGACGGTTGTGCGGGATATGCCGAGCTTGCGGGCAATCCCGCGGCGGCTGTAGTCGCCGCTCCGATAAAGATGTACGATTGTTTGTATGTCTACCACGGATATCATTTTTGTGTCGGTGTATTTTCCTTATAATATAAGAAAAACACCGACGGTTAAGCTCCCCGTGGTGGCCTATTTTTGAATGAGTGCCCTGGCCCACTTTTCAATGAGTATTTACACTCTCTAAAGGAGTCAAACGCCTAACGCCTTTTTTATCAGCTACGTATGTCCTACTCCAATCAGTCCCGGTATGTCTGCCGGATGAGGCGGCAAGACAGTAGGCTACTTTTGGCACTTGTGGATAAACATTATCCGGGGACGATAACGTTAGAAAATCTTTTCTTGGATTAGATGGTTTCTTAACAACACCATTCTCAAATAAACATTTGACAGCCAAGTCTACACGATTTTTCCAACAGCAGATATACATTCGGGAACGGGATTGCGGTACGCCGAAATATCGACTGTTTAACAATCGCCAAGCAACGCCATATCCCATCTGGACCAGTCGCTGAATGATGGTGCCGAAATCCCGTCCATCATTGGAGTTTAACAGACCTTCCACATTCTCAATTAAAAGGACTGTTGGCTTAACTTGTTCCACCAAGTTAGCGAATGTATAGAAAAGACCAGACCTTGCACCTTTTAACCCAAGACGTTCATTCGTTGCTCTCGCCAAAGAAATGTCCTGACAAGGAAAACCACCACACCAAATATCAGCTGTCGGAATGTCGTCAGTAGTAATTTTTGTTATATCGCCGACTAAGGGTGTGTTCGGCCAATGTGAGGATAAGACTTTATTACAAAAAATTGATTTCGCAAAGCATAGTGGTTTCAAACCCGTGCCTTTCACAGCCCAAGTCGAAGCCACCTATCCCGGCAAAAAATGAATTCAATTTGAATTTCTTATCCATATAAAGAAGCAGAAAACGCCACCGTAGGCAGACAGGCGACCAAACCTTTTGACGCTACGATGGAGCTTTCTAATATGTGGTAATGTAAAGATTTACATTGCGTAGTCTTTGTCTGCGCATTTAGCGTTTGTAATGCAAAGTTACTACAAAAAAGTGAAATGCGGAAAGATATAGTGATAGAATTG
>URII01000077.1 GCA_900547825.1 uncultured Porphyromonadaceae bacterium
AAAAACAATAACTGCTGCTTTCTTTTTCTCTGTTTGCTTATTTTGTTTCTTTCTGTAGACATTATATTAGCCGCATTAGGACATGACTTACGGTGCACTTTCACCACTCCATCGGAGGTTACGAACCCGAACACCTCATCACCGAAAATGGGGTTGCAGCAGCGGGCAAACTGATAGTTGAGTCCGCGGATCTCGCCTCCACCTATTACCAATACGTCATTCGACGGACCATGCACAGTGTCCACCTCATTTTCACGCGGCTCCATGAGGGTGAACTCATCGGCACTCCGCACCGGCTGTACAGGGTTCGACAGCGCCAGCTGGGAACCAAGCATCAGCTCGTATTCAGCCACTGTGTCGTTGACATCGCGCTGACCTGTTCCGAGAGCCAAATAAAAATCCGTGACGGCCTTATACCCCATTTTCTTGATCATGCGCATGAGCGTGGCCTCATCGAAGTCGACTTTCCTGTTCTTGAGACGCCGCATGAACAGTTCTTTTGCCGGCTCCGCATCACGCTTGGCCATTTCATTGAGAGTGGAGCGTATTTTATTGCGGGCCTTGGCTGTGACAACGAAACTCAGCCAGTCCTGTTTAGGCATCTGGTTCTGTGCCGTAAGAATCTCCACTGAATCACCGTTCTGGAGCTTATGATTGATTTTACGTACCTTTCCGTTGACTTTGGCTCCCGTACAGCTGCATCCCAAGCCTGAATGTATGTTGAACGCAAAATCAAGCACGGTGGCCCCGAGAGGAAGTTTGTGTATGTCGCCACGGGGTGTGAACACAAACACTTCGTCGTGATAAAGATTCATCGAGACACTCTTCATCAGCTCCATCGGGCCGCTGTCGGCTGTTTCAAGTATGTCACGCACGTTATTCATCCATGCGTCAAGCGCCCCACCGCTTTTCAGCCCTTTATATCGCCAATGTGCCGCCAACCCTTTTTCAGCTACAGTATCCATGCGGCGGGTACGTATCTGAACCTCGACCCAACGGTTCATTGGGCCGCACACCGTGATGTGCAGCGACTCATAACCGTTGCTTTTAGGTATTGAAAGCCAGTCCTTAAGCCGCGAAGGATTAGGCTGGTACATTTCCGTCACCACTGAATAGGCAAGCCAGCAATCGGCCTTTTCTTTTTCAAGAGGCGTATCGATAATTATACGGATAGCAAACAGATCATAGATCTGATCCACATCGTTATGCTGCTTCTTCATCTTGTTCCATATGGAATAGATGGATTTTGTGCGCCCCTTTATGTCGAATTTAAGTCCCGCCTCCTCAAGCCTTTTTTTCACAGGCTCGATAAAAGCCGCTATATAGGCGTCGCGGTCGCGCTTGTTCTCGTTAAGCTTATGCGCTATATCGGTGAATACCTTGCGGTTGGTGTATTTCAACGACATATCCTCAAGCTGTCCCTTTATAACGTACAGGCCGAGACGGTGGGCAAGCGGAGCATACAGATAGGCACTTTCCAAGGCCACCTCACGCACCATATTTTCATCTGGGTGGTGATTTATGGCCTTCATAAGCACATAGCGGTCCACAATCATGATTATGATAACCCTTATGTCGCGGGCAAATGTGAGGAGCAGATCGCGGAAATTGTCACTCATAACCACATCACTCTTGGCATAAAGAGTGGATACCTTTCTAAGTCCTCCGACAAGAGTGGCCACATCCTCGCCCCAATCCCGGCCAATCTCCACACTTTCAGTATCTGCGCCTGAATAGATATGGTTTAGCAGAACGGCCAGCACCATATTCCTGTCAGGCGAAAGCTCGCGGCACAATGCCACAGCCGTTTCCAGGGCATGTATTGTGGCATTGAATCCACCTTTCATGCGGGCAATGGATTTTTCTCCTTCCATATTGGCCTCCACCAGCGTCCTGATCCGCCGGAAATCGTCAGGATCCGCAACCCCATAGGTAAGGCGCCCTAGCTCCATTACAAGGCGGGGCAATGACAACCGTTCCTGATCAGTGAAATATGAATCACACATAATTGTAACAATTGGAAATATAAAGGGCAAATATAGCAATTAAAATGCCATGGCTACATATTTCACAAGGGAAATATATTCAGAAATGGACAACAACCTCAGCCACAATCTTGTTCTGCTCCGAAACATCAGGTGTAACGCCGGACCGATAGAAGTATTGCTCATAGTTGAGCCGAAGATCAGCCTGAAGCTTTCTAACTCCGAAACTAAGGGTTGTGCCGGCCGTAAGACGGTGGCGCTGAGGATCGTCGGTGACAAGCTGACCATTTTCATCGGGTTTGCCGTTGCTGTGGTCATCCATATAATCGTAACGCATAAGGACCGATATGGTGTTTAGCCGGCTTTTATTGATCTTGAACCGGCGCACCCCGAATATATCGAATGCGCTGACGGCTTTATATGCGTGTCGGGAATATGATTTATGGATATATTCACCCTCTACATGCCATATGGAGTTGTCATAAAATCCACCTATATCCCACAGAAAGATAGATCTTTCAGCAGGCTTGATTCTCTGCGCGCTACCGCATAAAGTCCATTTACCGGCAAATTTTGCGGTAATTTTACCGGAATATATATAACTCTTGGTCCAATAATCCTTCTGATTCTTAAGACCGGAACCATTGAATATGCCGCCATCCACCGTAAGCCAGCTCCAGGTATAGCTTCCGGTCAGTCCAACATCCCTGAGATTTCCCGCCTGCTTGGCTATAAATGAACGGTTGGCGAAAAACTGTGTGTGCGGCGCGCGGTGGGCATCGATAGTGAAAGGCGCACGCATCTGCCCGAGCTGTAGACGCCAATGTGTGCCGGGGGTGTAGCGCACATAAGCGTCAAGCATCTTTATCTCGCCTTCGTCGCATAAATCGATCTCAGCTTTATAACCTAATTCTTTCAGGACTTTTCCCTCTATGCCCACGCGGGCATTACGTACTTCAAAACGGCCTTTCCCTATGGGCGGCTCATATTCATACTTTGCACGTATAGTACCGTGAATCTCAGGCTTATAATCTATTTCTCCCCCATAAACGGCGGAAACAGTGAACATGACAGTGTACAACGACAGGGTCAGTTTGATGTGGCGCATAACTTTATAGGTAATTGTTATTATCTAAATCCGCCACAAAGTTGACCATTTAGTTTCGTTTAAACCTATGATAAAATATTAAGTTTTTATAAAATTTGTGCCGCCCTTGGAGCGGACGGCACAATACAGAGATGTAACCGCCTGATCATTCCACATTTTCAGGCGGCACTACATTGCTGTCCTTGGTGTCGCTGTCATTCCGCGGATTATTGTTGAGGGAGGCCACAGCCTGATCCACCATCTTACCGCTCACATGCTCCTTATCGGCGATATCCTCGGCGGCTCCGGGATAAACTGAAGCGGCATTACGAATTTTATTGTCATCCATAATTGTAAAGGCGTTAAAAGTTAGTTTGCCTTAACAACGTGTGCACCATCCGTATGGTTCACTGCTGAAAGCCATTTGAACATATAGGCATAAACGGAATTCCTCACGCGCGGAGCCGACAATATGAGGTCATGTACGCCGCCCGGCACTCGGGCTATGGTAACATTGGGGGCTAACGTGCGGCCATATTTCACAATGTCGTTGACATCAAGGACTATGTCGGCACGCTGGCATTCAGGCGTCCAGCTGTCAGCATCGGCCGATTTTGTTGAACACATGACCAGTACCGGCACTTTAATTGAACGGGGGTGGCGACGAAGATAGCGCTGGGCCTCATCAATGGCATTGACCCATGAGGCTTCCACATCGGGACTCCGGCGCATTTTCCAGGCCGTGTTGTAGGTCCATTCGCCGTGGCCGTCCTTCAGCAGGCTTTCGGAATAGGCGGTGGAGTTGCCCTGACTGATTTTAAGCGACGGGAACAATATTCCCGCCTTGCTTACTATCCCGGTAAATTTCTCCAATTTGCCGAGGTTCCAGTCAAGAAACGGAGAGTTCAATATCAATGCCTCCACATCGGCCACACGGCCTGAGTTACGTGCCATATAGTAGGCGGCGATCAAGCCGCCGGTAGAGTGCCCCATCAGCACTATGCGGTGTATTCCCTCGCGGCGCATCTCTACCAGAGCCGAATCAATGTCGGCAAAATATTCTCCGAGATCGCGTACCTGAAACGGGGTCTGCCCCACAAGCAGTGAACGGCCGTATTTCCGGAGGTCGACGGCAAAAAAGTCATATCCGTGGGCGTTAAACTCCAATGCAAGCTGTGTCTGGAAAAAATAGTCGTTGAAGCCGTGGATGTAGAGTATTCCCCGGTCAACATGCTCGCGGCACAGGCTTCTTATTATGGTGGAGCGCTCCACGCCGCTGTAATCGGCAGGCTGATGGACGTAGGTCATCTCAATGCCATGCCCGAGAATATCGGGGATCCATTTGGGGGCGGCATGGCTGACAGCCTCTATAACGACAAATAATATGAAAATAAACTGCTTCATATCATCATAACAAATGAACAGGTAAAAAAATCGAGCCGGACTATAAGCCGGGTTCTGTCGTCCCCTCCGGACATAAGCCTTCGGGAACGGCCAGTCATTTATCTACGCCATGCGTCGCCGCATGGCTTCAGCAGTCTACCCCCCGGCAATGGACGAGCAGCCCTTGAATGCCGGTATACTTGACCTTGCAACCCATAAGACGTGCGGCCTCCCATGTCACCGTGGGAGCCGGTGGGCTCTTACCCCGCCTTTTCACCTTTACCTCAATCCGGTGAGGGACTGATAGGCAGTTGTTTTCTGTCACGTTTCCTCTGCCGTTGCCGACAGCTTCCCGTTAAGAAGTATGGCGCTCTGTGTTGCCCGGACTTTCCTCCCGCCGCAATGGTGCGGCCAGCGACTGGCCGTCCGGCTCGATTCATGCCGCAAATTTAATGATTTTTCCCCAAAGTAGAGCCGATTGGACAATATCTTGGTTATTGGTCGATGGTTACGAGGGAGGGGGTGACGGTGAGGGTGGTGGTGCGGCTTTCGACGAGGGGGATGTTGTGGCTGACATGGCCTATGGGAGCATGGTAGGCGACAGGGAAGCCAAAGGGCTCGACTATGCGCGCTATCATTTCCTCCATGGAGGAGTTGTCGACATCCTTGCTGTAATCGGTGAAACGGCCTACGATCATGCCTTTGAGCCGGGCCATTACGCCTGAAAGACGCAGCTGATACATTATGCGCTCAATTTTATAGATCGGTTCCGAGACATCTTCCATAAAGAGGATTGTGTCAGGTTTAAGCAGGTTGAACGGTGTGCCGATAAGATCGGAAATGACAGCCAGATTTCCTCCAAGAAGCCGCCCGGTGGCTTTCCCCTGACGGTTAAGGTGATGAGGATCTATCTCATAGCCGACGCTGCGCCCCTCGAGTATGTCAAACAGAGCAAGGGAATCATCGTCGTGTCCTTTGGTGGCGGCAAGATGTGAGGTCATATGGGCATGGATGCTCTCGATACCTTTCGAGGACATCAGGGCATGGAGCGCAGATATGTCGCTGAAGCCAATGACCCATTTGGGATCGTCACGGAGCGGTAGCCTGTCAAGACGCTCCATAAGGTGCACTACTCCATATCCGCCACGGGAGCATAGGATGGCCCGGGTGGAAGGATCGGAAAATGCCGCCTCAAGGTCGGCATAACGCTCATCGTCGGTCCCGGCATAGGTGCCGTGGCGATGGAATGTGGCGGGACACACATACGGATCCCAGCCTTTATCACGGAGCACCGGCAGGGCCTTATAGACATTATCGGGCTTGACTATGCCGGCGGGAGAAAGAATGGCTATGCGGTCGCCTTGCTGCAGGGGCGCGGGAGTAAGTATCTTTGCCATACGAAAGCATCAATGATTATCAGGCTGATACATCTACTTTAAAGCCTTTTTCGCGGAAAAAGCCGGCTATACGTTCCAGTTCCTCTTTAGGCACTTTCACAAGTTTTTCGGCCGGGGTTTTCCTGTCGATGGAATACAACATTATTTCACGGGGTTTTATCGCGGCATAGGCAGCGGCGAGAGCGTCAAGTTCTTCGGGGATGGTGTTGTCGACTGGTGTTCCGTCGTATTCTCCCCTAAGCATCATAGTCTGGACTATACATGAACCTGAGAATTGTTTCATGGCATCCACACCGCCGGCTACAGAATAGGAACGGCTAACGGGGCGGTCGATCTGCCTTACGGTGGAGTCAATGGCCGAATCAAGTTTAAGGATGTTGTTGTCAACGCGGGCAAGGGCCTCCACTACATCAGGCTTCCCAAGCATGGTGGCGTTGGAGAGCACCGAGACTTTTACGTCAGGGAAATATTGATCGCGCAAGCGGAGGGTATCATCTATAATTCCGGGAAATTCAGGATGAATGGTGGGCTCGCCGTTGCCTGAAAAGGTAATGACATCAAGCGGTTCGCCGGCACCGGACATGCTTTTAAGCTTGGCTTCAAGCATACGGGCCACGTCCCCGCGCGACGGGATGCCCGTGGTGCCCGGACCCTGGGAATTAAATCCGGCCTCGCAATAGAGACAATCGAAGGTACAGGTCTTGCCATCATCGGGCGACAGGTTGATACCCAAGGATGTGCCGAGCCTCCGGCTATGGATGGGCCCGAATATTGTGGAGTGAAAAAGTACGCGTTGCATATGGCTTAATCGAATAAGATATAACTGACACAAAATTACAGAAAAAAGATATACCACACCTGTTTCAGAATGTGATTTAACATTACTGCTTTTTTGAAGGAGGGAAAGAGGGCCAGTATGTCAATGAGCTCTTTGCTGCTTGGAGTCCGCGGGAGAGTGCGGGGCTGAGGGGCGGTGGCAGCTACCGCTAAGGCAGGCGGGGCTTTGGCGCGCAACAGAGGATGTGATCGGACTTTTCGGGCGCCAGAGGGCTGTGATCGGACTTTTCGGACTGAATCGGACTTTTTCTGACTGAGGGTATTGGCGGGAACTTTGGCTGATTCGGGCGCGGGCGGTGGGGACTCTGCGGACGGGGAGAGGAATTTTTGAGAAGGGAGAACGCTTACGGGGCGCCGAGGTGGAGGGAGGATTTTGAGGTAAAGGGTGGTAGCGGAGGCGAGGGCGGCGCGGAAATGGCTGCGGGCTGTGGGGGCGCCGTGGAGGATGACGGCGGTGCCTGGGGCGTGGGCCACGGCGCCGACGAGGGCCTGCCGGGCGGTGTCGAAGGCGAAAGTGCGCTTAGGATAGGCATGGGCGTCGAGCATCAGTACTATGTCGAAGGGGCAGCCGCGGAGGTTGTCGGCCAACGAGGCGGATACGGGGCGTGAGCCGGGGACTGATTTCGCGGAGTGACGGGCGAAGCGGACCGACCGGTCGACTACCACTACGCGGGGATCAATCAAGGGGAATGTGGCCTGCCCCAACCAACGTACATACTGCGAGAGGAGTGTGCGCATGGTGCCATCGGAGGGATCGGGATCAACCACATAGGCGCGCACGAAGCCGCAGCTCATGCGCTGGCGCTCAAGTCGGTCGATGATGTGGAGGTGGGCTTGCGGCAATCCATGCCCGAGCCACCGGCAGAAGCTCCACGAGTGCGGGGCTTGCGGAAATGGGTGCCACGTATGGCGCGGAATATGGACGAACCGGAGCATGGCGCGAAGATAAAGGCGCACCAAGGGCTGAGCGTGCGAAAATATCACAGTTCAGGTCTGGAAGCATCGGACTAAACGGAACGGAAATCGGACATTTCGGACTTGATCGGACTGAATCGGACAGTGGCGCCACGAAATATAAAGCGACATTTTGCTACTGTTTTGAGGGAATTTAAGCATTTACTTAATTTATACTGAATTTTATTTAGAAATGTGAATTTGGTTGGTTATATTTGCGGATTACCAATCAAAAAATCTTATGCCATGGATAAGATTCGGAGGTTGCTTTGATAATAACAAAAAGCATTGATATATCATCAATTCCCAATGGGACATACATTGTCAACATTGTGGACGGTGATAATATTATCGATTCAAGAAAAATAATCATTAAACATTAAAATCGGTTACAGTTATGAGATTACTTAACATTTTTGCGGTTTTACTGCTTACAAACACATTAGGAGCTGCCGCCGGCATATTCCCAATGATAGAAAATTCAGAATTTCAGGCTGGAAATTTCAAATTCGCAGTTATCAACACCTCTGAACCGATTGTAGAATTAACCGGGAATACATTTTCCCCAAATGAAACTGTGGGTGAGGTGCGCATACCATCATCGGTGGAAGGGCCTGACGGAACATTGTATAAAGTGGTGAGTATAGCCGAAAAGGGCCTTTACGGATTGACGGCCGACAAAATCATATTTCCCTCCTCCATCCCGGACTACGGTGCTTATTCGCTGATGCTGGCGGAAGCTCGCAGCATAGAATTCGAACCGGGGATGAGAGTGTTGTCACCCAATGCGTTTTACCGTTCTTTCGGCCGCCCTCTCGGAACTGTTACGTTGCCAGAAGGGCTTATATGTATTTCCAACGGCGGTCTATATGGGTCGTTCAGCTATTTCGACAAATTGATTC
>URII01000078.1 GCA_900547825.1 uncultured Porphyromonadaceae bacterium
TCCTTCTCGTGGTATTATCGGTTTGAATAATGCTGTTTTGACTGCATCAGCTGGTGAAGCGATCATGGCGCACCGTTTCCTCGAATACCAGCCGTGGAAGGGAGAGATCGAACGCCGTACGAATGGTTCTATCATCGCGATGGAAACAGGTACTGCCTATGCTTATGCTTTGAATAACTTGCAATCCCGTGGACGTTTCTTTATTGCTCCAGGCGATGAGGTGTATGCCGGACAGGTAGTGGGTGAGAACGCCAAGGACAATGATATTGTGGTGAATGTCACCAAATCAAAGAAACTCACCAACATGCGTGCATCAGGTGCCGACGACAAGGCCCGCATCATACCCCCCGTGGTATTCAGCCTTGAAGAAGCGTTGGAATACATAAAAGGTGACGAGTATGTGGAGATAACGCCCCACCATATCCGCCTGCGCAAAATAATCCTCGACGAACTCGAGCGCAAACGCTCCAATAAATAACCCGAATTTATTTATTATTGCGGGAGGACCACAGATAGGCGTGGACGCATCCTACGAGGAGCGCCCCGCCTATTATGTTTCCGGCTGTGGCGGGAATGAGATTGTTCCACACCATCTCCCATATTGTGACTGATGCGCCTTCCAGCATTCCGCAGGGAATAAAAAACATGTTGGCTATGGCATGTTCATATCCCAATGCCACAAATGTCATGACCGGGAGCCAACATCCGAACATCTTGGCCCCACTTGATTTTGCCGCCATGGCAAGCCATATGGCAAGGCATACACACCAGTTGGCTCCTATACCTTTTAGGAAAACAGTCCACCACCCCATCGATACTTTAGCCTCGGCAATCCTTACAACTGCCGCACGATATGGCTCCGATGCAGTAAGTCCGGTCAGATACACAAGGAAATAAACCAGCAGCAAAGCCCCTATAAAATTACCGATCCACACTGCGCTCCAGTTTACCGCCACACTACCCCAGCCACACTGCCGCCGCATAAGCGGAGGCATGAGTAGAGCATTGTTGCCTGTAAACAATTCGGCGCCAAGTACCACTACAAGTATCAGTCCCACCGGAAACGCACATCCGCTCAACAATTTCTGCAACCCGGGATTCCCTGCCGTAAACTCCGGGAACCCGAAACCTATTATTACGGAAAGAATACCTCCCAAGGCTATGTATGCGCCGGCAAGGATCGTAAGCAGAAAGAACCGCATTGAGAAACAGGAACTGAGCGACAGTTTATTAAGCCCGATCTTACAGGCCGTATCAATTACTTCCGACGGTGATTTTGTAGCCATACAACAAACAATATATCAAAGGGATGAATATTATTAAAATGCAAATTTAGAGGTTTTCCTTCACATTTCACTAACTTTGCATGTCTAAATATCTATGACAAATGGACAACACTCACGTAGACAATACATCCACGACCTTATGCCGTAATCATAACATCGACCTGATAAAGATTTTCGCTATGATCGGAGTCGTGGAACTTCATTGTCCCTCAGTGTTTGCCGGACGTGAATTTGATTTTGTAGGCCAATTCTACCGGTTCTTTGTTGTCAGTATCCCGTTATTCTTCATGGTATCAGGCTATCTCCTTTTAGGCAGAAAGAACATCAATCTTCGTTACAGCATGAAAAAAATTCGCGGGATAATACGCTTTGTGGCAATAGTGGCTTCTGCGTATTGGCTGTTTGATGTCGTGTCGGACAAAGCAACACTGTCATTAAACTCATATCTGCGCTATCTTATAGATCCCTATATAGGACAAGGAGAATTCGGCACATTCTGGTTTTTCACGGCTCTGATATTTCTGTATGCCCTGTATCCCATAACCAACAGGCTATTCCCGAAAGGACATATGACCTGCGGAGGCGTGTGGCTTATTGCTGCAATGATCATACTCCAACAGTGCGTGTTTTTCGGTGTCTTGATATGGCCGGCCGAAGGCCATGTAATGGAATACCCTTTTATCCTATGGTCGCCATGGAACTGGATATTGTATTTCTGTCTCGGAGCGGCAGTAAAAACACGCCGACTGGATTTTCTCGGCCACCCATTGGCTGTAGTAATCCTTTTTGCCCTCAATGTCTACATGCAGCTCCGGCTGCTTCCCTATATAAACAACTGGCGGCTGGAATATTTTTATACAGCGATACCCACTATAGCATTAACCGCCGGTGTGTTTATCTTTATTGAGAAGCTCCAAATACGCAACACAAAACTTATAAGTGCGGTAAGTTCCACATTCCTCATGGTATATCTGATACACCGCATAGTGATAGCCTGTGTTTTTGAAATATTCCCCATTTTGGGGCCAGTTACTCCTATTCTTTTCTGGATTACAGCTACAATCTGTTGCATAGCGTCTGCATTGGTTCTTATTAAAATACCCGGAGTCAGCCAAGTTGTAAAAATATAATTCCCTATGAGACATAATCCAAACATCGACCTGATAAAGCTAATCGCCATGTTGGGCATACTGCTGGCACATTCAGTGTCGTGCATCGGTATGGAGAAGTTCGGGTATGGAAGTGAGATATTCCGCATTTTTGTAGTGTGCATACCGTTGTTTTTTATGGTGGCAGGATTTCTGTCGCTCGGACGCAAAGGCAGCTCCATGCGATATGCCATAAAACGCATCGTTGGAATTATAAAGTTCTGCGCCACCATAGGTGCCATAGGTTGCCTTTGGGATGTGATCCGTTATGGCGCACCATTCTCATTTGTAAAGTTAGCGGTATGCTGCTTCGAGCCGATGTTCGGATTAGGTCGTTTTTCAATATTTTGGTTTTTCGGAGCACTTATAGTAGTTTATGCCCTATATCCGGCAGTGAATACACTGTTTATTCACCACAAACACCGGGTTCAATATTTAGTGATTATATTGCTGGTCATACAGCAGATTGTGTTTTTAGGCATATTGTGCTATCCTCCCTATCCCGATATAAACTCTTATCCGTTTCTTGATTATGATGTATGGAACTGGATGCTATGTTTCTGCATAGGAGGCATTATAAAGACCGGCTCTTTGCCGCAATGGATCACCCGCAAATATGTGCTTGTGCTGTTTCTTATCCTTATAATCCCTTTTCAATGGCTGCTTTTCCCGATAGTCAACAGCTTTAACGTTGGTTATTTTTATAGCTCACTACCTGTAGACATACTTGCCACAGCCATATTCGCAGGCTGTATGAGACTTGATCTGAGAGAGGCAGCACCATTCATGAAACTGGTGCCCGGAATATTTCTTCCTGTATATTTCATACACCTTCCAATTATAGTGCGCTTACGCACATCATTCCCGGATTTCGGAGTTTTTACTCCCACGATTTTCTGGCTTGCATGCTGTGCCGTGATCCTCCCGGTAGCTTATATTATGGCACGGACACCGGTGGTCAACCGCATTTTTAAAATCTAACACCTATTACCGGCTTCCGGGCAGATGGAAATATCCCCGCCAAAGATACCGGAGTGACCTAAACAACGGCGACTGGCCGCTGCGATGCATTCGCCAAGCCTTCAACATGATGCGCAGAGGTGAAGTAACAGGCCATTCAAGCCGGTGGTACGCCCCCATGCCTTCAAGGAACCCTGTACTCGTTATGGGCAGATAACCTGATGAAGGCCCGGGATGTGCGGTAACAGTAACAGGGAAATAGCGTATCGTCAATCCGGCTTTACGTGCTGCAAGAAAAAAAACATCGTCATCGCATCCCTTCAGCCGTTCGGCCCCAGGGCCGAAACGCTCGTCGAACCGCAATCCGGCACGTTCCACTGCTTCACGCCTGAATGCCATCTGCATTGAAGCCACATGAAATCCTTTTGGCATTTTACGGCCTATATCCATCTCGCCCTCCGGAAAAGGCCGCGGATCACCGTCATAGCGGAACACGGCAAGCTCCACTCCGGGATTGGAATCAAAAACCTCCATTACGGCTTCCAGATTACGCGATGTATATTTCAGATCATTATCGGCAATCAAAACCACCGGAGCAACGGAATGAGCGAGGGCATTGTTGCGGTTGCCGGTCACACCACGGCAATCCACCCGGCACACCACAAGGTCGGGACGCATAAGCTCCTCGGGAAACTGATCGAAGACATATTCATCCGGTATCTGCCAGCTGACCACATATCTTACCCCCCTTACCTCGGGAAGCTCCATTCTTACAACAGCATCAAGTCCGTCAGGGCCATGCGTGGCTATATCTACATCCAATCTGGGCAAAAGGCATGAAACAGTGTCCATAATCATTTTTTATCAATTAGTTTCGACTTCCAAAATGCGGCAACACGTGAGGCCACCACTTCCACATCGTTATGTTTCACAACAAACTCACGCGAAGCCTTGCCTATAGCCGGAAGTTCATCCCTACGTTCCACAATGCCGCACAAAACCTGCTTCAAAGCCTCATAATCAGGCGGAGCGTTGAAAACAGGACGATTATCCCGCTCACCGATAAAATTGTAAAATTCGGGTTCGGCGCCACTCACAGCAACCTTACCGTAGCTCATCGCCAACAGTGCATTTGTAGCCGGGGTGTAGCTGTAGACCTGATCCAACACCACATGGGAATCCTTCAGTAGTTCAACATATTCGGCATATGGCTTATCCTCAACTATCACAAGTTCAGCCTTGTCGTGGTATTTCTCCACAGCGGCCCTGGCTGCTGCCTCCAGCATATCGGTACCTTTTTCAGCCATCCTTTTGCTATGGCGTCCGAGAAATATTTTAACCTTATCTATTTTATCCGGCATGCCGACAGGCAAAAGTGCCGAGGTGTCAACCGGAATGCCGGCATAGCCCACTTTTGAGGCCGGTAGCCAGCGCCGGAACGCTACATGATATTCATATAAGGCCGCAGTGGCTCCGTCAACTCCGTCATAAACATGGTGGCAAAGGCCGTTCAACGGTTCATCAAGCCATTGACGCCATTCGTCAGTTTCAAGAGCATGTGGAGCCAGATTGTCAAACAAACGCCATTCGTTGTATTTCACTTCCGAGGAGCAGTCCATGGCTTCTTCGATATAGCATGTGTCGGCTCCTGTGCCGAGCAGAAACAGCCCTCTGTTATTGCGTTTCAGCCGATCAAATATATATCGTGCACGCTGCGGCTTCAGATTGACACACACGGGCGAATTTATGCCCACGGCATCATACCCGCGCATCTTAGGAGCCAGAACAGTGAGCAGCCGTAGCCACAGCCTAAGACCGCCAAGTTTGCCGGGCGAACGGCTTATGTCGATATCTCGTGACGTATCAAGCCAGAAACTGCCGTTTGACATCACGGTCACTTCATGGCCAAGCCTTTTAAGCCCCTCCCCCAACGCAACGCTGTAATTGCTGTAGTCACCCAGCAGAAGTATTTTCATCGGTGTATTCATCATATGCAAATTTACGTAAATTTTTTTAAGAGCGAGTCTAAAAAATTCGTATCTTTGCACAAGATATACATTCAATAGAATACACTAATAATTCAATCATTTTTTTGTATTTGCAATCTATGAAAGCGTTTGTTTTCCCCGGGCAAGGCGCCCAGTTCCCCGGGATGGGGAAAGACCTTTACGAACAGAACCCCGAAGCACGTGCTATGTTTGACAAAGCTGATGAAATTCTCGGCTTTTCCATTACCGACCTTATGTTCAACGGCACTGACGAGGATCTCCGTCAGACTAAAGTTACCCAGCCCGCCATATTTCTCCATTCAGTAGCTTTGGCTAAAAGCCTCGGAGAAGAATTCAAGCCTGACATGACAGCAGGCCATTCACTTGGTGAGTTTTCAGCACTCGTGGCTTCCGGAGCACTCAACTTCGAGGACGGTTTACGCCTCGTAGCCGCCCGTGCCATGGCAATGCAGAAAGCATGTGAGCTCAAACCGTCAACCATGGCCGCAGTCCTTGCCCTTCCCGATGAAAAAGTTGAGGAAATATGTGCCGGTGTCGACGGCGTGGTGGTTTGCGCCAACTACAACTGTCCCGGACAGATTGTCATATCAGGTGAGGAAGATGCGATTGATCAGGCATGTGCAAAAGCTTTGGAAGCAGGAGCCAAGCGTGCATTGAAACTTAAAGTGGGCGGCGCCTTCCACTCACCCTGCATGGAACCCGCACGAGCCGAACTCGCAGCAGCGATAGAGAACACCCAGTTCTCGGTACCCGTATGCCCCGTTTACCAGAATGTGGATGCCCGTCCCCACACCGATCCTGCCGAAATAAAAGCCAACCTTGTGGCACAGCTCACCGCTCCCGTGCGTTGGACCCAATCAGTACAGAACATGATAGCCGACGGCGCCACTGAGTTTGTGGAACTTGGCCCGGGCAAAGTGCTTCAGGGCTTAGTGTCGAAAATCGACCGCTCTGTAACCACATCTGGCAAACAATAATCAAAGGGCCATTTCTCCATTCTCATATCACTGAAACAAATGGAACTTAACTCACTCACAGCCATTTCACCTATTGACGGACGCTATCGCGGAAAATGTGCCTCACTCGACGCATATTTTTCGGAATATGCCCTGATCCGCTACCGTGTGAAAGTGGAAGTGGAATATTTCATAGCCCTTGCCGAACTCGGCATTTCATCTCTTGCCGAAATAGACATCACGGCCATAGCCCCGGAACTGCGAAACATCTACACTGACTTCTCAGTCAGCGATGCGGAACGTATAAAGGAGATTGAATCCGTGACCAATCATGATGTGAAAGCCGTGGAATATTTCCTTAAAGAGCGCTTCACAGCCATAGGCCTCGGGAAACATATCGAATTCATCCATTTCGGCCTTACGTCGCAGGACATAAACAACACGGCTGTGCCCATGTCGATAAAGGATGCGCTTGCCGACGTATATACTCCGCTTATGGAGGAACTCGTCCAAACTCTTGAAACATTGGCCGAAGGCTGGGACGGCATACCAATGCTTGCCCGAACCCACGGTCAACCGGCCTCTCCCACCCGTCTCGGCAAAGAGATCCGTGTGTTCGCCTACAGGCTCCACACTCAGCTCCGCGCTCTCTCAACAGTGAGCATAAGTGGAAAATTCGGTGGAGCGACAGGCAACTTCAATGCACATCGTGTGGCTTTCCCGACAACTGACTGGCCTGCGTTTGCCAACGACTTTCTCCCGTCAAGGCTCGGAATAGACCGGGAACAGTTCACGACACAGATTTCCAATTACGACAATCTTGCGGCACTGTTCGATGCCTTGGCCCGGGTAAACACCATAATATTGGATCTTGACCGGGATATATGGCAATACATATCCATGGACTACTTCAAACAAACCATCAAGGAGGGCGAAGTAGGATCATCGGCAATGCCACACAAAGTCAATCCTATAGACTTCGAGAACTCCGAAGGCAATCTCGGCATAGCCAATGCCATACTGGGCCATCTGGCGTCCAAACTGCCGGTTTCGCGCCTACAGCGCGACCTTACTGACTCAACAGTGCTTCGCAACATAGGAGTGCCATTGGCGCATATTGTCATAGCCGTAAAAAGCACACTCAAGGGCCTCGGAAAACTATTGCTCAACGAACAGGCTATATCGGCGGATCTTGACCGTATGTGGAGCGTGGTGGCCGAAGGCATTCAGACTATATTGCGGCGGGAAGGCTATCCCAAGCCTTATGAAACGCTCAAAAAACTTACCCGCACTAACGCGGCAGTCACAGCCGAAAGTATCGCTGAATTCATCGACACCCTTGAAGTGAGCGACAGTGTCAAAGCCGAGCTAAGGGCTCTTTCACCGGATACGTATACAGGTTATTGAACTTTCTGACCATACAGTTTCGGGGACACCGTCTCCGTGTTCCCCGAAACTTTTAATATTTTATTTACGTTAACTTTAGAAAACTGAACTCAAACACTCATAATATTTATTTTACAAAACCCTTTTATAATCCTTGCCGAGAGGCATTGATTCACGATATTTATCATAACTAAACACTTCAAAGAACTTAACTTTATGGAGAGCAACGAGAAAAAGAACCGACGCCCGAGAATCACCATGACGCGTCCATTACCGACCGACGACTCCGCACATTCTGCCGATTCAGTCAATACGGCCAACGACTCAACACCCGGTAACGGAGAAACCCACACTGAAGGCTATCAGCCACGTCAATACAATAATTACCGCCCTCAGGGCGACTATCAACGCCCCGGAGGTTATCAGCCACGACAAGGCTACCAGCCGCGTCAGGGTGGATATCAGCCCCGGCAACAAGGCGAGGGCTACAAACCCCGGCAGCAAGGGGAAGGCGGATATCAGCCCCGGCAGAACTATCAGCAGCGACAGGGTGGATATCAACCCCGGCAGCAAGGAGAAGGCGGATATCAGCCCCGGCAGAACTATCAGCAGCGACAGGGTGGATATCAACCCCGGCAGCAAGGAGAAGGCGGATATCAGCCCCGGCAGAACTATCAGCAGCGACAGGGTGGATATCAAC
>URII01000079.1 GCA_900547825.1 uncultured Porphyromonadaceae bacterium
TGGCCTGAGTGTGAACACAATGAGATGGTCAACCGTAGTGCAGGATATATTGATGTTCTGTGCTCCGGCGGTGTTTTCTGCATACGTGATCTCAAAGCGGCCATGGCGGTTTCTAAGGCTCTCCACATCTCCCGGTATATGGCAGATCGTGATGGCTGTGGCGGCTATGATGGCCGCTATCCCGTTTATGAATGCCGTGATAGCATGGAATGAGTCGCTGACACTGCCTGATAGTTTGGCCTCGGTGGAACAATGGATGCGGGCGTCCGAAACACGGGCCTCCGAAGCTACGGCATTGTTGTTCGGCGACTATTCCGTTGTTTCTCTGTTTATCGGGATAGGATTGGTGGGGATATTGGTGGGTTTCAGCGAAGAGATATTTTTTCGCGGAGGGTTGCAGAACATCCTTTGTTCTTCCGGCAAGAACCCTCATATAGCCATATGGGTCACGGCTGTAGTGTTTAGTGCCGTGCATGTGCAGTTCTTCGGATTTTTCCCGAGGCTGCTGCTTGGAGCCTTTTTCGGCTACATGATGTATTGGAGCGGATCATTATGGCTTGCCGTAATATGCCATGCACTCAATAACTCCATGGTGGTAGTGAGCCAGTGGGCCGTGCATAACGGATTAAAAGCCGCCTCCACGGTGGAAACGATCGGCACCTCCGCGCAGCATTGGCCTGTTGTAGTCGGGAGCCTGTTGCTTACAGCGCTGGCGATAACCGTTCTGTACCGTATCAGCGCTGGTCGTCGAACTTCTTGCGGTTGAATATAAAACTGCGTCCGAGATATTTTTCCCTCACTATGGGATTTTCGGCAAGTTCCTCGCTGGTGCCCTGAAACAGTATCTTGCCTTCAAACAGCAGATATGCGCGGTCAGTGATACTTAATGTTTCCGGAGCGTTATGGTCAGTGATCAGAATGCCTATGTTCTTTTCCTTGAGCTTGTAGACAATATACTGAATATCCTCCACGGCGATAGGATCCACTCCGGCAAACGGTTCGTCAAGCATTATGAACTTAGGATTGATGGCCAGGCAGCGGGCTATCTCGGTACGTCGCCGTTCACCTCCCGAAAGGCGGTCGCCGAGATTGTGCCGTACCTTCTCAAGTCGGAACTCTGCGATTAGGCTCTCTAACTTCTCTTTCTGATATTCCTTTGACGTATTGGTCATTTCCAATACGGCACGAATATTGTTCTCAACGGTGAGCTTGCGGAACACCGACGCTTCCTGAGCCAGATAACCGATACCGTTCAATGCCCGTTTATATACCGGAAACTTGGTGATGTTCATGTCATTCAGGAATATCTCCCCTTCATTCGGGGTGATCAGGCCCACGGTCATGTAAAAGGTAGTGGTTTTTCCGGCACCGTTAGGCCCTAACAGTCCTACAATCTCCCCCTGCTTGACATCTATGGACACATGGTTCACTACCGTGCGCTGACGGTATTTCTTTACGAGATTTTCTGTGCGCAGCACCATTGGTGTTCCATTTGGAGTTGCGTTGGTTGCCTGCGGTTCTGTATTTTCCATTAAAGTGATTTTCTGAATGATGGTTTCTGGCAACGGGTGCCACCTTTGCTGAGGGTGGCCTCTATATAGTCCGTGAGGAGGTTGATCGCTACAATATTGTTGCCTCCCTGAGGCACTATCAGGTCGGCATTGCGTTTGGACGGCTCGATATACATCTGGTGCATGGGCTTCAGGACTTCCTGATAGCGGTTTATCACCATCATGGGGGTGCGCCCGCGCTCAACGCAGTCGCGTGATATCACACGGATAAGCCTGTCGTCAGGATCAGCGTCCACAAACACTTTCACATCCATCATGTCACGTAATGTGTCGTCGCACAGCACGAGTATACCTTCCACAATGACAACATCGCGCGGCTCCACATGCACGGTTTCCGGCTGGCGTGTACATGTCAGATAGGAGTATGTGGGCATTTCTATGGCTTTTCCCTCTTTAAGCATTTTAAGGTGCTTCACGAGCAGAGTCCATTCTATTGCCGCCGGTTCGTCGAAGTTTATCTTGCTTCGGTCCTCCGGTGGTATATGTGATGAATCTTTATAATAAGAATCCTGCGGAATCACGGCTACCTCTCCTTGCGGAAGGCTGCTTATGATTTTATTGACTACGGTGGTCTTGCCTGAGCCGGTGCCACCCGCTATTCCTATAATGAGCATTGGAAAATACGGTTAACGGTTAATTTCGGCAAAGATACGAATAAGTGAGGGCAAAATCAAGCTCGCTTGAATTTTGCCGAGCGGAAGTATCTAAGGCGTTAGTCAAAGATGGAGATAAGTCGAGAGCAAAGCCAAATTTATTTGAGGGGGCATAAAAATATTTAATTTTTGGTTGGATATGGAAAATAATATGTATATTCGCTGCGCGGACTGTTCCAGAGCCCGGTCAGGGGCTTGTGGGCGGGTCGGCAGACATTTTGAATAGCGTTTACTCGGCGCTTGTTCTTGACAACCGGAAATCTCGCAAATTTCTAAATCTGTGTCAGGAATGTAGCAACGGTAGATGCCCGTGGATATGTAATTTCAAGCATCCTTTGTTGAAAAGGATCAGCGTATTTGCATATTAGGCGTGGGCTCTGCACGTTGCCGTTCTACACAGATAGGCAATGCGAGAGCCTCCGGTTGAAGAACGGCAACGGATAAAGATTCCCGCGCTTTTCGTATATCTCTCAAATCATTGTCATGTTATCATAAGGGAGTCGTGATAGCGGTATTTGCACATACGGATGAAGCAATCTCTCTACCATCTGCTCCTGACACATCAGATAGCTGTCGGCATACTGCCCCGATGGTTTTCTGTCAATAAGGCAATATGTCCGCGTAAGTGCTTCATCCTGTTTATATTGCTTACGTGTATTTCTGCCCCGCATTCGGTTATTTCAGCGGTTCCCGGCTCAACTACATCGGATATTCCGGAAAAACGGGTAGTGCATGATCCGGACACACTTGACAGTGGTACCGGCGGATGCCTCGACAATGACTGGCATTTGGGATTGAACGTAATAGCTGCGGGAATGGGTGTGCTTTCCCTTACAGGTGAGTATGATTTGAATTCCGAATGGTCCGTGGCAATAAGTACCGGATATTCAGCATGGAATTACGGGTCATCGCAACGTAAATTCCGAACATTGTTTTTCCGCCCTGAGGGAAGATGGTGGTTCGCAGGACATGAATTTTTCATAGAGGGCCATGCAGCCCTGTATTATTATAATTTTGCCCTTGAACGCTGGCATTACCGCATTCAGGATGCTAATGGCTCACATCCGGCATTGGGCGGAGGCATAGGAGCAGGATGGCGCCATGATTTCAATTCCAATTGGAGCATTCAGGCCCAGGCCGGAGTAGGGGTATATTATCTGGATTACCAACGCTTTGTCAACAAACCTAACGGCGCATTGGAGGATCGGATTGCCAAATGGCGTTTTGCGGCCGACAATATAGGGGTATCTGTTATATATACTTTCACAGGAGGGACGAGATGAAACAGATATGGAATATTATGATTCTTCTTGTGATGATGGCGACGTACATCACGGCATGTGATGTACACGAATTTCCTGATGCTTCAGATGCTCCTGCGCCGGAAACTCCCCATAGGATATTCGTGTTCAAGTTCGATATGTCGGATATGGATATCCACACGGTAATTGATATAAATAATTGGTCCAATAGCCGGTGTTCATATGCTGATCATACGGTAAGGTATATTATAGAGGCTTACATCCTTGATGAGGGAAGCCGTACACACTCCCGTTTTCCGTTAAAGCGTACGGTGCTGACTTATAAGGATATTCCTGAAAATGGGATTGAAGAGGCCAGTGTGGAATTGAAATTGCCGCCCGGTGCATATCGTTTTGTTGTATGGTGTGACCGGACACATCCCGCAACTGCGGAAGCAGATCATTATTATAACGTAGAAAACTTTTCCGAGATATCAATTCTTAACCTTGAACCGGGCAAATATCCCGGTAATGATCCGATGCGGAATGCTTATCGCGGTGAGGTGTCGGCATATATCGATCCGGACGGTAAGGCTTACGATCCGTCGGATTTATCAATCCCGCTGAAAGTACTTACAGTGGAGATGGTGCGGCCTATGGCGCGATATGTGTTTGAGACTACCGATGTTGAGGAATTTATTTCCAAAACCAAGTCGGCTGACGCTTCCGGAGCAGGAGCTCCGGCGGCCAATCTTAGCGACTATAAGGTGGTGTTTCGATATGCCGGGTATCTGCCTACCCATTACAATGCTTTGCTTGACCATCCCATCGACTCCCGGCTGGGCATATGGTATGAAGGTGATCTCAAATATCTGGACGCCACAAGGGCCGAGATGGGCGGTGATTTTGTATTCACAAACGGAGGAGATACGGGCGTTTCCGTCGTTGCCGAGATTTATGACAATGCCGGCCGGCTGATATCCTCTTCCGATCCGATAGATGTACCGCTTAAACGCAACAGTCTGACTATTGTGCGCGGACGTTTCCTGACATCGACAGTAGGCACCGGGGTCGGCATTTCTCCGGGTTTTGACGGTAGTTATGACATAGAAATCAAATAAATTCACTTAATAACCAATTATTAATTATAAGTATCATGAAACATTCAATTTACGGACTCGCTCTGATTGCAGCCATGGCATTCAGCAGCTGTAATAACGATGACGGATTATCCGCACCTTCGGATGCCGATAACACGGTCACATTCACGGCCCAGTTGCCTGCCGGTCTTTATTCGCGCTCTATAGCTGACGGCACTAAGGCAACCACACTTAAATATGCTGCCTATTGTGATGGCGCAGTGGCCATACACAGTGGGGAGGATAATGCCCCGCAGGCTGTTCGCAACGGATCTTCATTCACTCTTTCGCTTCCGTTGGTAAAGGGAAAGACCTATGACTTTGTGTTCTGGGCCGAGGCCACTGGCAATGGCGCCTATACGTTCAATCCTGCAACCCAATCGATTACCGTAAGCTACGGACAGCTTAATGATGATAATCTTGATGCTTTCTTCGGGGCAGTGGAGGGTGTGACAGTCAATGGTTCTGTCAATAAGACAATAACTCTTTATCGTCCCTTTGCACAGCTGAATATCGGTACTGATGATATTGCACTTGCATCTGCGGCCAAAATAAACCATAAGACAACGAAGTTAGGTGTGACCGGCGCACATACCACACTTAACCTTCTCACCGGAGTGGCTTCAGGCGCTACAAATGTAGAAGTGCCTTTTAACGCTGTGGAAAGAATGGGTGATGCTTATCCTGTGGCTCATGCAGATACTGAAAAAAGTTATGCTTATCTGGCAATGGCGTATCTGCTTACGGGAACTACCCCTGATGCTGACAATATAAACAAGGCCCAGCAGGAAATTTTCAACACAACGATTGAGTTTATTGACGACAATGGGGCAAGCATCAATAAGCTTACTGTAAACAATGTGCCTGTGCAGCGCAACTACCGTACCAACATATTCGGATCGCTGCTTACATCATCCATTGACTGGACTATAACGATTGATAACGAATTCAACAAACCCGATAAGGTAGTGCGTCCGTGGGACGGCGTTACAACTGCTGTTCCTGAGATTGATGCCGCAGGCACTGCCACTGTAACTACTCCGGCTGAATTTGTAGGACTTGCGACCAAGTTGACCAAGGGAGAGCTTACCACAGTGAAAAAGATAGAGCTTGAGGATGATATCGACCTTAACGGGTATAAATTCGACGGTTTCGGCCGCGAAGGTTTCTCGGATCCTACCAACTATCAATCGGGTTATAAGAGAATGCTTGTGAATTTCGACGGCCAAGGCCACACGATCAGAAATTTCAGAACCTATAATAACTATACTTATGCCAGCGGACTTTTCGCGTTCCTTTCCAAGGGATCGGTGGTAAAAAATCTCGTTGTGGAACAGGTTAATGTCGGTACCGGACGTCAGGGCAATATATTCGGTGTGATAGCCGGATATGCCGAAGGCACCACATTTGAGAATATAACTGTCAGAAACTGTACGGTGGCAGCTTATGGAAAAATAGGCGGCATTGTGGGCGGATGCATGGAGTCCAACAGTACGACAACGTTCCGTAACTGCCGCGTGGAAGATGTGGAACTTTCAGGCGGATACAATGTGGGCGGACTGATAGGACTCGTTCAGGATCCCCATAAAGTGGTGATTGAAAATTGTCCTGAGCCTAAAGTGAAATTCAGCATCTATCCCGAGGATCTGGCCAATCCCGATTATTTCGACTACACAGGAGCCATTTCCCACACTAAAGGAAAAGGGACAGGTGCGGAGATGAGCTACACACTGCCGTCGGTTACCTCAGTCAAGTATTGGGGTATGAAATCTTCGGGAGGTGATTATTACTGGGCTCTTGGTGTGACGGCCAAATGGTATCACTATATGACCACAGAAGCGATCAATGAGCCTTCGTACTTCTGGTTCAAAGCCAATGGTGACAAACTTTATCTTCTCAATGACTATCCGGTGAATGAGTTCATCCCGCAGGATGAACTGCGCATTCCGGTTACAACTGCTGATTAAGTACGTATTAGATATTAAGGTAAGGCGCGTTCCCGAAATGGAGACGCGCCTTATTCTTTATAAATTTAATATTTTATTGTCGGTTATTTGGCGTTTTTACGTTTTTCGAGCTGGCGCTCTACTGCTTCAAGGGCGAGATCCACGGCTTCCTCAAATGTGTCGGCCGTTTTTGTGGCCACATATTCTTCCTGTGGGGCAAGTACTTTCATCACTACCTCCTTATTCATGGAGGTTTCAGGTTTCACCACTTTAAGGTTTACATCAAAGGTGGTCACTGCTGTGTAGCGGCGTGTAAGCTTCTCTGCTTTTTTGTTGATGAAATCCAACAGCTGCTGTGAAACTTCGAAGTGAATTGCTTGAACATTTACTTCCATGATTATTCTCCTTTCTTTTTTTGATTAAGGGCACGGGGGTGTGCCTGTTCATAAATATTTTTCAGATCCTTGCGGGATAGATGTGTGTATACCTGTGTGGTGACAAGCGACTCATGACCTAACAGTTTTCTGACGGCATTCAGGTCGCCTCCGTGGTTGAGCATGTCGGTGGCAAATGAATGGCGGAGCACATGGGGACTTCTGCGTGATGTATGTACGCCGTGGGCGTCAAGCTCATTGTGCACAACCGTCCATACCGCTCCTCTTGACATTTCCCTGCCGTCAGGCCGTGACAGCAGGGTAGGGGTGGATCCTATATTATGGTTGCGGAGCGATATGTATTCCTTTATCATAAGTTTCAGTTCATCGCCGAATGGCACGAGTCTGTCCTTATTACGCTTCCCGTGTACTTTTAGTTCACCGCCGATGAGATTAATATCCGCGTCCTTGATGGCCAGAAGTTCGCTGCACCTTATGCCTGTGGAGTACAGGAGCATTATTATGAGGCGGTTGCGCACCTGAATGAAATCCTGACGGTCATAGGGGCTGTCGAGAATTTCAGCTGTTTCGTCCTCACGTACATTTACAGGAAGCGGCCTTGCCACTTTAGGAAGTGTAAGCTCCATGGCAGGATTGCTCTCAAGTCCGTGAAAGCGCATCAGGTATTTATAGAATGCCCGGAGTGACTGCACTTTGCGACGCAGAGTGGACGTGGCATAATGTTCGGTATTCAGGGAGAGAAGCCATGCCCGGAGCTGACGGGGCGTTACATTAAGCGGATCAAAGGGGGCTGATGTATGTGGCACCATTTCTGCCGACCATTGTTCCAAGTCGCGTTTATATGCGGCAACGGTGTGGGCCGAATAATTCAGCTCACACCGTAGATATGTCAAGAACTTCTCAATAAACATAATCCGCTTCATCGGCTTTGTGAGTAAAGCATCGATGATCTGATAGCGAATTTAGTTTATTTGTTCCTATTTTCCAAATAAAAGATAAAATAAAAACTGCTGTCAGGTGTATTATTCCTCGACTGTGCGAAGTTTCTGAACGTAAACCGCCTTCATCATTTTCTTGCGGTTGCTTACTGAGGGCTTTTCAAAAGCCTGACGGCTACGGAGTTCCTTTACTATGCCTGTCTTCTCAAATTTGCGTTTAAATTTTTTGAGAGCTCTTTCGATGTTCTCTCCTTCTTTTACTTGTACGATAATCATTGTCGTTCTTTAGTATTTTATTTTTTAGTTATTGATTATTCTTATGCATTTTGCGGGGCAAAATTAGTGAATGTTTTTATTATAGCAAAACTTTTCACGGTGTTTCTGAGGTGCGTTGTGGAAAAATATGTCAGGATTAGTTTGGCGGGGAAGAGAACCAATATGTCAATGAACTCTTTGCTGCTTGGAGTCCGCGGGAGAGTGCGGGGCTGAGGGGCGGTGGCAGCT
>URII01000080.1 GCA_900547825.1 uncultured Porphyromonadaceae bacterium
AACTCAGAGAAAATAAAAGCAATCGGTGAGGAAGCCAGACAGATGACCGGACATGTTTCATCAAATATGGAAGTAATCCGGCCAATCCGCCAGGGAGTGATCGTAGATTATACGGTTATGGAGAAGATGCTGAAGTATTTCATTTCCAAGGCAATGGGTCGCCATGCTTTTCGAAAGCCTAGAATCAGTATCTGTATCCCCAGCGGAACCACAGAGATTGAAAGAAAGGCAGTAGAGGAAGCTACTTATCAGGCCGGAGCAAGGGAAGTGTTTCTTGTGGAAGAGCCGATTGCAGCTGCGCTTGCAGCCATGCACTCCGGCGGCGCGACTCCTGATGACACGGTTTCGCGTCAGTCTCTGACGCGTATCAACCGTGAGAAAGTCGATCTGGAGGATGTGGTTACTTTCTCGGCAAAGGACTCGCTCGTGCTTATCGGCCAAAACAACGCTTATCTATATGGCGACGGCACCGTAAGCTACACCGACCTGCAGCTCAATTCCGGCGAGATACGCATGGTGCTCGATAGCTCGACAGTATATGCCACGGGAGTCTATGATACTCTCGGCAACGCTTCCGCCACTCCGGTATTCAAGGATAAGTCAGGCGAATACGAATCGCAGACCATGTCGTATAATTTCAAGACCCAGCGGGGCTTTATCACCGATGTCATCACCCAGCAGGGCGAAGGCTATCTCACCGGCGGACGCACCAAGAAGATGGAAGACGGCTGTTTCTTCGTCGAGGACGGTTTCTATACCACTTGCGACAATCACGAGCACCCCCACTTCGGCTTCAAACTCACGCGCGCTAAAGTTACGCCCAAGAAGAATATCGTTACCGGCCCGGCTTATATGGTGCTGGCCGGATTGCCGCTGCCGCTGGCGGTGCCTTTCGGTTATTTCCCGTTTTCGGAGAAATATTCCTCGGGTATAATATTCCCTACATTCGGCGATGACTACCGCAAAGGGTTCTATCTGAGCGACGGCGGGTATTATTTCGCCATCAACGACAATATCGACCTTGCCCTCACGGGTGAGATCTACACTAAGGGATCATGGGGGCTTCAGGCGAGATCGACGTATGCCAAGAGATATAAATACAACGGATCGTTCAACCTATCGTATCTCAACACGGTGTATGGCGACAAAGGCATGCCCGACTATTCCAAGATGACAAACTTCCAGATTATCTGGAACCATAATCAGGACGCCAAGGCCAATCCGAACCTGAACCTGTCGGCCAGCGTGAACTTCACCACGAGCGGCTACACGCGCAACGATGTGAACTCCTATTACAGCAATGCTTTCACGGAGAACACCAAGAGTTCGACGGTGAACATGACTTACCGCTTTCCGGGCTCGAAATGGTCGTTGTCAACCACCGCCAATGTGGCCCAGCGCACACAGGATTCAACACTCAATGTGTCGTTTCCCAACATAACCGTTACTATGGCGCAGACGGCTCCGTTCAAGCGTAAAAGGGCCGTGGGTGCCGAGAAATGGTATGAGAAGATAAAACTCTCATATTCGGGCGTGTTCAACAACTCTCTTACGGCCAGGCAGGATGAGTTCTTCAAAAAAAATATTATAAAGGACTGGCGCAACGGTATGAAGCATTCAGTGCCGGTGTCGGCCACGTTCAATCTTTTCAAATATCTCAACCTGACACCGTCGGTATCGCTCAACGACCGCATGTATACCTCGAAGGTGCGCCGTCAGTGGGATCCCGATGCGTCGCGGGAGGTGATGGATACCGTTTATAATTTCTATAACGTGTGGGATTTCTCGGCCTCCGTGGCATTGGATACCAAGCTTTATGGCTTTTACAAGCCCATGAAGTTTCTCGGCGACAAGGTGAAGATGATACGCCATGTTATGACACCGAGCATATCTTTCACCGGGGCGCCTGACTTCTCATCGTCATTTTTCGGCTATTACGGAAATTATCATTACACCGACAACAACGGTCAGCGCGTCGACCGCAAGTATTCATATTTCCCCAATGCCTTGTTCGGTGTGCCGGGCGAGGGAAAAACAGGGGCTGTGACTGTGTCGATAGCCAACAATGTGGAGATGAAAGTGAAATCCGACAACGACAGCATCGGTGAAAAAAAGATCTCGCTGATTGAGAACTTCACCGTGTCGCAGAGCTATAATTTTGCCGCCGACTCGTTGCGCTGGAGCACAATCAACACCAATCTGCTCCTGAGGCTTGTAAAGGATTTCAATCTGAACCTGAATGCCACATGGGACCCCTATACCTATCAGCTGAATGCCGCAGGCAATCCGGTGAGGGTAGACAAGATGCGTTGGAGCTGCGGCAAAGGCTGGGCGCGCCTGTCGAGTATAGGCACCTCGTTCAGCTACACGTTGTCCAACAATACCTTTACCAAAACCAAGAAGGATGTAGGGTCAAATGTCGACGAGACTACCGGCGAACCCTCGGCGGATGGTGCCCGTGGGGCCGTGCAGGATTCGGCCACGGGTGATTCGGGCTATGGTAACAATGCTACTCAGATAGGGGCCGACGGATATATGAAATGGACAGTGCCGTGGTCGCTGACATTTAACTATTCCGTGAATTACGGTTACGGCCAGTTTAACAAACGAAAGATGGAGTATGACGGGCAGTGGACCCAGAACCTGTCGGTGAGCGGTAATATAAGGCCTACCCGCAACTGGAATTTCTCCATGTCGGCCTCATATAATTTCGACACACATAAGATCGCTTATATGAACTGCTCCATATCGCGCGATCTACACTGTTTCACCATGTCGGCGAGCTTTGTGCCGGTAGGGCCATATAAGTCATATAATTTCCACATAGCCGTGAAATCCTCGCTTCTCAGCGACCTTAAATATGACAAACGCTCCTCGCTTTCCAATGGTGTGACATGGTATTGATGCTATGCGGGCGACATTGAGTGAAAAATTTGTTGAAAAACGTGTGTGAAATTTTGGAAGTCAGAGCGGTAATGCTTACCTTTGCACCGTTTTTAGAACATCAATTCATTTATTAACGCAAACCAAGATGAATCATTACGAAACCGTTTTCATTTTAACTCCCGTTTTGTCTGATGCACAGATGAAGGAAGCGGTAGAAAAGTTCACCAAGGTGCTCACCGATGCCGGTGCCGCTATTGTGAACGAAGAACAGTGGGGCCTGCGTAAGCTCGCATATCCCATCAATAAGAAAACCACAGGCTTCTACACTCTCGTGGAATTCGATTCCGATCCCGAGGCAGTGAAGAAAGTGGAGACAGCATTCCGCCGCGACGAGCGTGTGCTCCGCTTCCTTACATTCCGTCTCGACAAGTATGCCGCAGAGTATGCAGTCAAGCGTCGCAGCCTTAAAGCAGCCAAAGCAGCCGAGGCTCCCGCAGCAGTTGTAACAGAAGAAGTTGTTGTAGAAGAAAAAAAGGAGGACTAAACTATGGCACAATCAGGTGAAATCCGCTACTTGACCCCCCTGTCGGTAGATGTTAAAAAGAAAAAATATTGTCGCTTCAAGAGAAGCGGTATCAAGTATATCGACTACAAGGATCCCGAATTCCTCAAGAAGTTCCTGAATGAGCAGGGCAAGATCCTTCCCCGTCGCATCACAGGCACTTCGCTGAAATTCCAGCGCCGTGTGGCTCAGGCTGTAAAGCGTGCACGCCATCTCGCTCTTCTGCCTTATGTAACCGACTTGATGAAATAAACCACTTTTCCCCACATCACGACATTATGAAGATCATTCTTAAAGAAGACATCGCCAACCTTGGCTACAAGGACGATATTGTGGAGGTTAAAAACGGCTATGGCCGCAACTACCTCATACCTCAGGGAAAAGCCGTTATCGCTACTCCCTCAGCACTGAAGGTTCTCGCTGAGAACCAGCGTCAGCGTGCTCATAAGCTCGCCCAGATCAAGGCTGATGCCGAAGCGCTCGCCGCTCAGCTGGAAGGCGTTTCGCTCACAATCGGAGCAAAGACAAGCTCTACAGGCACAATATTCGGTTCTGTAAACAACATTCAGATTGCCGAAGCGCTTGAAAAACTCGGCCACAATGTGGACCGCAAGATCATCTACATCAAAGAGAGCGTGAAAGAAGTTGGCAAATACACCGCCACCGTTAAGCTCCACAAAGAAGTGAGTGTAGAGATCCCCTTCGAAGTAATTCCCGAATAATAAGACAATACTCAATATTCCCTTCCCCGGAGGACGACGCAGTGATGCGTTGTCCTCCTTTTTTTGTGCCGGCACTGGAGCAGGAGAGGAAATAAAAATTACGGTGCGCAATCCGTTGGAAGTCGCGCACCGTGCATTATTATGATTCTTTATCTCCGGAGCTCAGGAGTGGAAAAGCAGGTATTGTTCGGCATCCAATGCCGCCTTGCATCCTGAGCCGGCAGCCACTACAGCCTGCTGGTAACGCGGATCGGCCACATCGCCGGCTGCGAACACGCCGTCAACTGACGTGGCTGTGGTGCCACAGGATGTCACTATATACCCGCCCTCGTCAAGTTTAAGCCATTCGGCGAACGGAGCAGTGTTGGGGGTATGGCCTATGGCGAGAAAGAATCCTTCAACAGGCAGGTCATATTCACGGGCCTCAGGTGTGCCGGCAGATTCTATGAGGTGGACTCCTTCCACTACGTCCTCGCCGTACAGGCCGAGGGTATTGGTGTTGAAAAGCACCTTGATATTGGGAGTGTCGAATACACGCTGCTGCATGACCTTGGAGGCACGCAGATGGTCCTTGCGCACTATCATGTAGACCTGCGAGGCTAATCCGGCGAGATATACGGCTTCCTCGCATGCCGTGTCACCACCGCCTACCACTGCCACATGGCGGTTGCGGTAGAAGAATCCGTCGCATGTGGCGCAGGCTGATACCCCCATACCCTGATATTTCTTCTCGTCCGGTAGACCGAGATAGCGAGCGGAGGCTCCTGTGGCGATAATCACTGTGGCCGCTGTGAGTTCTGTGCCGTCAGCCAGTGTGGCTTTGAACGGGCGTGAGCCTAAGTCCACGGCCGTTACTGCGCCGTTCCGGAACTCAGTGCCGAAACGTGCTGCCTGCGCGCGCAGGTCGTCCATCAGTTCAGGTCCGGTGATACCTTCGGGATATCCGGGAAAGTTTTCCACTTCAGTGGTGGTGGTAAGCTGGCCTCCGGGTTGGTCTCCCTCCACAAGGATAGGGGCGAGGTTGGCGCGCGAAGCATATATGGCCGCTGTATAACCTGCGGGGCCGGCTCCTATTATCAGGCATTTTGTTGAAGTATTGCTCATGGTTTTACTGTTTAAGTCGGGTTTTTATTTATCTCAGGTCCGTTATGCGGGCCTTCGGGAATTTCTTTTTGTCAAAACGGAATGTAGCGTCACTTACCTTGCCGCCTAACTTTATGGAATTTACAGTGACATTGAGCGTATGGCCGTCAACGGTTGTGACTGTAAGATGCTTCGGCAGCAGATCTGCTCCGAGCGTCACTGTTACCTTCGATATGTCGAATTTGCGCGAGGTGGCGGTGAGCAGTATCTTTTTCTGTCCGGCAGGAGCTTTGAGCAGAGATGCTTTATAACCGCGGCTGAAAGCTCCGATTATTGCAAAGGGATTTATCTGAGCCAGTTCTTCAGGAGTGGGCTCCATTATGTTTACTTCGCCAGTGGCCGGGGAATAGGCCCACTGTGTGCGCCCGTCATACCATACGGTTATCTCACCCGGTGAAGAAATATGGAATTTATCACCCGAGATTACGATAGTGCCGGAACCCTTGTGTGATCCCGCCGAGGTTGTGTAGGTCGCGGTGACGGATTGCGCCGAACGCATCTTGTCGGCCGAGTGCTTTATCAGCTCTGCTGCCGAGTCCGCACTCAGAGCCATTACAGGACATATTGCCGCAATTATCAGAATTATACTGAATAGGTAAGTTCGTTTCATGTCTTTATGTTGTTAAAAACGGATCTGACAGCTCGATGGTTCTTAAGCCCTGGGCTGCTTTTTACATTCCGGTCAGATAATGTTCAAGAGACGACGGATCCATCAGCACGTTGCGCGGTTTGCTTCCTTGCGACGGCCCCACCACACCTGCGGCTTCAAGCTGATCCATTATTTTGCCGGCACGGTTATAGCCTATGGAGTAAGCGCGTTGGAGCGAGGATGTGGAGGCGTTGCCGCTGTTCACTATCAGGCGCGCGCAGTCCTCGAACAGCGGATCGCGGTCGGTGACCGGGCCACCTGTGCCCATAGCGGATTCTTCGGGAAGACATTCAGGCAGATAATAGGCATGTTCGTAGCCTATCTGATTGTCGATTTCCTCGCATATGGCCTCTACCTCGGGTGTGTCGATAAACGCGCACTGCACACGCGATATTTCCCCGTCGCGTGAGAAAAGCATATCGCCGCGTCCTATAAGCTGGTTGGCGCCCGGACGGTCAAGGATTGTACGTGAGTCCACCATCTGGGTCACGCGGAAAGCCACACGGCCCGGGAAGTTTGCCTTGATTATGCCGGTTATCACATTTGTGGACGGGCGCTGTGTGGCGAGTATCATGTGTATGCCTACCGCACGCGCTTTCTGGGCTATACGGGCTATCGGTGTCTCAACCTCCTTGCCTGCTGTCATTATAAGGTCAGCGAATTCGTCCACAATGACTACTATGTAGGGCAGATAGCGGTGTCCTTTTTCCGGATTCAGTCGCCGTTCGATGAAGCGTCCGTTGTACTCTTTGATGTTGCGTAATCCGGCTTTTTTCAGCAGCTCATAGCGTTGGTCCATCTCCACGCACAGCGATTTCAGTGTGGTTATAACTTTCGACGGATCAGTGATTATGGCTTCTTCCTCATCGGCAAGTTTGGCTAAATAGTGGCGTTCGAGCTTGCTGTAAAGGCTGAATTCCACCATTTTCGGGTCTATGAGCACGAATTTCAGTTCCGCCGGATGTTTCTTATAAAGCAGTGAGCATATTATGGCGTTCAGGCCTACGGATTTACCCATGCCGGTGGCGCCTGCCACAAGTAAATGGGGCATTTTGCAGAGGTCGGCCATGAATACTTTGCCGTCGATTGTCGATCCCATGGCCATGGGCAGCTCCATGTGGCTCTGCTGATAGTCAGCCGAGGTGATTATCGACCGCATTGACACCACCTGGGGTTCTTTGTTCGGCACCTCTATGCCGATTGTTCCCCGGCCGGGTATTGGAGCTATGATGCGTATGCCTAATGCGGCCAAGTTCAGGGCTATGTCATCCTCAAGGCGCTTGATCTTGGCAATGCGTACACCTTCCGCCGGCACTATCTCATAAAGCGTTACGGTAGGGCCTACGGTAGCCTTTATATTGGCGATCTCAATGCCGTAGTCGCGCAAGGTCTTTGTGATTCGTTCCTGATTCTCCTCCTGTTCTTCAAGGTCGACGTTGTCGGCTTTCTGTAGGCGCTCCACGAGGCAGTCTATGTCAGGAAAACGGTAGCGCGACAGGTCGGCTGTTGGATCGTAGCAGTCGGTCGACACTGTTTCGGCCTGCTCTATCTCAGCTTTTTCTATAGTGAGTTCAGGCACATCGGCAGTTTCCTCGTGATCAGGAATATTTTCTTCTGAAGGAATTGGTGTCGAGACTGCCGGAACCTCTGCATGCGGTTCGTTTTGCTGCTCCTGCAGGGGCTTGGGGGAGGTTACGGGCTGTTTCTGAACCTTCATTTCGGCATGAACCGGTGGGGTGGAAGGGGAGGGGTGGGATTGTGCAGCTGATCCGGCGCGTTGTTCCCGGTGTTGTAAAATTCTGCTGCGGCGCCTGTGCATGAACGCGGTGCCTGTGATCCATAATGATTTAAGTTCCGGAAGGAACATAAGTGCTAAGAGGGCTGCCATTATTACGGCGAGTGCCGCAGCTCCGAACACTGAGGCATAATCCATCACTATCCGGTTCACAGTGTAGCCATGGGTACCACCCCACATTATGGTGGAGGGAAACTTCATGGTGACGAAGCCGAGTATTACCGATATCGCCACAGTCGACATCAATGCCTTGAACGAAAACCGCCAGAAAGATAATTTCCATACTTTGAGCAGCATCAGGCCTATTGCCGCCACATAGAAAATTATTATGAATGCCCCTATGCCCATCCACTGTGAGATAAGTGAATGCGACAGCAATGCTCCCAAGGGGCCTGTTGTATTCCTGATAGCCGAAGGATCATTGGCTATGGAGTCAAGGGTTTCTCCTGTAACAAGGCTTTGGTCGGCCGATGCGGAAGAAAAATAGGAGATTGAGGCTATCAGGATATAGGCCGCGGCTATTACAAGCACTATGCCGAGAAACATGGCTGTGCGGGTATCGGCGAATCTGACCCTCGG
>URII01000081.1 GCA_900547825.1 uncultured Porphyromonadaceae bacterium
CGGGAGACGAAAAATTTTTCGTCTCCTGGATTTTTCATGATGCGCCTGGCGGCGCACGTAATCAGGTTCATGTACATGCTTCTGTTAGAAAAAATCAGCAGAAACAAATACAAGATACGGAAGATTTTATTGAACGCTTCCGTTATAAAGCAACGAAGGCCGTACAGGTGCAAAGCCGTATAAAACAGCTGGCAAAAATAGATCGCATTGAGATTGACGAGGTAGACACCTCACACCTCAACCTTAAATTTCCTCCGGCTCCACGATCGGGCGATTATCCCCTTATACTTGACAATGTGGGAAAAGCCTACGGCTCCCATCAGGTGTTCGACCATGCCACATTCACCATAAAGCGAGGCGAGAAAGTGGCATTTGTGGGAAAAAACGGCGAGGGCAAATCAACTCTCGTAAAATGTATAATGGGAGAAATCCCATTCACAGGATCCCTAAAAATAGGCCATAATGTAAAAATAGGATATTTCGCCCAGAACCAAGCCCAACTTCTTGACGGCGAGATATCAGTTTTCGATACCATCGACCGAGTGGCCGTAGGTGATATCCGGACAAAAATACGCGATATCCTCGGGGCTTTCATGTTCGGAGGGGAAGCATCCGACAAAAAAGTAAAGGTGCTTTCTGGCGGCGAGAAAACACGACTGGCCATGATACGCCTGCTGCTTGAACCGGTAAATCTGCTGATTCTCGACGAGCCTACCAACCACCTTGACATGGCCACAAAGGATATCCTAAAACAGGCCATAAAGGATTTCAACGGCACTGTGATAGTAGTGAGCCATGACCGCGAGTTTCTCGACGGCCTTGTTGAAAAGGTATATGAATTCGGCGGTGGAAAAGTGCGAGAATGCCTTGGGGGCATATATGAGTTTCTGGAAAAGAAAAAACTTGCCTCATTGGACGAGTTGCAGCTAAGCAAATCCCCATCAAAGGATAAACCCGCAAACGACTCCGACAAAAATCAGGGACCCAAATCAGAAGAGACCGTAAACAACACATCCCAATCCACCACGCAACGACCAAAACTAAGCTATGCCGAACAGCGCGAACGCGATAAAGCCATAAAGCGTGCACGCAAAAAAGTAGAGGAAGCTGAAGCTGAAGTGGCCCGGCGTGAATCCGAGATAAAGGCCCTTGAAGCCAAACTGGCTGAAGGGTTGGCCACACCGGATCTATATGAACAGCATGCCGCTCTCACCAAACAGCTGGAAAATGCTATGAGCCTATGGGAGCTTGCCGTAATTGACGCTGAAGAAATCTCCTCCCGCCGCTAAATTATAATTTCGTCAGAGTGGCGGGATCCGGATATGTACGGTAACTGCGTGTGGTGTCAAACAGAAGCGTGCCATGCCCTGAGGGAGCTTTGGTAGGTGTCATATAATCACCGTAGTTTATGGTCAGTATACGGTCATATCCCACCGGAGCCGGGATCATGATATCCTCGAACGGCAACATCACTGTGTCGGCATAGTCCTCTTTGTCGAAAAGAAACTCGCGCCAATGCAAGGATATCTTGGACACATAACGGTTACGCTCACCGGCATGGGCCATAAGCTCACGCTCATAGCGGCGATACATCCTGCGGTCGAGACCCACGCGGTCATAAAACCACCGCGGCATATGCTTTACAAGCTTTACAGCCGTCTTAACACCGAGCATATGGCGTTTTACCCTACGGAACATTCTTGCTGCTCCGCGCACAGATGAAGGGATTGAATCCAGAACAAATATATCAATGAACACTCCTGCATTATGACGGGGATAACGGCCGTCAGTGCGTATACATGTGGTGGCGCTGTTGCGGAGCTGCGCATGGCGGTTGCCATAGAACCGATCGGAATAAATAGTCTGAAAAAACAAAGGTTCCTTAAACTCTCTCTCAGCCACCGCACAAAGTTTCTGATAATCCTCCCGGAGCATTACCATATCTATGTCATCATCCCACGGGATAAAGCCCTTTTCGCGTACAGCCCCGATAAGAGTACCTGCATCGGCAAAAATCCGGATTCCATGCCGGCGGCACACATCAAGCAATTCTTTAAGCATATCGAGCTGACACGCCCAAAGCAATTTACGTTCGCGTGTCACCGTGAATCCACGGCGCACCTCCTCATTAAGATCCATTATATATCAGCTTTTCTTAACGTTCTTCTTAGGATTGGAATTTATAGACATCACATCCTGCTCGAATGTCTCGCGGTTGCATGCACGTGCACGGAGCTTATTGCGGTAAGTATAGATTGTGTTGAGCGACAAACCGAGAAAACGCGACACCCGTTGTCCGTCATCAATTCCGAGACGAAGCAGGGCAAGAATGCGCAATTCAGTGGTCAGCGTATCACGTTCCGGCACAGCAAGCTTTTTGTCAGGCATAAGCAGTTCATTGACATCATGCACAAAGTCAGGATACATGCTCAGGAACGTACTGTCAAATATCTCGAAAAACATACGGCTCTGCTCCTCCCTTATAGTATCACTTTTAAGAATTGAATAGAGGTCATCCACCTGTCCGGCCGAGACTTTACGGCGTGCCATCCTGAGAAATTCCTCTATTTTCTCCATATGGAGCGAAAGAAGTGTCAGAAACTTACCGATGCTTGCATCCTTGACCTCGTTTGACGCGGCAAGATCCATACGCAGTTTCTTTTGCCTTGCAATCTCACGACGCAGGGAATAGCTTGAAAAAACAATGGCCACTATTCCGCCGAGCATACATACTGCGAGCACGGTCAGCCATGTTATACGTCTTTTATCCCGGGCCTGGACAGCTTCCGACACCCGGGGCATGGACTGTGAAGTTTCAAGCGCCCTTATCCTTGAGCCGGAAGCCACTGCATCACCAAGCGCCTGATTCAGATATTTATACGATGTATCTATCTCGCCGAGGTCATACATTATTGATGCAAGACGTTGCAGCGCCACCCCCTCAAGCGTTCCTGTCATGGCATCCGACAAAGCCGCGAGACCATAGAAATACGCAGCCGACTGATTATCGTGCTTGGCGGCATAATATTCAGCCAGCTCACTTGAAGCGCGGGCAAATGTGTTGTCGGTTATCTCAGCCCTGTCAAGCACATCGTTAAGTGACGCTATTATAGTGACAGTGTCATTGGTAAGCGTGGCACGTTGCGACAACATAAGGTTACGGCGCACGTCACTCTTATCCACAATTTTCTGCAATGAATCGGCGAATGCCGATCCGGCCCTCAGATACTTTTTACGGATAGACGAACGGGGATATAATGCCGCGGCAAACAGATAAAGACGGTTGCCTGACTCATAATATACCTCGCGGTTGACCGGATACACTCCCCCCTGAGCCGCCGACTCGAAAAGATCGATACCTTCCTTGACAGCTCCTACAACAGGTAATTGCGCACCACGTTGCATATTTAGCCTCTGAACCGCCACAGGATCACCGGCACGTAACGCACAACCTGCGGCCATATCGTAATATTTCAGTGCCGAATCAGCCTGAAGACGCTCAAACGACTGAGCTATATCCTCAAGTATAAGCGCGGAATCTGCCGCAACAGCCGCTGACTGAAGACGGGTCCTTATGGAATCAATACCAGCCGTGCGTTCCGAAATAAGCCTGGGACGGGCCGACAAAGCATCGTCCAGCCGTCCGAGAACGTCCCGGAGATCAACCGGAAGCTTGGGATTTGCCGCAATACAGTTCGCAGGAACGTTACTTATCGCCACAACCAATAGTATTATTGCGATATAAAAAGATGTGTTTGATTTAAATGTCATAGAGTATGAGGGTCAGGGCATAGATTGTGCAAATTTAACAACTTTTTTTCGTAAGCACAAGATTATTTTTTTGCCTGTTTTCTTACTGTTGCAATTAAAAATAATTTACTACCTTTGGGGAGAACAAAAACAATCTATAACCCTGAAATGAAACACCTGGTGCTGAGCAGTGACCTTACCCGTCCGTTGCCATTCTACTTAGCTATGGAGGAATGGGCTGCCATGCGGTTGCCGGCCGACGATTATCTGTTCACATGGATCGTTGACCCTACTGTAATATTCGGGCGAAACCAGCGCATAGACCTTGAAGTGAATTTGGACTACTGCCATGAGAAAGGTATCGCCACCTATCGCAGGAAAAGCGGAGGCGGATGCGTATACGCGGACCGTAACAACATCATGTTTTCACATGTCACCGGCAGCGGTGAGATCAACGGAGTGTTCGGCAACTACACCTCAATGATAGCGGAAATGCTCCGGAGCCTCGGCCTTGACGCTTCGGCAACGGGCCGCAATGACATACTCATAGGCGACAAAAAAGTGTCGGGAAACGCATTCTACCGTATTCCGGACAGAAGCATAGCCCACGGCACAATGCTGTATGATGTGGATATCCCCACTATGATGCAGGCCATAACACCCTCGCGTGCCAAACTTGAAAGTCACGCTGTGGCATCTGTGGAATCACGGGTCACCTCCATCAACCGGCATATTGACATATCCATCGAAGAGTTCCGGAATTATGCCATCAGCTATCTCACCGACAGCGAGATAATTCTTACCGAACAGGATGAACGTGAAATATATGAACTTATGCAGCCCTACCTGGCAGCCGAATGGATCATGGGCCAGCGGCTTGCCGGTGATATACGCCGTGAGGTAAAACTTCCCGGTGTAGGTGAATTCCGTGTGGATACACTTATGCGCCACGGGCGTATAGCCCATGTGAACCTTACCGGGGATTTCTTCCTGACAGGCGACCTCGACAATTCCATTCTGAAACGGATAGAAGGTTGCCTCCCTACACGTACAGCGCTTGAAGAACGCCTCTTGGGGACAGATGTGAGTGAAATAATCCACGGATTGTCAACAAACGAATTTCTTAACCTAATAATACCACAACCCGTTATCCGTAACACGAAATGAACGATTGCAAAAAAACCTGCCTCCATGGCCGCCATGTGGCCCTCGGAGCCCTTATGAGCCCGTTTGCGGGCTATGACATGCCTATCCAGTACACACAGATAGATGAAGAACACAATGCCGTGAGAAATGCATGCGGCGTGTTCGATGTAAGCCATATGGGTGAAGTGCTCGTAACAGGCAAAGCTGCCGAAGCCTTCGTCAACTATATATTCACAAACGACATAGCCGGCGCGCCTGCGGGCAAAGTGTTTTACGGCATGATGCTCAACGACAACGGCGGAGTTGTCGACGACCTGCTGGTGTACAAGATGGATGACGAGAAATTCTATCTCGTTATAAATGCAGCCAACATCGATAAGGATGTGGACTGGATCAACAGCAAAGCCGAAGGATGGGACGTGAATGTGGAAAACCTCAGCGAAACCACTTCACAACTTGCCGTTCAGGGTCCGGAAGCAGAAAAAATAATGGGAAAAGTGCTTGGTATCGACACCACTGATCTCACATTCTATACCTTCAAGACCATAAGCTACGACAACAGCGATCTTATTGTAAGCCGCACGGGCTACACTGGTGAGGACGGATTCGAGATCTACGGCCCCCACATGTGTATACTTGAAATATGGGACAAGCTGATAGCCTCAAAAAAATGCGCTCCATGCGGTTTAGGGTGCCGCGACACTCTGCGCTTTGAAGCCGGACTGCCATTATACGGCGACGAGCTTACCGACGACATAACACCCATAGAGGCCGGCCTCGGAATGTTTGTAAAACTTGAAAAGCCCGAATTTGTAGGCCGCGACCGCATTGCCGATCAGAAAGCCAACGGTTTGAAGCAAAAGGTAGTGGGCCTTGAAGTCGAAGGGCAGGCTATTCCACGCCACGGCTATGAAGTGCTTGATGAAAACGACAATCCGGTAGGAACAGTTACTACAGGCTACCACTCCATAACACTGGACCGCAACATAGCAATGGCTCTCGTGGACGCCGCCTACTCCAAAACCGGCACCCCCCTCAAAGTGAAGGTACGCCGCAAAGTATTCCCGGCCACAGTTGTAAAGAAACGGTTCTACACAGCCAATTACAAAAAATAACCCTGACACAAACAGATATAGATCACAACATAATTAATATAACACAAATACATTTATCATGAGCAAACTTTATTTTCTTCCGTCACACGAATACGCAAACGTTGAAGGCAACATCGCATACATAGGAATATCGGAATATGCCGCACAGCAGTTAGGAAACGTTGTGTATGTCGACATGCCCGAGGCAGGCGATGACGTAACAGCAGGAGAGGACTTCGGAGCCATAGAAAGCGTAAAAGCCGCCAGCGATCTGTTTGCACCCGTGTCGGGAGCCGTGGTGGAAATCAATGAGCATCTCATTGACAATCCGCGCCTGATCAACGAAAACCCCATGGAAAACTGGATAATAAAAGTTGAGATGACCGATCCTTCCGAACTTGAGGGACTCCTTGACGAAGAGGCATACAAAAAACATATCGAAAACGAGAAACATTGAGAAGCTGACAGGCATCTCACCAAAATCATTTCCGACGATGGCCCATCGATATTTTCCACACACATCAGGTGATCTGAAGGAAATGCTCGAAAGCTGCGGAGTCAGTGAACTCGGCGATCTGTACGCCGATGTTCCTGACTCGCTGCGTCTCAAGCATCCTTACAATCTTCCCGAAGAAATGAGCGAGAAAGAGGTCCGGGACTTCTTTGCTTCGCTCGCATCAAAAAACCGTAAGCTCACATGTTTTGCAGGAGCCGGATTCTACGACCACTTTGCTCCGGCTGCGGTAGGAAGCATAATCTCACGCTCGGAATTTCTGACTGCATATACCCCCTATCAGCCTGAAATTTCACAAGGAACCCTCCAGTACATATTCGAATACCAGTCCATAATGGCCATGCTCACAGGACTTGAAGTGAGCAACGCATCAATGTATGACGGCGCCACTGCCACAGCCGAGGCTATGGTGATGGCAGTAAGCCATGCACGCAAGCGCAACCGGATTCTCGCCAGTGCGACACTGAATCCCGCAGTAAGGCGCGTGATGGACACATATGCCCGTTACCGCGGCATAGTCATCGACACCATTCCGGCTCACGACGGCGTCACCTCTATTGACTCGCTTAAGCAGATGCTTGCCGAAGGCAATGTGGCAGGAGTGGTATTGCCCACGCCCAACTACTACGGCATACTCGAGGACCTCACAGGAGTAGCCGACATGTGCCATGCGGCCAAGGCCCTTCTGATTCTCAACTGCCGTGCTTCGTCGCTCAGCGTGATCAAGTCGCCGGGCGAATGGGGTGCCGACATAGCCTGCGGCGATGCCCAGTCACTCGGTTTCCCGTTGAACTACGGAGGCCCCTACCTCGGCTTCCTGTGCTGCACAAAAGCTTTGATGCGAAAGCTTCCCGGACGTATCGTCGGCGCCACCACCGACCGCGAGGGACGCCGCTGCTTCGTTCTCACCCTTCAGGCACGCGAACAGCACATACGCCGCGAAAAAGCCACCTCCAACATCTGTTCCAACCAAGGGCTAATGGCACTGTATGTAGCCGTATATGTAGCGTTGCTCGGCCCCGCCGGCCTGCGCGAGGTAAACGAACAAGGCGCTTCCGGCGCACGCTATCTCGCCGAAGGGCTTGAGAAATGCGGTGCGATGAAACTCACTTGGCCCGGCAAACCGTTTCTCGACGAGTTCTTGATGACCTCCAACATAGATCTCGACGAATTTGAACGCAAATGTCTCGAAGCCGGCATCTTACCTGGCGTGAGGATTGAGTCCGACAAACTGCTGATTGCAGTTACCGAGATGCAGACACTCGACGATCTGAACCGTTATATATCCATAGCCGCAAGTCTAACCCGTTAACGCCCCACCATCATGAATAAGGAACTATATGGAAATCTGATATTCGAGCTCTCACGCCCGGGGCGCCGCGGCGCCAAAGTGCCTGACCGCAAATTAGCTCCGGCACTCGGCACAATTCCCGCCAATCTGCTGCGCGGCGAAGCTCCCGCACTCCCCGAAGTGGACGAGCCTACGGTAGTGCGACACTACACTAACATGAGCAACAACAACTTCGGTGTCGACACAGGGTTCTACCCTCTTGGATCGTGCACCATGAAGTATAACCCGAAAGTCAACGAGGAGATGGCTGCGCTACCGGCAATGTCGTCACTCCACCCGCTACAGCCCGAATCCACAACCCAAGGAGCCCTTGAGCTATACTATACACTGCAATGTATGCTGGCTGAAATAGGAGGAATGAAAGAGTTCACTCTCAATCCTTTCGCAGGAGCCCACGGCGAACTGACCGGGCTTATGGTGATACATGCCTTCAACGACAGCCG
>URII01000082.1 GCA_900547825.1 uncultured Porphyromonadaceae bacterium
GGGGTATTAGCTCATCTGGCTAGAGCGCGACACTGGCAGTGTCGAGGTGAGCGGTTCGAGTCCGCTATACTCCACCACTTAAGCGAACCGGAATATCGGTTCGTTTTTTTGTTATATCTTTATAAATTATTATATTTGCCTCCGATGAAACTCATAGAAATGAACATCGACAAGATTTTCGCCCTGTGCAGAAAGTACAAGGTAGCCAAGCTATGGGTGTTCGGATCCATTCTCACACCCCGATTCAACGATGAAAGCGACGTGGATTTCTCCGTAAATTTTGATGCCGATACAATCAACCGCGAGGGTCTGGATTGGGCAGATATTTTCTTCGATTTCATGCACGAACTTGAGAGTTTGCTTGGACGCCCTGTTGATCTCGTATGTGATGATTCTGTGAAAAATTCATTCTTCCGCAAGGAACTCGACAACACAAAGCAATTGATATATGGATGAGAGCATTATAAAGTTCCTCGAAGACATGTTGCAGGCTATTTCTGAGATAGAAATGGCTTCTGACCGATTCGGCAAACAATATGAGGTATTCGAAACAGATGTTGTATATCGAAAATTTGTGGAGCGTAACATTGAAATACTCGGAGAAGCGATGAACCGCATTTTAAAGGTCAATCCTGATATCTGCATATCGTCGTCACGTAAAATTGTTGATACACGCAACTATGTTATCCACGCCTACGACTCCCTTAAACCTGATATCCTTTGGGCAATTGTCATAAACCATATACCTCGGCTTAGAGCTGAAATACAACAACTCATCGAATCCTCTCAAACAGTTGGATAATTCGTCAGTATGCTCCAACGCATAAAGCGAACCGGAATTCCGGCCCGCGCAGGTGTCATATCCCTATAATCATCGACCTCCGATCAAACTCATAGAAATGGGCACTGTCAAGATCAGGGCTTCGATTGAAGAATATGTCGTTGGGAACAGATAAGTCAAGGGTAACAGCTTTAGAACTTTGCTGATCGCTAAATTTAAAACAATTATATTTCGCCGAACCCGCTCATGTTAATTATTGTTGTAAGTATGAGTCCATAACGGACATGTTTTTCGTCTTTTTGTATCATAAAGACACCATCCTAATTAATTACATTACTATTGACTATGAAGAAATTTATATTTTTAGTTTTTATGGTGTGCCTGTTGGAGGGATGTAGTAAGTTGACAGTGGACAATTCGGCAGTGAGTGAATTGGACCTGGAGCGATTCGTAGGTACATGGTACGAGATAGCGCGTTTCGATCACCGTTTCGAACGAGGCATGGAGCAGACAAAAGCCAAATATGTGTTGCGCGATGACGGGAACATTGACGTATTTAACACGGGTATCAAGGACGGAAAGCCACAGACCGCAGAGGGTAAGGCTAAGTTGACGGATAAGGCTGCAGTGCTGCGTGTATCGTTCTTCGGGCCGTTTTATTCTGACTATCGGGTTATGCTTATTGACTCGGCTTACCAGTATGCGCTAATTGGCAGTGGAAGCGATGAGTATCTATGGATCCTATCTCGCACTCCTCAACTTTCTGATAGCATCAAGGATAAGATACTTTCTGAGGCGCAGCGTCGCGGCTACAATACCCAACAACTGATCTGGACAAAGCAATAGAATCGCACACTGCAAATTTGTTAAACATTGAGGCAATAGCAATTAAGGACACGAAAAAGGGCCACTTGGCAGTGACCCTGATGTGATCCGGATGCGACTCGAACGCATGACCGTCTGCTTAGAAGGCAGATGCTCTATCCAGCTGAGCTACCGGACCGACCTTATTTCGGGTGCAAAGTTAGGAATTTTTAAGCTAATTGTAAAATCAACCGACGGGAATAGCAGCGCATAATCCTTAAAGAAGTTTAAACGCGGCTATAATTTGGGCAACGCGCGGGAAATAGCTAACTTTGCAGGTTGATGGAGCATTTTTTTGACATAGCGCTGAGCGGTGTGCTTGTAGGTATTCTCATATCGGCTCCCATGGGGCCGATAGGGGTATTGGTGATACAGCGCACACTTAACAAAGGGCGTCGGCCGGCTTTCTATACCGGGCTCGGCGCTGCGCTGAGCGACCTGATATACTGCCTCCTCGCAGGCTTGGGCCTGTCGTTCGTGACAGATTTCATCGAGTCGAACCAGAATGTGCTTCAGATCGTGGGCTCCCTGTTCATGATAGGCTACGGAATATACCTGTTCAAGGCCAACCCGTCGCGCGCGCTGAAAAGCGGCTCCGGGGAGGCACCGCGTGCCAACACTTACTGGCGTGATTTCGTTACGGGGTTCCTGTTCACATTCTCAAACCCTCTGATTCTGTTCATTATCCTCGGCCTTTTTGCCCGGTTCGGGTTCATGTCGCCGGAATTCCGGTTCTACCACTATATAATCGGCTACCTGTCGATCATAGGGGGTGCCGTTCTGTGGTGGTTCTCGATAACGTTTATCGTCAACAAGGTGCGCAGCCACTTCAACCTCAGGTCAATGTGGCTTGTAAACCGCACAATAGCCACGGTGCTCGGCGTAATGGGCGTTTTCGGACTGGTGATGGGCCTGAAAGCCATTGCCGGCTTCTGGTGACGTCCGGCGGGTTTTGCAGATACGGGATAATTTCGTAACTTTGTGATGTCGAAAATTTTATACTAATAATCTGTTAATATGAGTAAAGAAAAGAAATTCTTGACGTGTGACGGTAATCAGGCCGCAGCGCATATCAGCTATATGTTCACTGATGTGGCGGCTATCTATCCTATCACACCATCCTCGACAATGGCCGAATATGTAGACGAATGGGCGGCAGCCGGTCGTAAAAATATTTTCGGCGAGACTGTTCTCGTACAGGAGATGCAGTCGGAAGGCGGTGCCGCAGGTGCCGTTCATGGTTCACTCCAGGCAGGCGCCCTCACCACCACCTATACGGCATCGCAGGGCTTACTGCTCATGATTCCGAACATGTACAAAATAGCAGGCGAGATGTTGCCCTGCGTGTTCCATGTGTCGGCACGTACCATCGCATCACACGCCCTCAGCATTTTCGGCGACCATCAGGATGTGATGTCAGTGCGCCAGACCGGCTTCGCAATGCTTGCCGAAGGTTCCGTGCAGGAAGTCATGGACCTCGCCGGCGTGGCACATCTCAGCACCATCAAGTCACGCATACCTTTTGTCAACTTCTTTGACGGCTTCCGCACGTCGCACGAGATACAGAAGATCGAAATGCTCGAGCAGGACGATCTTGCCCCGCTGCTTGACCGCGAGGCTGTGAAAGAGTTCCACGCACGCGCTCTCTCGCCCGAAGCCCCCGTGGCCCGTGGCATGGCCGAGAACTCCGACGTTTTCTTCCAGCACCGCGAAGCCTGCAACAAGCAGTATGAGGCTGTGCCTGAAATCGTTCAGGACTACATGGACAAAATATCAGCCATCACCGGCCGCACCTACAAGCTGTTCAACTACTATGGCGCTCCCGATGCCGAACGTGTCATCATCGCCATGGGATCAGTGACACAGGCTGCCCAGGAGGCTATCGACCACCTCGTGGCCAAAGGCGAGAAAGTGGGCCTTGTGTCGGTACACCTCTACCGTCCGTTCTCAGCCAAGCATTTCCTCGCTGCCGTTCCCGCCACCTGCAAGCGCCTCGCTGTGCTTGACCGCACCAAGGAACCGGGAGCCAACGGCGAGCCTCTGCTCCTCGACGTCAAGGACTGCTTCTACGGCAAGGCTGACGCTCCCGTGATCGTCGGCGGCCGCTATGGTCTCGCATCAAAGGACACCACACCGGCCATGATCATATCTGTGTTCGACAACCTTGCTCTCCCCCAGCCCAAGGACCGCTTCACAGTAGGCATAGTTGACGACGTCACTTTCACCTCGCTGCCTCCCGTACAGGAGCTGGCTCTCGGAGGCGAAAGCATATTCGAAGCCAAATTCTATGGTCTCGGAGCCGACGGAACAGTGGGCGCAAACAAGAACTCAGTGAAGATAATCGGTGACAACACCGACAAATACTGCCAGGCTTATTTTGCCTACGACTCCAAGAAATCAGGCGGCTTCACCTGTTCGCACCTGCGTTTCGGCGACGAGCCCATCCGCTCCACATATCTTGTGAACACCCCCAACTTCGTGGCATGCCACGTACAGGCATATCTTCACATGTATGACGTGACACGCGGACTCCGCGACGGCGGCACATTCCTGCTCAACACCATCTGGGAAGGTGAGGAACTTGCCAAGAACCTGCCCGCCAAGGTGAAGAAATATTTCGCCGACCACAACATCAAGGTATATTATATCAACGCCACGAAGATAGCTCAGGAAATAGGTCTCGGCAACCGCACCAACACCATCCTCCAGAGCGCATTCTTCCGCATCACCGAGGTTATCCCTGTGGAGCTTGCCGTGGAGCAGATGAAGAAATTCATCGTCAAGAGCTATGGCAAGAAAGGTCAGGATGTGGTCGACAAGAACTACGCTGCCGTTGACCGCGGAGGCGAATACAAGGAACTGCCCGTGGATCCGGCATGGTCACAGCTTGCCGAGGAAGCGCAGGCGCCCAACAACGATCCGGCATTCATCAACGAAGTTGTACGCCCCATCAACGCCCAGGACGGCGACCTGCTGAAGGTATCGGCATTCAAAGGCATAGAGGACGGCACCTGGCATCAGGGCACCGCCCGCTACGAGAAGCGCGGTGTGGCAGCTTTCGTTCCCGAGTGGAACCTTGAGAACTGTATCCAGTGCAACAAATGTGCGTTCGTTTGCCCCCACGCCTCGATCCGGCCGTTCGTGATCACTCCCGAAGAGATGGCAGGAGCACCTTTCGGCGAGAACGACACCATACCCGCTATCGGCAAGACATTCACCGGAATGCGCTTCATGCAGGCCGTCGACGTTCTCGACTGTCTCGGCTGCGGCAACTGCGCCGATGTATGTCCGGGCAAGAAGGGTGAGAAAGCACTCGTGATGAAGCCTCTCGAAACCCAGCTTGAGATACAGAAGAACTGGGATTACTGCGTGGACCACGTGGCCTCGAAACAGCACCTCGTTGACACGAAGCTCAACGTCAAGAACAGCCAGTTCGCTACCCCGCTCTTCGAATTCTCGGGAGCATGCTCAGGTTGCGGCGAGACACCCTATGTCAAACTCATATCACAGCTCTACGGCGACCATGAGATGATTGCCAACGCCACCGGCTGTTCATCGATCTACTCCGGCTCGGTGCCCTCGACCCCCTACACCGTCAACGCACAGGGCCACGGCCCGGCATGGGGCAACTCACTGTTCGAGGACTTCGCCGAATTCGGCCTCGGCATGAAGGTGGCCAATGAGAAGATGACCGCACGTCTCACCGCCCTCATGACCAAAGCAACCGAATGCGGTTCATGCAGCGACGAGATCAAGGCGCTCGCCCGGCAGTGGCTTGACAACTCAGGTTCAGCTGCTGTGACCCGCGAAGTGGCCGACAAGCTCGTGCCCCTGTGCGAAGCCTGCGGCTGCGACGTATGCAAGGAGATCGTGGCCATGAAGAACTTCATCGTGACCCGCTCACAATGGATCATAGCCGGCGACGGCGCCGCCTACGACATAGGCTTCGGCGGACTTGACCATGTGCTTGCTTCCGGCAAGAACGTGAACATCATTGTAGTCGACACCGAGGTTTACTCCAACACCGGCGGTCAGGCCTCCAAAGCCACTCCTGTGGGAGCCATAGCCAAGTTTGCCGCATCAGGCAAGCGTGTCCGCAAAAAGGACCTTGGCCTGATAGCCTCCACCTACGGCTACGTATACTGCGCACAGATAGCCATGGGCGCCGACAATGCACAGACCCTCAAAGCCATCCGCGAGGCTGAGGCTTACGACGGCCCCTCAATCATCATAGCCTATGCTCCCTGTATCAACCACGGCATACGTGCCGGTATGGGCAAGAGCCAGCAGGAGGAAGCCAAGGCTGTGGAATGCGGCTACTGGCACCTGTGGCGTTACAATCCCGCTCTCGAGGCAGAAGGCAAGAATCCCTTCACTCTCGACAGCAAGGAACCCCAGTGGGACAAGTTCGAGGACTTCCTCAAAGGCGAGGTGCGCTATGCATCGGTACTCAAACAGTATCCCGAGGAAGCTGCCGAACTCTTCGCAGCAGCAAAAGCCAACGCCCGCTGGCGTTACAACAACTATCGCCGCCTGGCACAGCAGCAGTGGGGCATAGATCCCACCGGTGCAAACGTGGAATAACCCGTTGAAACACTATCCTGCCGGGGATGCGCTTTCACTCAGCGCATCCCCGGTTGCTTTTATACATGACCGAACCATAGCTGCCCTGCCGATGTTTATCTTTCATAACCCTTATATATTATACAATTATGAAAAAAATCATATTAACATTGGCATTAACACTCCTATCAGTATCCGGAGCGTTCTCAATGACCTATAAAGAAGCTTTTGAAGATATCCTTACCATGCCGCAGCTCAATGGTGTGGCCGGCGCAAAGGATTCAGGCTCAGGCTGGATAGACGCCCTCAGAATAGACAACGCCACCATTACATACCGGGCACACGAAGTAGGCAACGAGCAAACTGTTTTTTACGGAAGCCGTGTTGACTCTATTGCACGTAAACTCCCGGCCTCCGAGCTCATCATAGCAGGCGAGAATGTACGCAATCTGTTCTATATGTTCGCCCGTCCCGTCAACCCCACGACCTATGAGGTGCTTATACTCGTGGATCAGGCTTACTACGGACAGACAGTAGCCATATGGGGCCATATAAATGCACACATGATACCGGCCCTCAAAAAAGGCGAAGTCAAATTCGGCCCGGGGCATACATTCTCCGTCAACATCCCTGTAATGACATTCGGAGCCACACTCTGATACGGTTCCGTCACATAGAAAAACAGGCCTCAGGTAAATTCCTGAAGCCTGTTTTTATTCCAGTCACTTAACTTATTGTGCTGCCGGACGCTTGTAGCCGTCCTTTTCGGCACGCTTCGACATGCGCTCTATGCGGGCTTTGGTTTCAGGATGCGACGAGAACATCTTGTCGATATAGCTCCGCTTGTCGCCACTTTCCATCGAACTGAGTTTCTCAAACGCCATAACCATACCCCAGGGATTGCGTCCGTTTTTCACAAGAAACTCGTAGCCGCAGTCATCAGCTTCCTTTTCCTGTTTCTGCGAGAATTTGGCGCTTACAAGCGATGAGCCGAGATCACCCAGCTGTGATTCTGTCAGAGCACCGGCCACACCACCGGTTGACGCCACGGCATCTTTCATGGCGCCTGTAAGCAATTCGGTCTTGAAAGCTTTTTTCGAATGCCGTTTCATCACATGGCCTATCTCATGGCCTATGATACCAAGCAATTCATCATCGTCCATTATATCCATAAGCGACGAGAACACCCTCACACTGCCGTCGGGACATGCAAACGCATTTACGTCAATCACATCATAAACCTTGAAATTAAGCGGAATGCCGTCGGCATCCTTAAGTCCCTCGGTAAGGCGTTTGAGCCGTTGAGTATAAGGATTGTCATCGCCGGGCACCGGATTATTCTTATCCATCCAGTCAACGGACTCTTTAACATAAGCAGCCATCTGGGCA
>URII01000083.1 GCA_900547825.1 uncultured Porphyromonadaceae bacterium
CCGGTACCTTCAACTGGGGGGTAACCATCACCACTGCTTACCTGCCGCTGGATAATACCGATTTCTTCAATACCGACCTCAACCTTGTGGACTGGCTCTGCCAGTTCTCCGACGATTCAAGTGAGATTTATCTTAAAGGCTTTCTCGGCAAGATGCTTTTTTCGGGCGAGGAGGTTATGAAGAAAGCGTCGGTGCTGTCGGGAGGTGAAAAGATGCGATGCATGATAGCCCGTATGATGCTCAAGGATGCCAACACTATGGTGCTCGATTCGCCCACCAACCATCTTGACCTCGAATCCATTCAGGCGTTCAACAACACTTTGCAGGCCTTCAAGGGTAATATCCTGATGGCCAGCCATGACCATGAGTTCATACAGACGGTGTGCAACCGCATCATAGAACTTACGCCCGGAGGCATTATCGACAAGATGATGGATTATGACGATTATATCACGGATGAGCGTGTGGCTGCGGCACGTGAGAAGCTCTATGGCCAGAACTGAATCAATAATTAACCTTTTGCTATATTAAGTCATGGTAAAACATATTGTAATGTTCAAACTTTCGGGAACTGATGACGAACGGCGTCAGGTGGCCGAGGCTTTCAAAAATGCGTTGCTCGCACTTCCGCAGCAGATTGATGTGCTGAGATCCATTGAAGTGGGAATTAACGAAAATCCTGCCGAATGCTGGGATGTGGTGCTTACGGCGGTAGTCGACACCATGGAGGATGTGGCGGTATATGCCTGTCATCCTGCCCATGTGGCAGCCGCTTCATTGCTGGCCGGCCATAAGGAATGCCGTGCCTGCGTGGATTACGAATTCTGATATAGAAAAGAAGAGATAAGGTCCTCTTTTAAGAAGCATATAGGTTCAGTATGGCGACTGGATAATGTCCGACCATACTGAACTTATTTTATATTCCGGTGTTTGCTGATATATAGATACGACTGAATTGAGAAACAGGGATTACATACGGCGCATACTGCTTTGGACAAATCCGATGAAGCTGATCACTTTCGGACGTGATATCACCAGTCTTCCGGAAAAGAATATTTTGCTGGGCTATCTGATCTACATGTTGGGCGGTTTTTTACTTCTCATGATTCCCGCTTCACGAACCGGAGAGATTGATTGGGTTGACAATCTGTTTACTGCTGTGTCGGCTGTATCAACTACCGGGCTTGCCACAATTGACATTCCTGCATCATATACGACAGGGTGTGCTGCTGTTTCTGATACAGATAGGAGGTATCGGATATATGACAATGAGTTCCTACATTATATTTCGGATAACTCATCATGCCGATTATACCCAACCGGTGATGGACAGATCTATTTCGCGTCCACGGGGCATGCAGCTACAGGATTTAGTGCGTAATATAATCCATTTTACATTTATTCTGGAACTGTTAGGTTTCATATCGTTCTTTTTGCATTGTATGCAGCAGAGGCACCTATGCCCGGGTGGAATGCGTTATTTTTGTTGGTGTCATCGTTCTGTACGGCAGGGTTCAGTCCGTTCAGTGACTCTCTTTGCAGTTTCGCCAATAATTTATGGATAAATTCCACAGTGGCGATACTCAGCTATGCAGGTGCAATGGGATTTATTGTCATAACAGATATCACGTATAAATTCAGCAGACGGGACTATAAATTGACATTCACAACCCGGGTCATACTTATTGTCACGGCTATAATGACGGCTGTGGGTACATTGATACTTGCCTTCAGTCCTGTGATGAGAACGGGCAACTCCTTGGGTTACCGTTTGTTGCATTCATTTTTCCAGACTATGTCAGCCATGACAACCGTTGGGTTCAACACAGTTGATTTATCAATGCTCAAAGTGGGGCCCATACTGATATTTTCTCTTATCATGTTTGTGGGAGCTTCCCCGTCAGGCACCGGGGGTGGTGTGAAGTGTACATCGGTGTCGGCTGTATGGGGATTTGTCGTTTCCAGGCTCGGCATAAGGAGAAAAGTTACGTTTCTCGGCCGTGAGATACCTTATTACCGGGTTGAAAGCGCACTGACCAACATAATAGTCTACGGAGCAATGATATTCGCCGGATGTACGGTGCTTTCCTACAGTGAACCTTTCCGCCTTTCACAGATATTGTTTGAGGCAACATCAGCTATCGGTACAGTAGGACTCAGCACTGGTATTACTTCCGGTCTAAGCACAGCAGGAAAGATCACAATAATAATTCTGATGTATGTGGGGCGTGTGGGTGTGATAACATTTGGAACCGCCCTTATAGGCAGGTTGCGTGAAAACAACAAGCATCCGCGGAAAAAGGCAGATCTTGTAGCATAGAGCTTCAAATGGTTAAATTACCGTATTCCTAAATTTCCTCTATACGGCGGAACAAGGTTTTATAGGCACTCTGTGTGCCGAAGCATACTACTATGTCGCCTTTCATGAACGTTTCAGAGCCCGAAGTAATGTCAAGTATTTCGGGCTTGTCATATTCCACGCCTATTATGTTCTTCCTTAACGTAGGACGTGCGACGGCTATCAATGTCAGGCCGCAGTTGGGCCGGAATGATTCCGGATCGATATTTTCTCCGATCAGGCTTTCCGGTATCTCGAATTTCAGGATATAGCTGCTTTTGTCAACCTTCATTGATACTACCCGGGTGCCGAGTTCTATTTCCTGAGCCAGGTCTCTGGCGGCTCTTTGTTCCGGTTTCAGAATCCGTTCTATACCGAATGCCTCAAGTATGGAATTGTGAATTTCGTCCATGGCACGGGCATATATATGCTGTACCTGAAGTTTTTTCAGTAATGCGACTATTTTAAGGCTTGCACCGAAATTCTCACCAATAGCCACTATTACCATATCCACATTCTTCAATGGGAGCACAGATAACGCCGACTCATCCGTGGCGTCGATTATATAGGCCGTTGAGATATAGTCCTTGATACCCTCTACAAGCGAAGGCTTTATATCGGCGCCAATCACCTCATGGCCCAATCCTGTGAGATCGATGGCGAGGTTGCGCCCGTAAATTCCGAGTCCGATTATTAAAAAACGCATATGCAGATGTTCGGGTTAATTTATTATCAAATCGTCAGTTGGATAGCGGTAGGCGTCACCACGGTTGTTGCGTGCGAAACCCATGAGAATCGACAGCACGCCTACGCGTCCGAGAAACATGGCTGTGCATACAACTATTTTAGAAGGATCACTCAGTTGCTGTGTTATGCCAAGTGAGGATCCCACGGTAAATACAGCTGAACAGGCTTCGAAAACCAATTCTTTTACTCCGATATTGGGTTCAAGGGCTATGAGGGTGCCGGTGTATGTCAGAAAAATTATCACGGAAAGGGACAGGATGGCATTGGCTCTGCGCATTGATCCGGATGAGATTGTGCGTTTGAAAGCGGTTATGTCACGGCGTCCGGTAATAAATGTACGGATATTCAGCAACATGGCGGCAAAGGTGTTCACTTTCATACCTCCGGCAGTGGATTGTGCGGATCCTCCTATCCACATAAGAGCCATGATTATCAGTAATGTAAGCGGCATGAAACCGGCAGGATTGACTGATGAGAACCCTGCACTGCGTGGTGTGACTGAATTGAACACCGACTGGATTATTTTTTTGTCAAGGGGCATTCCTGAAAGTGAATTGCCATATTCAAGAATGAAGAATGCCACAGCACCTATGACAAACAGAGATATGAATGTTATCAATACTATCTTGGTGTTCATGCTCCAGATATGCACTATGTTTCCTCCTGGCCGGTGAAGAAGACGGCGAAAGTATGTGACGATGGCATCCTTGAAATTCACCAGTAAAGGAAAGCCGATGCTGCCAGCCATTATTATCAGGCTCATGGCAAGATAAAACGACTGATGTCCGTAAAGCAACAGCGGATTGGACAAGCCATAGCTTATTGTGGAGAATCCGGCATTACAAAATGCCGAAAGGGAATGAAACAGCGAGAAAATTATCTCCTCAGATAGTGTCATCATCAGCTCTCCGTGTATACTCGTCCATATGAGCGCCGCCCCGGAAATCTCTATCACCACGGAAAAGACCAGTATGTAGAGCAGGGTGGGTATCAGTTTGTTGAACGATTTTGTATACACCACATCGCGGATCATCATCTGGCTGTATATCGATGTGTTGCCGGTAAAGAAGATAGCGAAAAAACTGGTGAAGGTAAGCACTCCAAGTCCGCCTATCTGTATGAGCAGTGCAAGCATGAGTATTCCCAAAGGCGTGAATGTAGTGGGTAAGTCGATGGTTGTCAGGCCTGTGATACATACCGCACTTGTCGCCACAAACAGTGAGTCAATATATTCGATTGGATGGTAGGTGCATTTGGGAAGCATAAGCAGGAAGGATCCTATCAGAATGAATATCAGGAAACTGCCGGACAGCATCAGCGCAGGATTGGTCCGCTGGCCCATGAGGAGCATTATCCCATAGCTCAGCTCTACCACAGCATAGGCGGCAAGCACTGAAAAAAGGAATATGTCACTGTAGAGGATTCTTTCCAGAACCGGTATCCACGGATGGATAGGATGAGGATAGACAAGGGGCAGAACAGTGACCAGCATCATTATGTCCACTGCCCATTTCAGAAATCGTGAATCCCGTATATTGGCCTTAAACCTAAGGGTGATGTTGAAAAGTATGTTGATCAGAAAAACGGCCTGACTGATTCTGAGCACAGCCATTCCTTTGCTGTAACCGGAGGGAGAGATATCGTATCCGGCCATTATGGTCAGGCATATCAGTGTGGCGATTGAGGCTATGAATGTGAGTATCCTGAACGCTGTGCCTAAAAAGGCAATCGTGCCGGCGAATCTGCGACGGCCCCGGTCAAACCTTTCAAGGGCTTTTTTTAACGCGGAGGTAATATCAGGGTAACGGCTTACGGACATGTAATTGTGTTCAGTTGTTGATTTTGTCCGTCATTCTTTTTCGGACAGTTCCAACCATCGCATTTCTTTTTCATCGATTATACGGTTCAGTTCTTCGTAACGTGCGGAAAGTTTCGCTATATCCGAAATAGTTTCGCCGCTTGAGAACAGGGCGCTTAATTCGTTCCGCTCAGCAGTGAGAAGATCGATCTCCGAGGTGAGCGCATTATATTCCTGACGTTCTTTGAATGACATCCGTTCTTTTCGCGGCGCCTTGGGCTTTACGGATTGACTGGTGGAAGAGGTGGCTTTTGCATCTTTGTCGGTGCGATCCTGCTCCTTGACCCATTTTCGGTATTCGCTGTAGGTTCCTGGAAAGTCTTTTACTATACCGTCGCCCTGGAATACGAACAAGTGATCCACAATGCTGTCGAGAAAAAACCGGTCGTGAGAAATGACTATCAGGCAACCTTTGTAATCCCTGAGGTATTCTTCGAGAAGACCGAGTGTAACAATGTCAAGGTCATTGGTGGGTTCGTCAAGTATCAGGAAATTGGGCGAACGCATCAGCACTGTGGCGAGGTGCAACCGGCAAAGTTCGCCGCCGCTCAGATTCTCCACATATTTAAGCTGATCGGCCGGAGGAAAAAGGAAATGGTTTAGAAACTGCATCGGTGACATACGGCGCTTTTCATCGAGCACAATATCTTCGGCGATATCAGTAACTACATCGATAACTTTTGCGCCGGGTTTGAAGCTTATGCCATCCTGACTGTAATAGCCGAATTTGACCGTTTCACCTATATCCCATGAGCCGGAATCGGGCTGTACAAGGCCGAGAAGCATTTTTATGAAAGTGGATTTTCCCACTCCGTTGCGTCCTATTATGCCTACTTTCTCGTATCGGGCAAAGATGTAGCTGAAATCATCGAGGACTTTTTTATCACCCCATGACTTTGACACTTTTTTGGCCTCGAATATTTTGTTGCCGATGTATGATGAACTTACATCAAGGCTTACATTCCGTTCCGTATAATCTGCCTTTGAACGTTCCTTGAGGTCGTAGAAAGAGTCGATGCGGAATTTTGCTTTTCCGGCACGTGCTTGAGGCTGACGGCTCATCCATTCCTGCTCACGGCGCAAGGTGTTGCGCACTTTTGCGAGCTCTCCGGTAAGGGCCTCTATACGTTCGTTGCGCCGGCGCAGATAATAATCATAGTTACCTTCGTGAATAAATATTTCCGTGCGGTCGATCTCCATTATCTTGTTGCAAACGCGATCCAGAAAATAGCGGTCATGCGATACGGTGATCACGATTCCCGAAAAAGAGTTTAAATAATCTTCCAAAATCGTAAGTGTGGGAATATCAAGATTATTTCCCGCCTCGTCAAACAAAAGAACATTTGCATTTTCGGCAAGTACGCCAAGAAGATGCAGCCTTCTCTTCTCTCCGCCCGAAAGTTTACCTATCGGAGCATACTGCATATCAGGAGTAAACAAAAAACGCTCCAACAACGCTGACGCACTGATTTTTCCTTCTCGTGTCGTAATATATTCTGCAATATCTTTCACATAATCGATCACTCTTTGAGAAGGATCCATCTCTTGTTCTTCCTGTGCAAAATATCCGATCTTGATCGTTTCTCCGATCTCAATGTTTCCACTGTCCGGAATCACCTGTCCCGCGATCATTTTCATAAGAGTTGATTTTCCGCATCCATTTGGTCCTATGATTCCAAGTCTTTGATTTTTTAACACAATATAACTGAAATCATCCAGAATCTTCTTCTCCCCAAAACGCTTGCTGACATGATGAAGTTCGATCGTCTTTTTCCCCATTCTGGTTTCTACCGAATCAAGTTCTACTGTTTGATCTTTTATCGGAGTATTTCCGTTTTTCAGTTGTTCAAGACGCTCCAGTCTCGCTCTTTGTTTCGTTGTTCTGGCACGACACCCGCGTTTCGCCCATTCAAGTTCCATTCTCAAAACACTCTGTCTCTTTCGTTCAGATGCTGATTCCATCTCTTCTCTTTGTGCCTTC
>URII01000084.1 GCA_900547825.1 uncultured Porphyromonadaceae bacterium
CCGAGGGGTCAAATCCCGCGTGCCCGAAGGGGTCAAACGCACGCGCCTTTTCCATGGCTTCCCGATAAGCATTATCTCGGAGCGCACGCTCGTTGACGGCAAGGAGGCTGTTCAGAACCGCTTTGTTGTAGAAGGCAACTACAAGTACAAGTTCAACAACGGCTTCATTGCCATGTCTGATACCCATGCCGCTTGCATGAACTTTGTCAACGCTCTGGAGAAGATACCCGGTATCATTGCCCAGTACGAAGAACGCACAGCCAAACTCAAAGCCGATGTTCCAACTCTTGAAGGCATCGTGTCAAAGGCATGGGGTAAGGAGGATGAGTTAAAGCAGCTCAAATCCGACCTCGCGGCCCTCGACCGCAAGATTACCGCCGAACTTGCTCCCAAGCACGATGACAAGGACGGCGAGGAAGTCAAACAGCAGCCCGACACCCAAAGGGTCGAAGTAAGCGATAACCAATCCCAGACCTCCGGCACTAAGGAGTCAATGGTAGCGGAACCGGTCGAAGTCGGTTATCGACATCGTGAGCCATTGAGTGACCGTATCGTTATCGGAGGTTGCGGGTTTACTCCACCCGGAGGATACCGTGCCGCAGGACCAAAATTATAAACACAATGAGTCAGTTCCTAAACCTGTCTGGGACTGACTCACTTAACCAACAGACAGGAAAGGTATCACATGATTGACATCAATACTCTTATTGAAAACGGTATCACCGATTTTAATATCACAATAAAATATTCTGACCTCGTTTTGCTCGGCGACCGACTTGTTGAGCGCATTCTCGATGAAGTTTGTCCGGTCGCCGCAGATAACGCAGTTGAAAAACTGCTGACAAAAGCAGAGGTCATGGAGAAATTCGGGGTTTGTCATACAACCCTCTACAACTGGGACAAGTCCGGGGTGCTTGTTCCAGTAAAGGTTGGACGAAAAATTCATTACAGGCTTGGAGACGTTCAGGCATTGCTTGAACGACGCGGGATTAAGTAAGGCAACAGCCGGCATCTTGGGGGAGATGTCGGCTGTCGCTTTTTGTGCAAGTGCTCAGATTATTTCACTCCACGTCCGTCGCCGGCGGCATCCTGACGAATCCACTTGTCGTTAAGACAGGCCCGCATATCGTCAGTCCAGTATGAGCGGCTTTCGATATTTCTTCGCTCATCATACTTTGCGATGCCTTTGCGCCCTTTTCTTCTTTTCATCTGACGCCCGTTTTCATAACTGCCATCCAGAGTCAGGTTCATGTTGAGTGAGGCATTGAAGAAGTTGATTACGTCTTCGTGCTTGGCTCTCCCATTGTTGAAAGAGCCTTTTGTCACAAGACCTTGGATAAGTTCGTATATGCCGCAGATTCCGTCAGTCCACTCCAATGGCTCTCCATCGGAAAGTGTAAATGCTGAACGGAATGAGCTTAGGGCATCCGCACATCGCTTTTGAGCCGCCATCAGCAGCTCTTTCATCGTACTGATGAGAGATATGGCAAGTGAGAGGTATGCGTGAGTCACGCGGCACTCGGTTTTTTCAGTGTGGACGCTGAAAATGGCATTGAGCCTCACGAGACAGTGATGTTTTTCGACCCAATGTATGGGCTTGTGGATAAAGCTGATGAGATGTGAGGCGAATTTCTCAAAAGCTTCTTTGATTCTGTCCAGTTCACCGCTGAGGATGAACCGGACAAATTCCGCTTCGACTATTTCGTCGCTGTTTGTCATGCGCTTTCGTTGTTAGTGAATTATTAAAGATATTAACGACTCGATAACCGATGGGCATAGATTTGGTTCGCAGAAAGATAAAGAAACTTTATATAACTTGTAAATCAGAGCATTATGGCTATTATAGAGTCTTTAAGAGTATTAAAACATAAAGTCAAAATATAAAGTCCCTTTATGTTTTGTCCTCAAAACTTTATGTTTTTTGCTGTAAAGAGTGTAACTGACTGTCAACTTTTTAAGTTTGGAAGATGTTTTACAACATAAAAACCTCAATTATTGGAGGGCTTAGGCCTTCTTGTTCGATTAAGATTACTGCAATCAGAATATGAAGATTCTTCTTTACGAGCCGGATGATCGGGCCGGAGAAACTATCTGCCACGCCCTCCACAGAGAGGGTTATGATGTTAATTGGATTAGGGATTTCCTAAATGCCAAATCAAAGATTCTCGATGAAAGGTATGATGCCTCACTCATTGAGATAGATGACTGTGAAAAACAAGGACTCCAACTTATTGAATCATGGGTAAGACAAGACCCTAAGCTACTATGTGTGGCAATTTATAGAGAACAGGATGCTGAAGCCGGATTTCATGCGTGCAGATTGGGATCACAGGAAATCTATGAAATAGAGTATGGAAGTCTCCATGAATTGGACCGGATGCTCAAACGATATAAAGTGCTGGCTCGCCGTCCTCAAAAATATCGCCATAAAAGTGAAGAACACAATAGGGCAGTCAGAAATCTTACGAATCTCATAAATCACAGTAAGCCGGTTCTTATTACCGGGGAGTCCGGTTCCGGCAAAAGTTTTATCGCAGAGCATATCCACTGTAATAAGACAGACAGGGACTATGGATTTGAGGAGGTCTCTTGCGCCGACCTTGATGTGGAGCATGGAATGGAATTGTTGCTGGGAGTCGCACGTGGTTTCAGAAAGGCTGTCACAAACCAAAGGAAAGGAATCCTTGCCAAAGCAAATGAAAGAGGACTTCTGTTTCTGCGTGACTTGAATATGTTGCCGGTAAGCCTGATGGATGTGCTTGCCGACGTTCTCGAAAAAGGTGAGTTCCGCAGCGTTGGTTCTGACATCACTGTGGAATTTTCCGCCCAGTTCATAGCCTCCTGTAACGATATTGCCGACATCAATCCGGATAGATTCAATCGCCGCCTATATGATATTCTCATTCATAATGTGATTCGCATACCGCCTTTACGCGATTGTCCTGCTGACATTGTCCCAAATGCCCGGCAGATAGTTGAGGATTATTGTATCCTGAAGGGGATAGAAGACACTCCGGTCTTTGATTCCGGGGCGATTCTGAAAATCACATCGCATAACTGGCCCGGAAACTATCGGGAATTGAAAAACTGCATCGAGAACGCCGTGTCCTGTTGTTCCGACGGTCAAATCAGAGCTGAAGACCTGAATATTCAGTCGCAGGCTAATACGGAGAGTATTCCCGCTGATCGACGAGGCAAACTGATTTTCTACCTTACAAAATACAACGGCAAGAAAGTAGATGTAATGAGAGCTATCGGAATAACGGCTCCGACACTTGACAAGTGGCTGAAGGATGAAAGCATAGATTACAAACTTTTCAGGAAAAAGAAAGAACGAAACTCAAATAGAAATAAGAAATGATGGAAATAACGAATACAGTCCCCAAGGAATATGAAGATAACGACGCCTATATGAATATCGTCAGGCGTGTGAGTGTAAGAAGATATTCGGGCAAGCCAGTCAGCCCCGAACAGGTATCGGCAATATTACACGCCGCAATGAGCGCACCGAGCGGCGTGAACAAGCAGCCGTGGGAGTTTATCGTGGTCGATGATTCCGAATTATTAGGACGTCTTGCCAAAGCACTCCCATACGCGAAAATGGCGGCGCACGCTCCGATTGCCATCGTCGTATGTGGCAATAAGGACAGGTTTCTTGATGGAGTGGACGATGTGTTATGGGAGCAAGACCTGTCTGCGGCATCCGAGAACATTCTTCTTGCTGCTCATGCCATCGGACTCGGGGGAGTGTGGACCTGCATCTATCCCCACGAGGAAAGAATGTCTCCAGTCAAGTCCATACTCAATTTGCCCGACAACATGATTCCCTTCAATCTTATTCCAATCGGTCACCCCCTGACCGACCATGCGCCAATGGATAAATGGCACCCGGACAGAGTGCATCAAAATCGTCTGAGATAAGTCCCCAACGCAATTATGTTCGACACAAAATTCGAGCCATTCGGTATCCCGTATGGCTCGTTTTCTTTCGTAGGAGCTGACAGTTGACAAGGGGCTGTCAACCCTACTTTATTAAAAGATGTTAAATGATTCAAAATCGGTTCATGCGGCTCAATTCAGCTCGATTTAGCAGGGTAAAATCGCCGCTAATTTTGAGATCGGTTGACAAATGGTTGACAAAAAATTGCATTAAAAAAATTAAGTCGCTGAAAATCAGCGACTTAATTAAAAATAGGGTGCCCAGAACAGGACTCGAACCTGCACGCCTCGCAGCACTCGCACCTGAAACGAGCGCGTCTACCATTCCGCCACCTGGGCTTTTGCGATGCAAAGATACGCATTCTATTCCTTCTGTGCAAAAATATTATAATAATCTTTCAACACAAAATACTATAGATTCAGGAGAAGAAATTCAAGAGGAGTATGATTGGTTACTGCCTCAAATGCTGATTTATAATTGGAAACAAGGAACGTACAGAGATCACAAAGCGAGGATCAGATTTCAATGGATAATGATTTTCCGGGTGACAGGGCCGCGGCGCTCGATGTAGAGACCGGGGGAAGTGGGACAACACGGGAGCGGTATGCCGGCCGGGGTGTACCACTGGGACCGTATGTTGCCATTGGTATCGGGGTCGGCGATGACGGTCAGTCCTCCTACCGTGGCGCCATTACGAGTCAGGGTAAGTGTAGGAGTGAAGCTGTCCGTGTCGGCAAACATGGCGTATTCACCTGATGGAAGAACGATATGACCTGACTCGGTACATGGAGTTGATGCGGGATAGACCTTCAGGGCAACAGTAGCTGTAGCCGTGCGATCAAGACGTACTGTGTCAGTGGCTTCAACCCTGCCATAGCTCAACGATCCGCTATGCCACTCGCTTCCGCCAGATAACGACAGCATAAGGTGACCGTAGCCATCATCCTCAGTACCTTCTGCGGTTCCTGCCATGGCAAGGCGCACATTGCGCCATGTAGCCACATCAAATCCTGAACTCACAAATCCTCTTGGACTCTGTTCCAAAGGGCAGCTATAGAATGACGGATCACCCCATGAGGCGTGGAGGGAGGTAGGAATAATCCGGTAGTCCGAAATGTTCTCTATCCCTGCAAAGCTACTGCCACGTATGGAACTGTACATGTCGCCCTTGGCAATGATTCCATGCCCTATATGGTCTGGATTAGTACTTAATCCTATATCTTGCTGCTGGCTGCCGTTGACTTTGAGCTGCATTCCTATGACTTTCGTTGGATCGTCCTCCTCAGGCTCATCGGCTACAAGAAGTTCTCTGAGGCCGGAGTTTTCATCATAGGGCCCGAATACGGCTTCGCCTTCCTTGGAGATATGCCCTACGATATATCCCCGCACATACACTCCCTGCGGACCGTAGCCGTCGGCCCACTCTCCGACCATACCGAGCACCTGAGCCACAGTATAGGGAGAGGCGACCGTTCCCTCACCTGTCCCGATGGACTCCACTACCAATGACGAGGGAATAGTGCTCCCGCTACGAGCTGAACCTTCAGTATACGTAAATGTGACGCGGACAGCCGCCGTTATATTACTTACAAATTCCCCACCTCCGAACCATGTATGAACCGTGGAACCATCCTCAAGAGGTTTCTCATCATTACCGGCTCCGAACTGCCATTGGCCTCCACTTATTGCCCACCGTCCATTAAGACCATCCGGGAAGACACCGGTATATTCACCGGCGCCACTGCGGACAAGGGCTCCACGGAAACCGCCATCGCCGTTAACATTTCCTTCTATATATAGCTCCTGCGGCTGCGGTAAATCCGAGCCGCCCTGCGACGGATCATAAAGCTCGATGGTATAGTCTGTAACGCCCTTCCTATAATCGACTCTTGGCATGCCGCTACTCATATACCATGTACCCACAAATGAAAGTTCTCCGAGATAAACTTCAGGATGCAGCGACAGGTTGATATCATCAATCGTCCCGTCGCTCGCCAACTTGACGTAGCACAACGGATTTGAAAGAGTGGCCTCACGGCTATCCGCCAAAATCAGATTGCGTCCTACCTTGGTATCGGCCACAGCGGGAAGGCCAAGGACAACCGTCTTTGCCGTCATGTCATAATATCCAACCACATAACCATGTACACGTACCACAATATCTTCATCCAAAGTGGTGGAATTGAGCTCCGATACACTGCATTCCGGAATGGCAGCGGCAGATGCATGCGACATAAGGGATATCACCAAGACTGACGCCAACATTATCAGGAGACGCCAAGGGTACGACTTCAACATTGCTTTTTTCATTCGGAATGGAGATAAGAAATTTAAGCTACTTTTTACTATGACAGCCACAAAAAGCCGCTACAAGACAAATATAATCCTTTCCAAACTACTGGCCAAATATTATTTCGCTTTTTTTCGACATTCCGAACAAAATTATAGGACTTATAGGACTAATAGGTCATATAGGACTTATTGATCCTATTCTGTTGCCGGCGGGGCATAAAAAAAGCAGCGCGGCCCGGTTGGGTCGCGCTGCTGTGGAAGGGGCGGTTACCTACTTTCCCGCTTTCGCAGTATCATCGGCGTGGTGAGGTTTAA
>URII01000085.1 GCA_900547825.1 uncultured Porphyromonadaceae bacterium
CCCGCAAGGCCTTGGAGGAGATCGTCTCCGCGCTGGGCGGCTGGGACAGCCACAGCGCCTTTGACCTCGACGAACACCGCGAGCACCGCGACCGCCAGTAACCCACATTGACGTACTGAACACGACATACGCATAACAACCGGAGGGTCAGATCAATCAAAAGCTCTGACCCTCCGGCCTTTTTTGTTGCATGAACTATAATTGCATTAAAAACGTTATGGCTATAATGTCTAATATATCCCTATCTAAAAAACCTAACATGAAAAAATTCTTTATCCTTACACTGCTTACAATTTTCGCCGTAACGTTCGCCACAAGCTGTTCGGACGACGATGATGACAAGACCATTCCCGGAGTGGAACTGCCCGGAACCGCAAAAAATTTCATAGCCTCTTACTTTCCCGGCGATGAAATTATAAAGGTGGAACGCAAAGGTGACAACGCCGGAACAAAGTATGATGTAAAATTCCGTAGCGGAATGGAAGTGGAATTCGACGCCATAGGCGAATGGATCGATGTCGATGCACCCAAAGGCCGCACTATCCCCGCCGGAATAGCACCGCAGACCATAACCGAATTCATCGAAGCCAATTATCCGGGTTCAGGAATAAACGAAATATCACGCGACTACCGCGGATATGAAGTAGAGCTTCTCAACGGCCTCGACCTGCGGTTCAACCCCGAAGGATTCTTCATCGGCATAGACAGATAACAACACACCTGATATAATCTGCGCCCCTCCATATGTTAACACAAATTAACTATCGGAGGGGATAATTTTATGCCGCTTTTTCTTAAATTTGCCAACAATTAATAAATGTTGTCATTCTGTAAGCAACACACTTACATATCAACCAAAACACATTTCTCAACAAACACACATTCCGGACTACGCACCATGACGCACAAGCTCATCAACAACAAGTGCCTGAAAAAAGCCCGCCTCATATACACTGTATGCAGATTGTTGCGGGTAAAAGGTGAGTTGCGGATAAACATTGCAATGCATTGTCATGATGACACAGCCTCCGACTCCGGACATGCATGGGCCTCACTGAACGGCCGTCATATTACAGGAAGCCGCTCTGCCAGAGAATGCCCTTACCGAATGACAGAAATAGCCGACAATGGCAAATACCGTTATTGGATGATAGAATGACAACATATTCGACAATGTAAACCAATCGACACCAAATTCCTTAAATGGCAAATTTATATCTTACACATAAATGCAACCGCGGCTGCCCTTTCTGCTTTGCCCGTAAAGCATTGAAAGAGGCGGGAAGCTACGACGAGATAATGACCCTTGATGAAATAGACCGTTTCATCCGCAAATACCGTAAAGAGCTTCCGATCATAGGGTTGCTCGGAGGGGAGCCGTTCCTCTATCCTCATCTTCCCGAAGCTGTAAAACTGATCCGTGGCTATGGCATACCAGTGAAAATATTCACCTCGGCCACAAATCCGTTACCTGAGGGATTCGAGGAGGTAGCGATAAATGATCCAGGTGTCAACTTCGTGGTAAATGTCGGTGAGGCATCAAGCTACAATGAGCGTCAGGCAAAATGTCTTGAGGAATTCATGCAGAAGTTCCATGCTGTATCGGCATTGAGCTATACGATATTTGATCTCAACACCGATCCGTCGTATCTGTTTGATCTCATCAACCGTTACGGGCTGTTGCGTGAAATCCGCACCGGCATAGCACTGCCAATCTACAAAGGCGGCAACAGTTTCATCGCACTGAAGGATTACAAAGCCGCAGGACGCTATTTCATAGAGTGCGCACGCAAAGCCGCCGCACACCGCATAGCCATGTCGATGGACTGCGGCTTCATAGCCTGCATGTTTGACGACGCCCAGATAGGCGAACTGCTGAAACTCGGCTCACGAATAGGATTCATGTGCGGTGCGGCCACCGATGTAGGCCCGGGACTTATGGGATGGAACTGTTTCCCGCTTTTCCAGCTCGGAAAGATAAACGTAATGGAAGCCGACTCTATGAAAGATCTATGCCGTAAGTTCGATGAAAAACTTGCCGAACATATGGATGCGTCACGTGGAGTGCTACCGGAGTGTGAATCCTGTGAAAAACTTGCCGACGGCCTTTGCCAGGGAGGGTGCCGGAGCTTTAAATCATTCTGACAATCAAAAAAAGTTTTTGCATATGCCTAACTTAATGCTCACAAATTATTGCAACTACCGTTGCCCGTATTGTTTCGGAATGGACATGATGGCCCCGAAAATGCCTTCTAAAGTCATGAGCCGCGAAACACTTACCGGGATACTCGACTGGCTTGAAAAAGACAGAGGCGACGGTGTGATCCACCTCATGGGCGGCGAACCCACCCTGCACCCTGAATTTGAATGGGTGGTGGAGCAATGCATAGAGCGCGACTATAATGTGACCATTTTCTCAAACCTCGCTACGGACAAAGCTCCGGAATATGCCGACAAACTCTCCATACTTCCCATTCATTGGGTAGTGAATGTGAACAATCCTGCCAAATGGACCGACAAGCAACGCAAAAATATCGAGGCCGGGCTCAGTGTGCTGGGAAAAAAGGCAAGCATCACATTCAATATAATGCCCGATGAGGACGAAAACTGGGCAATAGAACTATGTGACCGGTTCAACCTCAGCTATGAACTTAAAATAGGATTCATTCTGCCCACATATTCAGGATCAAACCTTTCGCTACGCGACGATGAATACGCCACCGTGGCAGCCAAGACTGTGGAACTGGCCCGGCAGGTTTATGAACGGGGTGGCAAACTGATGTATGAATGCGGCATTCCCACATGCTGCTTCACCAACGAGCAACTCGGAAAACTATGGAAATACCGTTCAAAACTGCATTCCGGTTGCCGTTCAAGGCTTGACATAACCCCTGACGGAGAACTGTTTTATTGCCTTCCAATGGCTGAACTCGGACGACGCCACTTCTCAAAATTCGAAAACTATGAAAGCGCCACCGACTGGTTTGAAAAACGCTATGCGCCCTACCGTATGCTCGGACGCACGGATGAATGTGCCGAATGCATGCTGTTCAATCCGCGCGAGTGCAACGGTGCATGTCTCGCAAAAAACATAGCGTCTGCAAAAAATGTAAAATTCAACGATTAACAACCCTCATATTCAAAACCTACAATATGGAAATACCTTCCAACATATCGTGGAAAACAATCAACGACAAAGTGGTAGCTGTAAACGTCACCACTGGTGATTATTATACCCTCAACGCCACCGCAAGCGCCATATGGAACGCAATAGCAGATAACAAGACACGCGAAGAGATCATAGCGCTTATAAAGGAGGATTTCGAGGATGTGCCGACAGATGAACTGGAGGCCGATATCGATGCGCAAATTCAAGAATGGAAAGAAATAGCCCTTATTAACTAATCAAATTTAATTATTATGGACAAATCGACAAAAAAGGCAAAGGGTCGTTATGAGAAACCCGCCACCAAACGTCACCAGTCAATGAATGTAGTGCAAGGCAGCGGCCTCTACTATGTAACGCTCTACTATTACTATTAATTGACACACTGACTCTTGTCATTCTCCGGCGCGCCATATGTGGCGGGCCGGAGATTTAATTAAAAACACCTTAAACCGTATGCCACACTCCGGAAATTCCGATATCTTCGAACAAGCCGTAAATGTAGCCGGGCTGACAGTAAAATTCCGAAGCGATTTTGCCGATGACATAGAATATCTGACAAAGGTATTCCGCCATCACCTGTGTGACGTGACACCATCCGATGACGCCGCATCACATCTGGTTGAGGTAATGACCGTGGAACATAATCCTGTCATGGCCCCGGACACCGAGAAAATATGGGAAGGCAACTACCGTGTCAACGGCGATGATCCGCGGCCTCTGACAGCACGGTGGTTCCGGTCAGCGAAAGCCGCCAAAGAATATATATCACTTCACGACCAGACCCAATGGATTGTAAACGATATGGAGTCAATGCGCCATACGGAAATACACCTCGTGACCAGAAACGAGGGCATACACCGCATACGTCCGCTTCTGCGGCCCATGATGACGATGATTAACCACGTAGTGTTTTCGATGCACAACCGGTTTACCATCCACGCATCGGCAGTGTCGGTTGATGGCCGCGGGATTCTGGCCACCGGACGCAGCGGTTCAGGAAAATCCACCTTGTGCTATGATCTTACCGGACTGGGTGCGTCATATCTCGGCGATGATATCGTATTCCTTTATCTCGACACCGAAGGATTGCCTCGCATAGGATCCCTTCTGTGCAACGCCAAACTATTCATCTCACGTCAGGATTCAAAGGACTTCATCGACCCGCTTGAAAAGAATGGCGGGGAAATTATTTTCTCGGCGCCGGCCTCAGCACTGCTGAGAGTGCGACAGAGCGGAGAGGATGAGTCGAGGGTGACACCCATATCCGAATCCGAACTGTTCACCACACTGATGGAACAGAGCAACAACATGCGTATCCACCACCGTCCGCAGGCTTGGATAGAACTCTGTTATGCCCTGCTCGAGCACTGCAAAGGATATACAATGCATTTCGGCAAACGTGAGCTTCTCACTTTAGACCTCCTTCGCTCACTATGATGAGTAATGAACTATACGATCTGTGGAATGATCCCGATCCAAGGTTCGGACAGATCGCAGCACGCGAAATAACCGGGAATTTTTTCAATGACCCGGCCATGTTTTTCAACATGGCGACACACCCGCTGGCCGACCGCAACCACTTCTTCAAATATGCTCGCCGCAGGTTCCCGTTTCTCGGCTACCGGCCCATTGAACCGGTGCGCGATGCGCGTCCATGCACTCTGTTCGGCGAGATGGAAAAGGAATTCAACCGGTTCATCGGCACCCTCATACATCATCTGGACTCCATGAAGCCGGCCGAAGCTTCCGCTCTTGCCGACACGATAGCACTGCGCTTCCCGGCCATTGCCGATGAAACCGGACAATGGAGCCGTACACCCCATTCCACTGTCAGGGAAGAGGACACGGTACGCCAGTTCATGATATTCGTAACCGGACAATGCAATCTGCGCTGCCCCTATTGCTTCTCCAACGACATTGAGCATACCGCCATAAGCCGGCCCCAGTTGGATGCGATAATGGATTGGTGTGAACGTGAACAGGTGCACCGTATTACCCCCTGCGGGGGCGAACCGCTCATATATCCCCATCTGCTGCACCTGCTGCAACGGTCGGCCAACGCAGGCATGAAAGTATATTTCGCCACTAACTTCACCATACCGGTTCCCGACGATGAAATATTTTCCGGCGAGCTGATTGAAGTCCTTTATCTGCACCTCACATCCGCATTATGGAGCAATCCCGGACTGATGGATATATTTTCCCGCAACGTGGAGAAAGCGCGTGAGCGCGGCATACGGCTTGTGGCAAGAGCAAACTTCGAATCGGAGCAAACCGACAGCACCCCCTGGCTTGAGCTTATGGAAAAACTCGGGCTGCGGGAACTGAACGTAGCCCTGACCATCCCGTCAAACGATGCGGCCAATTCATACGTCGACCTCTCGGCGATGCAACGCATGGTGCCGAAACTTGAAGCATTGATGGATGAAACACGCCGGCGCGGAATAAACCTGCGCATGGCTAAACCGGTTCCTCCATGTTTTTTCAGCCCTGAGCGGAGAATGGAAATTATAAACAATGAGGCGTTACGCCCACGCTGCAACGTAAGCGAGGGAGGGTGCACCCGCAACGTGTGCCTGTCACCTGCCATGAGCGTACAGCCATGTCTCGGGATCGACAGCGTGGAGCTTAAATTTTCCACATCCATGTCATGGGAAAGCATGAGCTCAGGATGCGCCGCTGCAGTGCGGTCAGCTTTAGGCAAACCGCTCATGGAGCAATGCAACGGATGTTTTTTGTTCAAAAGACGCCTATGTCAGGGCGCATGCCTTTCATATAAACGATGAGCCGCTTCCGACAGAACCTGAAACGTATCGGGCGCCGCCTCGATGAGAAATTTCTAAGGCCGGGATATCTTACTCAGATATCCGATACCATAATAATAGAACCTACAAACTGCTGTAACCTGCGGTGTTCATGCTGTCCCAACGGGCACGGAATAAAACCACGGCTACGGGGAATGATGAACGCCGGTATGTTTGACAGCATACTGGAGTCCATTGATATTCCTTATAAAAAGGTATTTCTGCATCTGCACGGAGAACCTACCCTCAATCCCGACCTGCCGGCGATAGCACGCAAACTGAGCGACCGCGGCAAAATAGTGAATATATACAGCAACGGAGTTGCCGTCACGGCACAGATGGCAGAGGCGATAGTGTCGCTGCCCCGCACAAGCTTCATGTTCTCGGTCGACGCCGCAAGATTGACTCCGCTCTGCTGACCATGCCGGTCATCGGCAATGTGCA
>URII01000086.1 GCA_900547825.1 uncultured Porphyromonadaceae bacterium
GCCCGAGCCAACGGCAGAAGCTCCACGAGCGCGGGGCTTGCGGAACGGGGTGCCAGGTGTGGCGCGGGATATGGACGGACTGGCGCATGGCGCGAAGATAAGGGCGCACCAAAGGCTGAGCGTGCGAAAATGTCACGGTTCAGGCCGGACGTATCGGACTTTTCGGACTTGATCAGACTGAATCGGACGGTAGCGCCACGAGATTACATTGCGACGACACGACAGCCGCGACTGCACTTTTATCAATGGCAAAGTGGAATAGAGTTACTGCCAAAGTGTTTCTTCCTTCCAGTCGTCCGGGAAGCCCATTGCACCCGTATCCACTCCCGGATACTCTGCAAGCAAAGATTTAAAACGAGCAACGAATGTGTTTTGTGGATTGACAGCCTGAAGGAAATACAATAATATTGACATAACATAATATACCCTCTTGATATCCGCAGGTGTATTTATAAACGGCAAATATGTATTACGTGGCACGAGTGCATTAATACTCAATCTGCGGTTCCACAATCTGCTGTGATGAGCACAGATATTTCGGACATATACGATTGAATGAAGCCACGACTCCATAACTGTATCGGACAATCCATAGAATCGTGCCACTTTTCGCCTTGCCCGACCTGCGTTAAGCCATTTGTACATCATTGAAAGTGTGCCAAAAGAACTTATTTCGAAACTCATCCAACTTGGCGGGAAATTATTGGAATAACGCTGTTGAAAGCCAACAATAGCCTCATCATCGCTCCTCTGCAATTCAGTTTGTAAGTTTGTCAATAGAGTGGCATGACGACTTGCATTACGAAAATTAGCCGGATTCTCAAACCAATATATCCCAGCCTCGTCACTCATTATCAAAGACAACTGTGTGCGGATTGACACCTCAATCTTTTCCAACTCCGAGCAAATCATCTTTCTCAATGCCGAATCAAATTTGTATAATGAGTAGGCAGTTTCAAAACTTGCACATTCCTTGAACTTACGTGAATTTGGCTGGCGTAATGGCATTAGATAGCTTTTCATTCTGAAAAGACTGATATTTCCCAAAATGTGGTGTGCTCTATTCTCATCGAAGAAAGTCAACCCCTCCGATTTTAGAAGCCTTATCTGTTCTGCAACCGAAAGCTGCTGTTGATTGTAATGTGGAAGCGTCATAAAAATAAAAACTTACCCTGAGCGCGCTGTTCTTACGGGAAGCGGGGTAAGTATGTTACTGCAAATTTAATAGGTTTATTTGTAATAACAAAATCCAAGTCAAAGATTTAGCGGTTTTCAAGGTTTTTTTATAGTTAGTTATGAGGGCGAGCTATCCGAGGTGGGAGCATAGCGGTGGGTTTGTAGAGTGTGTAGAGGGCGGAGGATTACATTTTGCAGGGCAGTAATTAATATTAATTAACAAATAATGGGATAGAGAGGCTGAGGAAGCCAGGAAGCCTTAGGATCAGGGGTGGTGGAGGCGGGAGAGTTCGCCGAGCCAGAGGACGAGGGAGGTGGTGGCGATGATGAGGAGCCAGTCGGAGAGGCTCAGGGGGGTGACGTTGAAGAACGGACCGCCAAACTGCACTATGAGGATCTGCCCGGCAAAGATAAGGGCGGCTATGAACAGGAAGCCTCCACAACCGCGGAAATGGAATGCGGAGCGGCCTGTGGCGAATGCGCGTGCGTTGAACATGTTCCAGAACTGCATGAAGACGAACACGGTGAAGAACACTGACATTTCGTAGGGTGTCATTTCCTTGGCGGCGCCTGTGACGGCTCTGCCGATCATCGACACAGAGGTGACGGAGGAGTGTTCGAGATACCACAGCAATGCAAGAAGTACGGCGGACATGGCCAATCCGACGCCTATAATGAAGCGCGACATGGAGGGGCTGATGATAAATGCCGACCGGCTGCGTGGCTTATCGTGCATGACTGCCGAGGTTGGGGGCAACGATGCAAGGGCCATTGCGGCGAAGGTGTCCATGATGAGGTTGACCCAAAGCATCTGCGTGACTGTAAGCGGGGACTGCATGCCCATGAAGGAGCCTATAAGGACGATGAGACAGGCAGCGACGTTGACGGTCATCTGAAAAAGGATGAACCGCTGTATGTTGCGGTAAAGCGACCGGCCCCACATCACGGCCCGGCCTATGGAGGAGAAGGAGTTGTCGATTATGGTTATGTCGCTGGCTTCTTTGGCCACGGAGGTGCCGTCGCCCATAGAGAGGCCCACATGGGCTGTTTTCAGCGCCGGAGCGTCGTTGGTGCCGTCGCCGGTGACGGCCACGACTTCGCCGCGCCGCTGAAGGGCTTCGACAAGGCGCTTTTTGTCCAACGGACGTGCGCGGGCAATGATTTTCAGGCGATCCACACAGCCGGTAAGCTCGCTATCGGACATTGCGGCCACTTCGGGGCCTGTGGCGATGTTGGAATCCGAATCGACCGAATCGGACCACAGCCCGATTTCACGGCCGATCTCCATGGCGGTGGCAGGGGTGTCGCCGGTTACTACCTTGACGTCAATGCCCGCAGAGCGCACCTGATGCACTGCATCGGGGACATCGGCCCTGACAGGATCGGAAATGGCCGTTATGCCGAGGAACGAAAGAGCGGAGGGATTCACTCCGCCGGAGGATATCGGGTCGGGCTCACCGGGGGCGAGGCGCTGCCAGGCGAAGCCGAGGGTGCGCATGGCCTGTGACTGGTACCGGAGCAGAAGGGCGTCGAGCTCACTGCGGGTGACGCCGGAAACGACGCGGCACATGGCAAAGACTATCTCGGGCGCACCCTTGACATAGAGTATGCGCCCGCCAGCGGGATTCTCCACCACTGTGGCCATATATTTACGCTCGGTGGAGAAAGGGAGCTCGGATACACGCACGCATTGCTGCCGGAGCTCACGGTAATCGACGCCCTGACGTTCGAGCCAAAGGAGGAGGGCACCCTCGGTGGGGTTGCCTATGACTTTATGAGGCTGTGACGCACGGTCAAGCCCGGCGGTGGAGTTCACGGCTATGCCCCGGGCAATGACAGAGACGGGAGGATCGCCGAAAAAGTCGGCATGGGCCACCTGCATACGGTTCTCGGTGAGTGTGCCGGTCTTGTCGGTGCATATCACGGTGGTGGCGCCCATAGTCTCGCAGGCATGGAGGCGACGCACGAGGTTGTTGGTTTTCAGCATTCGGCGCATGGAATAAGCCAACGCGAGGGTCACGGCCATAGGCAAGCCTTCGGGCACGGACACCACAACGAGGGTGACGGCGATCATGACCGACTGCAACAGGCGCGTCAAGAACGACATCCACTGGAAATCGGCGTTGACGAAATACATGGCCATGCGGGCCACTATTATAAGGGCACCGATGATGTATGATGATATGCTTATGAGGCGGCCGAGGCGCGCGAGCTGATCATCGAGGGGTGTGCGGACAGAGCTGTCGATATGGGCCGCCTCGGTGACGCGTCCGTTTTCGGTGGCGTCGCCCACAGCGGTGACCTCCATCACCCCATGGCCTTCCATTACCTTTGTGCCACGCATCACAACGTTTGACGGGAACGTGGCGTCGGGGTCGAAATGGGCCGGATCGACGGTTTTGGAGCATGAGGGTTCGCCGGTGAGGGAGGATTCGTCGACTTTGAGGCTTGTGGCATCAAGAAGCTTGCCGTCGGCGGGAACCTCGCAGCCTGTGGAGAGTATGACGATATCGCCCACCACAATGTCGCGCCGGGGCGTTTCGGTGACATTGCCCTGACGGACTACGGCCACAGGCTCATCGTCGTTGACACGGCTGAGGACGGCAAACTCCCTGTCGGCCCGACGTTCGAAAACAAAAGCGAGGGTGGTGGCGAGAATTATTGCCATAAAGATACCCACCGGCTCGAAGAACACCGAGGGGTCGCCCCCGAGGTAATACTCATAGCATGATATACCCACGGAAAGGAAGCCGGCCACAAGCAGAATAACGATGAGAGGATCCCTGAACTTTTCAAAGAACAGGCTCCATGCCGAACGCCTCGCAGCAGGGGTAAGCAGATTGGATCCATGCAGGCGGCGGCTCTCCTCCACCTGGGCGGGGGTAAGGCCGTAGAATTCAGTTTTCATAAACGATAGTCAAAAACCGCCGCAAAGATAGATATTAAAATGCTTACAGTCAACAATCACATGTACTTGGCTCCGGCATGGTTGCTTATAGCAGCCGTCTCGGCGTCCTCGACCTGCTGCTCAGTGGGGGTGAATCCGGCGCTCCACTTCGACACTTCCCAAGGCTTGCGCCCCTCGATCTGCCAGTCGAAAGGATAGAAATGGGCCCCAGGGTTGCGCCACGAGGGCTTGCGCATGGCATAGACCACGAGAGGAAGCGCCACAAACAGTGCGACACCGAGCAAGAGAATACCGATGTAGACCACCGGACTGCCGGTAGTGATCTGCGATGGGGGCAGATAGCTCAATGCAAGCGCGAGGAAGGCTCCGGCCATACCGACTATGGTGACGACCCATTTGCCGACGTTGCCGCCGGGAACCTTGAATCCGCGCTGCTTATGGGGCTGCGTGCGGCGGAGACGGAGGAAAGCTCCATAGATCATCAACACCATTATAAGATAAATGATGGTGGACATCTGCGACATGATCTGATAGGCCGACTCCACGGTAGGGAGCACAAGGAGCACGAGTGTAAGGATGGTGACGAAGATGCCTTCTATCCATAGGATGGGTTTGTTGACACCATTTTTATTGACCTTCTGCAACGACATGGGGAGATAGCCCGACTGGGCCACAGCCATAAGTCCGGTGGCAGGGCCTGTGACAAGGGCGCTAACCTGCCCTATCACGCCGAACATTATGAAAAGGGCCATGACATTGCCGAGCCAACCGAGACCGAAGCTGCCCCAAAGTGCTTTATAAGTGACAAGAAGCGACTGGAGGAGGTCGATGTTGCCGCTCGGAATTACAAATCCTATGACAAGAGTGCCAAGGGCATAGACCGCCACAATTACAATCATGGCTATGAACACGGCGCGGGGATATTCCCGGGCGGGGTTGTTCATGTCGTTGATATGCACGGCCTGCATCTCCATGCCTCCGTAGAAAAGGAATATAGAGGCTGCGAGGACTATGGTGCTGAGATGGGAGAAATCAGGGAAAAACGGGACATGATCAAGGGCTATAGGCTTACCTACACACAAATAAACAATGCCGAGCACTATGAGCACGGCGCCGGGAATAATGGTGCCGAAAAGGCCACCGAGGGTACTGAGCTTATTGGCCATTTTCTGCCCTCGGAATGAATTGAACGTGGCGGCCCAATATATCACCATGGCTATGACAATGGTATAGATTTTGTTGGAAGCCAAAGCCTTGTCGAAGCTTTCAGGCCAGAAGATATAAGCCAGGGATGCGGCACCGAACATAAGCACGGTGGGGAACCATATGACGATAGTCTGCCATTCGAGATACATGGCCGTCCACCCCCAGCGCGGGCCGAAAGCTTCGGACACCCATCGGTAAAGTCCGCCGGCCTTGGTATAGGTGGATGCGAGTTCGGCACATACCAGCGAGAAAGGCAAGAGAAAGACCACCGCCGCGAAGATATAATAGAATATGGCCTGAATACCGAATTTGGCTTCGGAAGGGAGGCCGCGGAGGCTTAGGATAGAGGTCACGATCATGATGGCCATGGCGATCATTGTAAGTGACCCCTTGGCAGTGGAGATTATTTTCTTACGGCCCGAGGCTGTTACAGGCGACTCAGGCAAACGGGACGGATTATCGGCCATAAACAATGAAAATTACCGGTGAAACGTAAAAAAGGCCCTTATGCAAGACCATAAATATATAACACGCCACCGCCCTACATGATTTAAGACCGGGCATATTTAACATTAGTTACAAAAAAACACAGGCGACAGTGTAGCTTTGGCTGAGAGGCGGTGTCTCACTATGTGTAACCGAATTTCACAGAACGGAGC
>URII01000087.1 GCA_900547825.1 uncultured Porphyromonadaceae bacterium
AACTTATATTTGTATCCGCAAATGATCAAAACTGTAAAATGAACAGAACCATAACTGCAAAACAACAGCTTGTAGCCGACATAATAAACCGCAACAGCCATAGGATCATGATGCTGTGCCGGGGCTATTGCGACAACCGCGAGGATCTGGAAGACCTGTTCCAAGAGGTGTCGATAAAGATATGGAACGGGATAGACTCGTTTCGCGGCGAGGCCGAGGAGTCGACATGGGTGTACCGTGTGACCCTCAACACGGCCATAAACTTCAAGCGGCACAAAAGCCGGCGCATAACTACCGTGCCGATCCTTGACCATGACACTATCGACGCATCGATGGAACCCGACAAACGGACAGGGCAGCTCTATGCGCTGCTTATGAAATTGGATGTGGTGGACAGGGCGCTGATAATGCTGTGGCTTGAGAACCTGACTTATGAAGAGATAGGGCTTGTCATGGGCCTGTCGGCAAAGAACGTATCGGTGAAATTAGTGAGAATAAAAGAGAAACTGAAACAACTGTCAAAAACATGCTGAAATTATGAACGAGACAACATCAACCCCCGACTTCAACGTTTTTAATCCTGACGACATGGCAAAACTCTGGAAAGAACAGCAGCACCGTATAGAACAACAGAAGATAGTGAACCGCGAACTCCTTGTGGCGTCGCTACACAGCAAATCGCACCCGCTCGCGCCCAAAACTGTGTCGGGAATAATATTCTTCTCGATAATGTTTGTAATGACCGGACTGTATACCGTAATGGTGCAGCCGCTGTACTGGCCTGTGCCGCTGCTGTGCCTATATGTGATTCCCGACATACTATGGCAGAACAGGATGCGCGGAAAAATAGACAGGATGGAAGGAGGGCTTGCGGGAATGCAGCGCAACCTTGTGAAATACAAAAAGGGGTTCAGGAACCTGAGTGTGGCGATGTGGTGCCTTCTGATACCGTATATAGGCTGGTTCGTCTATTTCATGCACAAAAACATGGAGATGGATCTAACAACTGTGGCTATAATCGCTTCAATCATGACGGGAACCAGCATAGGCGCGTTCGTATGGCGGCTTCGCTACACCAACCGGGGAATACGCGAGATAGAGGCAGTGGGCGACAAACTCGCGGAATTGGATGACTGAAACAGCTTCTATTATATAAAGGCACGGCCGTGGAGTCCATGAGGATTACACGGCCGTGGTGTATGAAGAATATATCGTGTCAACGGTCGTCGTCGGAATACTCCCAGTCGAGCGCGTCCCAGTCCTCCTCATCATCAAGGAATTCGTCGGGATCAGGTTCGGGCTGAGGCACATTCTCAAACACAAACTCGTCCTCCTCGCGTACACGGTGGTGGCCGTCGAGCGGGCGGTGTGTGATGGCCGACGGCTCTATGCGGTTGCTCTCGGCGGTGATGGCCTCCCAAAGGCGATCCTTAAGCTCGGTAAGTCCCTGACCCGAGACGGAGGATATGAACACATGGGGCAGATCGTCGGGCAGGTCCTTGGACAGCTCACGGATCAGCTCGTCGTCGAGCATGTCGCTCTTGGATATGGCCAGAACGCGTGGCTTGTCGATGAGTTCGGGGTTGAAGCGGCTGAGCTCGCCGAGGAGTATCTCGTATTCGGCTTTTATGTCGATGGCGTCGGCCGGCACAAGGAACAGGAGCACGGCATTGCGCTCGATATGGCGCAGGAAACGGAGTCCGAGGCCCTTTCCCTCGCTGGCGCCCTCTATTATGCCGGGAATGTCGGCCATGACGAATGAGCGGTTGTCGCGGTAGCTGACGATGCCAAGTTGCGGCTCCATGGTGGTGAAGGGATAGTCGGCAATCTTGGGGCGTGCGGCTGACAATGAGGAGAGGAGGGTGGACTTTCCGGCATTTGGAAAGCCTACAAGGCCAACATCGGCCAGCAGTTTGAGTTCAAGTATGACAGTTTTCTCTATAGCCGGCTCGCCGGGCTGGGCATAACGTGGGGTACGGTTGGTGGCACTTTTGAAATGCCAGTTGCCGAGACCTCCGCGGCCTCCGCGGAGCAGCTTGACTTCCTCGCCGTCGTCGACCACCTCGCAGAGATAGTCGCCTGTCTCGGCGTCGAACACAACGGTGCCGCAGGGCACTTCCACAATGACATCCTCGCCGTCCTTGCCGAAGCTCCGTCCGCCAGAACCGCTCTCACCGTTGCCGGCGAATATGTGGCGGCGGTATTTGAGCGGGAGAAGGGTCCACATGTTGCGGTTGCCTTTCAGTATTATATGGCCGCCGCGGCCACCGTCGCCGCCGTCGGGCCCACCTTTGGGCACATATTTGGCGCGGTAGAAATGGCGCGAGCCGGCGCCCCCCTTGCCTGACCGGCAAAGGATCTTCACATAGTCGATAAAATTGGAATCTGCCATATGGTTACTTAACAATCGGAGTTGGAGGATAGTTGACGGTGATGTTTCATGAGCTCGCAGGCACGGGTATAGTCCTGGGGGGACCCTATGTCGATCCATGTGCCGCTGACAGGGAAATATGCCACTGAAAGGCCACGTGCCAGGGCGGATTCGATGAGGTCGGTGGCGTCGGTGCGCGCATCGGAGGGAAGCTCACGCAAAAGACGGTTGGAGATTATGTATATGCCGCCGTTGGCCTGATAGGTGTAGGTGGGTTTTTCCTGCAAGGATAGTATGCGCTGCCCCTCGGTGCGGAGAATGGCGAAGGGCACCGACACGGTATATGGCACGGAGGCCACGGTAATGTCGGCATGCTCGGAGCGGTGGAGGAGATACATGTCCTCGATGGATATGGTGGTGAGCAGATCGGAGTTCATGACGAGGGTATCGCCCTGAGGTGGAAGGGGCACGAGCGATGCGGCGCCGAGGGTGCCGAGGGGCATGTCCTCACGCACACACTTTACATTTATACCGGCCACAGGACGGCTGAAATGATCTTCCATCATTGATGCAAGATAATTGACTGTGACTGTGACGTCGCTGATTCCTACCCGTGCGAGCGCCTCCACATTATAGTCGATTATGGCTTTGGAGCCTATTTTCAGCAGGGGCTTGGGGCATGTTAGGGTGAGCGGGCGCAACCTCTCCCCTTTTCCGCCGGCCATCAATATGGCCTGAAGGGGGAGCTGGGAGTGGGTTACGGCAGTGTTGATGAGGCGCACGGGGCGCATAGAGGTGTCAACGACGGGGATAAGGCGCAGGCCTTCGGCACGGTAGCGCCGGAGACTGTCGAGGTCGATGGCTCCGTCGACAAGATAGCGGGCGCCGCGGTTGATGAAGTCGGCTACCGCGGAAGTGACGGGCACTCCGCGCAAAAGGGCGCGGCGAACATCGCCGTCGGTGAGTGTGCCGCAAAGACGCCCGTCGGAGTCGACGGCTATGAGAGTCATGACATCGCCCGACAGGGCGTTGAGACGTTCCAAAGCCGTGAGGAAAGAGTCGCTGATGTGTATTATATGTCTATCCATACTTTTCATCTGCATAGACGGTCAATTATTATGCCCTGAGGCTATGAGGGCTTCGGCCACAAGCCAGTCGAGGGGTGTGTCGAGGTCGAGACTGCGCTCACGCGGCATGACGCAGGGACGGCGGCGCGGCATGGCCCCGAGGGGCATTTCGCGGATGGAGCGGGGATTTATGACGTAGACAGCGCCGTTGTATTCCCAAGCCGAGGGCGCATCCTGACGGCGTGTGAACAGGCCATCGCCTTTCGACACATGCAGGAAGCCGTCAGGATCCTCCTCAAAACAGTTGTAATAGGGATTGGAAGAAGCTTCGGTGACGGATACCACCATATCGCAGCCCGGGCACCATAGAGATATGGCACGCTCCACATCCTCCACCGTCCGTAAGGGGGAGGTGGGCTGAAGGAGCAGTACTTTGTCATATTCAAGCCCCCGGGCGTCGGCCCAGTCCATGGCATGGAGTATGACTTCACGCGAGCCCACATTGTCGCCTCCGAGGGAGGCGGGACGCATATATTCCACCGGCAACCCGCAGGCACGGGCTGTGGAGGCTATGGCGTCATCGTCGGTGGACAGAATTATATGGCTGTCAGGGGCTATGCTGCGTGCCACGTCGATGGTATAGGCTATCAGAGGACGGCCGCCAAGCATCTTTATGTTTTTGTGCGGGATCCCCTTGCTGCCACCACGGGCCGGTATCACTATCAAAAGGCCGTTTTGCTTCATGCTACAAAATTAAAAATTTTTTCTTAAATTCGCGTTATGATTACCGAGATACTGCTTCTTGCGGGGGGCCTGGCGCTGATACTCGGAGGCGCCAACTTCCTGACTGACGGCGCGGCCTCAGTGGCGCGGCGCATGGGCATAAGCGAGCTGACGGTGGGGCTGACGGTGGTGGCGTTCGGCACATCGGCGCCTGAACTCGTGATATCGCTGCTTGCGGCCTTAGAGGGGAATGCCCCGATGGCCATAGGCAATGTGGTGGGGAGCAATATATTCAACATACTGATGATAGTTGGCATTACGGCTTTGGTGCGCCCTATCGCCGTGGGGCGCAGCGTCATGACGATGGAGCTGCCCATGGTGGTGCTGTCGTCGGCGGTCATGCTGCTGTTGGGTAACGGTATGCTGGTTGACGGGGCTGCCGCAAACGAGGTAAGCCGCACGGACGGGTTGCTGCTATTGGTGTTTTTTCTGCTGTTCATGCGATATACGCTGGCCACGGCAAAGGACGGTGCCGCCGGGCCGGAGGCTGATGGATCAGGCGGCAAGGAGATGGCCGTGTGGCGGAGCGTGGTGTATATAACCGGGGGATTAGGCGCATTGGTATTCGGGGGCGACATGTTCGTGGACGGTGCCACAGGGCTTGCGCATGCCATAGGAATGAGCGATGCGGTGATAGGCCTTACAATCGTGGCCGCAGGCACTTCGCTGCCGGAATTGGCCACATCGGTGGCTGCGGCACTGAAAGGGCGCCCGGGCATAGCGGTGGGCAATGTAATAGGATCCAATATATTCAACATACTTATGGTGCTGGGGGTGAGCGCCACCATAACACCCCTGCCGTTCGGCGGGATCGGCAATTTCGATCTGCTCACGCTTTTAGGTGCATCGGTAATGTTCCTGCTGTTTGCCCGCATCATAGGGCACAGCACCATAACACGTGGCGAAGGCGCCGTGATGGTGCTGTGCTACATAGCCTATACCGCTATTCTGATAGGACAGCTGTAAAAACCGCAACCATCAGATAAAATATTTTTGCCTTCATGCTCACTTTTATCGCATATGTGGTTTGTTTTTATTAAATTGCGAACGAAACCAATTAAACCCCTCGCTCCATGAAAACAAACATCTTCAAAGAATGCCTGACAATCGCGTGTGTGGCGTTGAATTGCCATGCGGAGAATGACGGCAAGCATCAATGGGGTGTCACCCGATATACCCAAAGGATTCTCAACTGATATGACAAACGGACAACTTGTAATATTCCCCTGCGGCAAACGTCATATCACGGTTGTAAATGCCAAAGGTGAAATGGTTTATTCACATGAGATATGCTCAGAAGTAAAACTCCGGTTGCCTGCCGGAATATATATAATATCGGATAGCGAGATGTCACAGAAAGTGGCCGTGAGATAAGAGATATATCAATTCAAAACAGTACGGGGTCCGTAGCTTTATGGAGAGGGAGGCTGCGGGCCTCTGCTTTTTTTAGTGAGGGAGGGTGCAACCATTACGGCACGATTATTGTTTATCATTTAACACGATGTGACAATAAAT
>URII01000088.1 GCA_900547825.1 uncultured Porphyromonadaceae bacterium
AGTGGTGCGCTCCGACAATAATACCCCGCGTGTTGATATCGACGGCCGCGAATATTCCCCTCAGGAAATATCTGCCATGATTCTTCAGAAAATGAAGAAGACAGCCGAGGACTATCTCGGACAGTCGGTGAGCGAGGCCGTTATTACTGTGCCGGCTTACTTTAACGACGCCCAGCGTCAGGCCACCAAGGAGGCAGGCGAGATAGCAGGCCTTACCGTGCGCCGTATTGTGAACGAACCTACAGCCGCAGCTTTGGCTTATGGTCTCGACAAGAGCAACAAGGATCAGAAGATCGCCGTGTTTGACCTCGGTGGCGGCACATTCGATATCTCGATCCTTGAGCTTGGCGACGGAGTGTTTGAAGTGAAATCGACCAATGGTGACACACACCTCGGCGGCGATGACTTCGACCATGTTATAATCGACTGGCTTGCCGATGAGTTCCAGAAGGACGAAGGTGTGGACCTGCGTCAGGATCCTATGGCTCTCCAGCGTCTTAAAGAGGCTGCCGAGAAAGCCAAGATTGAGCTGTCCTCGACCACGAGCACAGAGATCAACCTTCCCTACATCATGCCTGTGAACGGTATTCCCAAGCACCTTGTGAAGACCCTCACCCGCGCTAAATTCGAGCAGCTTGCCGACAAGCTTATCAACGCTACCATTCCTCCCTGCGAGCAGGCTTTGAAGGATGCCGGTCTCACAGCCAAGGATATCGATGAGGTTATTCTTGTGGGTGGTTCCACACGTATACCTGCCATCCAGCAGATAGTTGAGAAATTCTTCGGAAAGGCTCCTTCCAAGGGTGTCAACCCCGATGAAGTGGTAGCCGTGGGTGCTGCAATCCAGGGCGGTGTGCTTTCCGGCGATGTAAAGGATGTGCTGTTGCTTGACGTTGTGCCTCTGTCAGTAGGTATCGAAACCCTCGGCGGTGTCATGACAAAACTTATCGACGCCAACACCACTATTCCTACCCGCAAGAGTGAGACATTCTCCACCGCAGCCGACAACCAGCCTTCGGTTGAGATCGTAGTGCTTCAGGGCGAACGTCCTATGGCACGTGACAACAAGACTCTCGGCAAATTCCATCTTGACGGCATTGCTCCCGCGCCCCGTGGCATACCGCAGATCGAAGTCACATTTGAGATCGACGCCAACGGTATATTGAACGTTTCGGCCAAGGATAAAGCCACAGGCAAGGAGCAGAGCATACGTATTGAAGCCTCCAGCGGTCTTACTGACGCTGAGATCAAGCGCATGAAGGATGAGGCAGCCGCCAATGCAGCCGCCGACGCCAAGGAAAAAGAACGTGTTGACAAACTCAACCATGCCGATGCGTTGATTTTCCAGACCGAAAAGCAGCTCAACGAACTTGGCGACAAGATCCCCGCCGATAAAAAGACAGCCATCACTGTAGCCCTTGACAAACTCAAGGAAGCACACAAGGCTCAGAACATCGATGCAATAGATCCTGCCATCAAAGAGATAGAGACTGCGTTCGGTGCTGCCCAGCAGGACATTCTTAATGCTCAGCAGCAGGCCGGCGCAAATGCCAATCCAGGCGCAGGTGCTCCTAACCCCGGCAATGCCGGCGGTCACGATGACACCGTTACCGACGTCGACTTTGAGGAAGTGAAGTAAATCTCACCATCCATATATTAATGGAGTGTAGCCCGATGGGTTGCACTCCATTTTTATATTTTATTTGTAAATGTGGTAGTGCTTTGTTATCGCACTTTTTTAGTAACTTTGGCGTTGAATAAGAAAGATTTATTATGTCGGAAGAGCATATGAACAGTTATCGGCTGACGTCGATGGAGGAGCCGGGCGACGAGCGCATGGCTCAGATTATGCGCGAGGTTGCCGAGGACGCCCGCGAGAGCACTCGCCGGGCGGCTGAGCGTGTGGCTGCCGGTATTGAAGCTGCGACTCAAGCGGCTCAGGAAAAATGGGGCGATACAATAAATAGGATTAAGAATGGCCGCAAGTGAGCATCGTCCTGTTCTGATTGTGATAGCCGGGCCTAACGGGTCGGGCAAAACTTCCATGACATCCAAGATTCTTCACCATGAATGGCTGGAGGATTCGGAATACATCAATCCCGACAATGTGGCTCGTGACATATTTGGAGATTGGAACAATCAGGATGCAGTTCTAAAGGCGGCCAACTATTGCAATGATTGGCGTGAAAGATGTTTGGCAGAACGCAAGAGCCATATCTTTGAGACCGTGATGTCAGCAAGCGATAAGGTTGATTACATTCTTAGGGCAAAGCAAACCGGATTCTTCATACGTCTGTTCTTTGTTTCCACTGAATCTCCTACCATCAACGCCAAGCGTGTTGCAAACCGGGTGCTGAACGGAGGGCATGATGTGCCCATCCCCAAAATCATATCTCGCTACGATAAGTCGATTGCCAATTGTAAAATTCTATCCTCAATCGTTGACCGGCTCTATGTTTATGACAACTCAATAGAGGATGCAGAAGCTCGGCTTCTCTTCCGTTTGAGCGATGGAGAGCTTGCAAAACGCTATGTCGATGACCTTCCGGCATGGGCTTCGCCCATCCTCCCGAAATAAATAATGTGAGATTATTATATCGAATTCACGTTATATCCTTTACTTGCATCTAACATTTGAAAAGGGACCCAGGTACAGCAATTGAAAAGGGACCCACCCCATGGGTAAGTTTAACCCGGACTGCGTTGATAAAACAAACCAACATCAACGCGTCCACAAAAATGTTACACATGGAGGAAAAGACATCCATTATTCTGTCTCATCGCCGCGAGGGGATGAGCATCCGCGAGATAGCGCGTCGCAACGGCATGAGCCGCAAGACGGTACGCAAGTATCTCCGTGAGTTCGAGAATGAAACAGGCCCGTCGCCCACATCAGGGGAGGTAGACGACTATCTCCTGACAAAGCCGAAGTATGACAGCAGCGGCCGAGTTCGGCGTGTGGTGACCGAAGAGGTGCGGCGCCGGATTGACGGCTTCATAGCCCGCAACCGGGAGAATGCGGCGGCCGGGCTTCACAAGCAGCAGATGCGTAAGCTCGATATGTGGCGTCGCCTTCAGGACGAGGGCATCCGCATAGCGTATTCCACGGTATGTCAGTATGTACGCGCTCTGGAGGCCATTCCGGAACAGACACAGAAGCCGGCAAGAGCGTACATCCGCCAGAGCTATGAGCCGGGGTTCCGGTGCGAGTTTGACTGGGGAGTGGTCACGCTGTGGCTCGGAGGGGTCCGCACGCGTCTGCACATGGCGGTTTTTACCCTTGACCACAGCAACATGCGAAAGGCTTATCTGTTCTCGCGGGAGGACACGCTTGCCCTTATGGAAGCGCACCGCAACTGCTTCAGGGAATTGGGAGGGACGCCGCGTGTGATGGCATACGACAACATGCGCACGGCCGTAAAGAAGTTCCTCGGACGCGACCGCGAACATACGGACGCACTGCTGCGCATGGAGGTACACTACTGTTTCACGCCGCATTTCTGTAATCCGCGTTCAGGATGGGAGAAAGGGAAAGTGGAGCGTTCTGTGGAGTACATCCGCCGCCGTGCATTCTCGTTCGATGTGCGTTTTGACTCCCTGGAGGCGGCACAGGCGCATCTGTCGGCGGTCTGTGACAGAATCAATGCCGAGGCTTCCAATATGTCGGCCGATGAGAAACGTAGCCGCACACAGGCCGACATTGCGGCGCTCCGCCCGCTGGATCACGGCGACATCGGCTGCTTTGAGCAGCGGCTTTACCGCGTGGGCAAATACTCCACGATAACCGTCGAAGGCGTGCATTACTCTGTCCCTGACCGGCTTGTAGGCTCACAGGTGGCAGTAAAGCTCTATTCCGAGCGTATCGTGGCGCTGTCGGAACGCGACAAGGTGGCCTCACATGCCCGCAGCCGACGCTCCGGAGACTGGGTCATAGACCTGATGCACTATCTGGGGACATTCCTCCGCAAGCCGGCCGCGCTGGGACGCTCGGTGGCTCTGCAGCAGGTTCACCCGTCTGTGGCGGCGCTTTACCGGGAACACTTCAGCGAGTCACCGCGGAGCTTCATTGAACTGCTCGTATATGCCCGGGACAACAATCTGGCATATCCGGACATTGTCCGCGCCGCCGCAAGCCTTGCAGCCCGCGGACTCCAGCGCATATCCGCCGAACAGATACAGGCTCAGATGCTCTCGGGGCAAGGTGCCCCTCCGGCAGTGTCCGATGTCCCGGGCGCGGACGTCCAGGACACACTGCAGACCGAGATAGAAAGTTCGGCAAACCATACACTCGATATGCTTTCCTCCTTTATGGAAGCAAGCCGTGCAATGCAGGCAAACTAAATCGCCTCGCCCCCCCCAAAAAAATACAGTTAAAATACAGAATAACAATGATAACCGAAACAAATACAGACGGTCTGCGCGAGACAATACGCTCATACGCCTTCGACCTTAAACTACCACTTGTAAGACGCGACATAGACCTGCTGATACAGCAGAGCGCCGACGAACAGTGGAGCATGTGGCAGTTCACCGCAGAGCTGCTGCGGCGCGAAAAAGAAAACCGTACCGAGAACCAGCGGCGCCACCGCATCAAAAACGCCGGGTTTCCACAGTTGCGCTATCTCAACGAGATCGACACCGATGCTCTTCCGGCCGATGCACGAAAGGCGCTACCGGCTCTCGAGACACTTGACTTCATTAAAAACGGACGGAATCTTATCCTGTATGGCAATCCCGGTACTGGCAAGACTCATCTGGCGACAGCCCTCGGAATAGCCGCCTGCAATGCCGGATACTCCGTGCTGTTCACCTCCGTGCCCAGACTGCTGACGCAGATACGCGAGTGCCGTAACGCACTGACTCTGCGCTCGCTGGAAAACAAGTTCGAAAGATACGACTTGGTTATCTGTGACGAGTTCGGTTACGTCTCATGTGACAAGGCCGGAGCCGAGATGCTGTTCAACCATCTGTCTCTCCGCACCGACAAAAAGACCACCGTCGTCACAACAAACCTCGCTTTCAACCGCTGGAACGAGATTATCGATGACAAGGTCTTGGTCACCGCAATGGTCGACCGCCTGACTCACAAGGCAATACTGCTCAACATGACCGGTAAGTCGTACCGCATGAAGGAAACCCAGGAAATGATGAACCAACAAATTTAATTATCTTTGCATTCCCATCCCGGGTGGTCCCCTTTTCAATTGCTATCCGGGTCCCTTTTCAAATGTTAGATGCACTTTACTGGGCTATGCGGTGGGTGCGCAGTCGGTACAGATGGATCAATAGGGTGAGGAGGGCGACAGCGGTGGCGAAGATTAGCCATCCGGGCGATTTTGATTTAAGCGCACCCCATATCAGAAAGTATAGGACGTAATAGGTTGATATGTCGGATACAAAAGAACTCGTAGCAATCGCTTTCGGTTTTCCCGTCCAATACCATATGGCATATGCGGCCATGAATATGAAGCCTGATGTGAAGCATATGGTGGTTATGGGATGAAAATCCGTATATCCGGCATACATCAGCGACAGGCATACGAAAATGGATGCAAAACTCATTGCGGAGCTGCGGTAGAATGTGTCAAGTCGCGGATGGCGTATTGCCGGTTTTGATGTTGTGCTCATATACTTCAATCAGGCAAGGAGTTC
>URII01000089.1 GCA_900547825.1 uncultured Porphyromonadaceae bacterium
TCGGCAAAAATGCACTGTGGGTGCCCGCCACATTGACAGTGCCTGATATTGAATCAATAATAACGGTAGCATCCACCATGCGGGTGGTGTGGCATTCAGTGCCGTCCCAAGGTGCGGCCTCTGCCCTGCCGTCGCCATGATCGGTAAGAAGGGCAAGGGATGTGACATGTCCGTCAACCTCAAGACGCCGCACAAGATACCGTTTCATTTCCTTCCTTGTGACTGGGGATGAATACGCAACAGCGAAATGGAGTCGATTACAAGCTCATGCCCCTGAATGAAAGGAGCGCCTCCGGCACTGACGTAAAGAGCCGTGGGCTTTTTCTCTGGATCAAGGCGTAATGTAAGGCTATTCATTCCTTCCTTTATCAGAGTGCGGGAAACCAATGAATGTGAACCGTCGGCATAATCGGCTCCGAACGCCACCCCTACCGGACTGACGGGCCGCGACAGGCGGAAACGCAGCTCAAAATTATCGCCCGGCTCCCAGTCGGCTCCCGGCTCCATGTTCACAGCCATATACTGTAGGCCGAGACGTTCGGACAGCTCATAGACCGGATGACCGGGCCATATCTCCACCGTGTCACCCTTGGCCTCGCCGAGCGGCACCACTTTAGCACCCGTGGAAGCGGCCACAAGCGACTGGGCGGAATGCTGACGTGCCCTCAAGGTGTCCACCACCTGTTCATAGACTTTTATGTAAATTTCCATGTGGCGCCCATACCATGCCATAGTTGAATCCACCTGCTCGGAAGTAACGCCATGACGGCGGTAGACCGACTGCTTGAGCGCCATCTTGGCGGAATCGCCTTGAAAATCAGCCGGACTCTGTTCCACAAATGCTTCCGACATATGTATGTCGGCCATCAGCGAGGCCAGCTCCTCGGGATGCATCACATCCGACGGATAGCGTGAGCAAGCCGCCGATACGGCAAGCATCAGCGCCAAAGGCAGCCATTGCAGAGTATGCCTCACTCCCGCACCCCCTCCGTGGGTACAGCTGTAGCAGTTGCCCGATCGCTGTCGGATCCCATGAAATGCCCTTTGCCGCTATAAAATATCAGCATGGCAAGAAGGCCGCAGGTAATGGCCGCATCAGCGAGGTTGAACACCGGCTGGAAAAACACAAAATGTTCGCCACCAACCACGGGTACCCATTGCGGCCAGTCGAAACTGAACAGCGGAAAATAGAGCATATCCACCACCTTGCCGAAAAACAGCGGCGCATATCCTCCCTCGGGTGGAAACATGACAGCCACTTCGGGAGCCGGAGGATTGTTGAAGATAACCCCGTAGAACACGCAATCTATAATATTGCCGAATGCGCCGGCGGCTATAAGCGACAGGCAGGCTATGGCTCCGCGACGGGCACGCTTCCTCAGCGACAGCCGCGCTATCCACCATATGAGCACACCCACCACCACTATGCGGAACACGGTCAGGAACAGCTTGCTGCCTAATTCCATGCCGAAAGCCATGCCGTTGTTTTCCACAAACAGCAGTTTGAACCACGAAGCAATCTCCACGCTTTCATGAAGATAGAAATGTGTCTTGACCCATATTTTCAGGGCTTGGTCAAGCACTATCACCGCCACGAATATCAAGGCGGCGGTCAATCCGCGCGACAGCTTCATTTACCGGCCTGATTGTTCTTCACATCTATACACAAGGTTGCATGCGGCACTGCACGGAGACGTTCCTTCGGGATAAGCTGTCCGGTTTCCCGGCATATCCCGTAGGTCTTGTTCTCTATGCGCACCAGAGCGGCCTTGAGATGCTGTATGAACTTCATCTGCCGTTCGGCCAAGCGGCCCGACGCTTCTTTTCCAAGGGTGCTCGCACCCTCCTCAAGCACCTTGAATGTAGGGCTTGTGTCGGAAATGTCGTTGCCTTCGGAGTTATCCACATCCGCACGCAGCAGATCATAATCACGCTGCGCTTTCTCCAATTTGGCGAGGATTATTTCTTTAAACTCCTGCAACTCCTCGTCGCTATATCTTGTTTTTTCAGCCATAAGTTCAGAATTTAAAGTCGGCAATTACTGTTTTTCTATATTCACCTTTACCGCGGTTCCGTCTATGTCAAGCACTTCGGCCCCCGGAGCGTCTTCCCTGACTTCGCCGCATGTTATTGCGGCAGCAAGCACCTGGGTGGCGATATATCCGGCGAAAGCCTCTGTGGCCTCCTGTATGTCGGCCGGGGCGTCCACCGTCATCACTATGCGGTCGGTTATGTCGTAACCGCGTCCTTTACGGATGTTCTGCACACGGTTCACAATCTCACGGGCTATGCCTTCCTGACGCAGCTGCGGAGTAAGAGTGACATCCAGAGCCACAGTCAGTGTGCCTTCATTGGCAACCAGCCATCCCGGAATATCTTCCGAGAATACCTCAACATCGGCAAGCTCCACTGCCACAGGTGCGCCGGCCACATCCAAAGTCACCGCTCCCGAACGTTCCATCTCGCCTATCTGCTCCTGGGTCATGGACGCGATAGCGGCAGCCACCTGCTTCATTGCCTTGCCATATTTCGGGCCAAGTTTCTTGAAATCAGGCTTCACGCGCTTCACAAGCACTCCGCTTGTCGGATCCACATACTTTATTTCCTTTACATTGACCTCGTTGAGAATCAGCGCTGCCACGGCTTCAACGGCACGGCGACGCTCACCGTCGGCCACAGCCACCATTATAGAACCGAGTGGCTGACGCACTTTGAGATTCACCTTGCGCCTCAAAGCCAATACCATTGATGTAACGGTCTGCGCCATGGCCATGCTGCGTTCAAGAGCCTTGTCGATGGCCGAGCGGTCAGCCTCGGGGAAACGCTCCAAATGCACACTCTCAGCCTCCGGGTGAAGATCAAGATAAAGCCTGTCGGCAAAGAACGGCGATATGGGTGCTATCAGCAACGCTACAGTGTCAAGACACGTGTACAGAGTCTGATAAGCCGAAAGCTTGTCGGCATCCATCTCACCTCCCCAGAATCGTTTGCGGTTAAGGCGCACATACCAGTTGGAAAGATTGTCGTTGACAAAATCATTTATGGCGCGGGCTGCGCGGGTAGGCTCGTAATCCTCCAAAGCCGCCTCCACATCTATAATAAGAGTGTTGAGCAGCGATATGATCCATCTGTCTATCTCCGGACGTTCAGCCAATGGTATCTGAGGCTGTGAATTATCAAAGCCGTCCACATTCGCATAAAGTGCAAAGAAACTATATGTATTATATAATGTGGAGAAGAGCTTACGGGCAACTTCCTTCACACCGGCTTTATCGAATTTCAGATTGTCCCACGGAGCTGAATTGGCTATCATATACCACCGCAACGGATCAGAACCAAGTTCCTCGATGGCCTCAAACGGATTCACGGCATTGCCGAGCCGTTTCGACATCTTGTTGCCGTCCTTGTCAAGCACAAGGCCGTTGGATATAACCGCTTTATATGCCACGGAGTCAAACACCATACCGGCTATGGCATGGAGGGTGAAGAACCATCCGCGGGTCTGGTCCACCCCTTCGGCTATGAAGTCGGCAGGATAAACCTCACGGTTGTCGAACGCATCGGCATTTTCAAACGGATAATGTATCTGGGCATAAGGCATGGAACCGGAGTCAAACCACACATCGATAAGATCTGTCTCGCGGTGCATGGGTTTCCCGGATGGTGACACAAGAATTATGTCGTCGACATACGGACGGTGGAGATCAATCTTCTCGTAATTCTCCTTCGAGTAATCACCCGGCACGAAGCCACGGTCACGATAAGGATTGGAAGTCATCACACCGGCTGCCATAGCTTTGTCTATCTCACCGAACAGGGTAGCCACCGAATCAATGCATATCTGCTCCGAGCCGTCCTCCGTGCGCCATATAGGCAGAGGGGTACCCCAGTAACGGCTGCGCGAAAGGTTCCAGTCCTGAAGATTTTCAAGCCATTTGCCGAAACGGCCCGAACCGGTAGACGCCGGTTTCCACTTTATGGTCTCGTTAAGTTCCATAAGGCGTTCACGCACGGCTGTTGTCTTTATGAACCAGCTGTCAAGCGGATAATAAAGCACAGGCTTGTCAGTTCGCCAGCAATGCGGATAGGAGTGTACATGCTTCTCAATGCGGAACACACGGTCCTGCTGTTTGAGCCACATGCACAGTTCCACATCGAGTGTTTCCATCTGATCCGCACCGGGAGCCGGATTAAACGAATTCTTGACATACTTGCCGGCCCAAGGACGGTAAGCCTCCACATCGACCATCTTCTCGACAAACTCCTTGTCAAGATTCTCTATCGGATAGAAACGGCCGGTGGGATCGACCATGGGGCGGAGATTTCCTTCGCTGTCCACAAGCATGAGGGGTGGAACACCGTTGAGTTTCGACACACGGTTATCGTCGGCACCGAATGTGCCGGCTATATGTACTATGCCCGTACCGTCCTCGGTCGATACATAATCGGCCGGAATGACACGGAACGCGCCTTCGCCGGGATTAATCCACGGCATAAGCTGGCGGTAGTGCAGTCCGGCAAGTTCGGCACCGGTTATTGTGGCCACTATGGCCCAAGGTATTATTTTGGCGCCTTTCTCATAATCTTCAAGCGGCAGATCGCGGCCCTTGGCCCCGAACACGCTGTCGGCCAAAGCTTCGGCCACCACTGCGGTTATCTTCGATCCTGAATAAGGGTTGTATGTGCGCACCACAACATAATTTATGGCCGGACCAACGGCATGCCTTTGCTTCCTATGAGCTGGAGGCAGTCAACCGCGCAGCACAGCTGTACAGCGAGTATCTGGGAGAGGCAACCAAAACACCGGTCGTGCCAGAGGGCTTTGGCTCCAGCTGGGCACAGTACACCATCCTGCTGGAGGATGAGGCACAGCGCCAGAAGGTACAGCACGCCTTGAAGGAGCAGGGAATCCCGACGATGGTCTATTATCCAAAGCCGATGCACCTGCAGGGAGCATTTGACCAGCTGGAGCAGCCGGTCGCCTGTCCGGTTACCGAGAGCCTGTGTCAGCGGGTCGTTTCCCTTCCGATGCACCCATATCTGAGCGAAGAGGACATCCGTTTTGTGAGCAATGCGGTCAAAGCGGCGCTGGAGGAGTAGAGCAGCTACGCACATTCAACCACAAACAGGGCATTGCCTGTGGAGGAACAACATGAAAATTAAAAAAGCGGTGATTCCGGCGGCAGGTCTAGGGACCCGTGTGCTGCCGGCATCCAAATCCATGCCAAAAGAGATGCTGCCCATCGTCGATAAACCTGCCATCCAGTACATCGTGGAGGAAGCGGTACACAGCGGCATCGAGGACATTTTGATTATCACCAGCAGAGGAAAGACCACCGTGGAGGACCACTTCGACCGCAACCCGGAGCTGGAAGCCAGGCTGCTTGCCAGCAAAAAGCAGGAGGTCTACGACGAGATGGTGGCAATCTCCCAGATGGCAAACATCCAGTATGTGCGGCAAAAGGAGACGAAAGGTTTGGGTCATGCAGTATTGTGTGCAAAAGCTTTTGTCGGCAACGAGCCGTTTGCCGTGCTGTACGGGGATGATGTGGTACTGGGTGGCGAACACCCTGCCTGCTGGGAGCTGTGCCGCGCGTATGAGCAGTTCGGCGTCGGTGTAGCCGGCATCAAACCGGTCCCGA
>URII01000090.1 GCA_900547825.1 uncultured Porphyromonadaceae bacterium
AGCCCGAGCGCGACGGACTCTTCTGCGAGCGTATCTTCGGTCCGGTCAAAGACTACGAATGTCACTGCGGCAAATACAAACGCATCCGCTACAAAGGCATCGTCTGCGACCGTTGCGGCGTTGAGGTCACTGAGAAAAAAGTGCGTCGCGAGCGCATGGGCCACATCAAGCTCGTCGTGCCCGTCGCACACATCTGGTATTTCCGCTCTCTCCCCAACAAGATCGGCTATCTCCTCGGGCTTCCCTCCAAGAAACTTGATTCGGTGATCTATTACGAACGCTATATCGTCATAAATCCCGGAAATGTGGAAGGCGTGGCTGCGCTCGACCTTCTGTCAGAGGAGGAATATTTCGATATAATGGACAAGCTTCCCAAAGAGAACCAGCTCCTTGAGGACAACGATCCCAATAAGTTTGTTGCCAAAATGGGTGCGGAGGCCATTTATGACCTTCTGCAGAACCTTGATCTCGACGAACTGTCCTACAGTCTCCGCCATCAGGCCGACACCGACGGCTCGCAGCAGCGCAAGACCGAGGCTCTGAAACGTCTTCAGGTAGTGGAGTCGTTCCGTGCCTCGCGCGGCCGCAACAAACCCGAATGGATGATACTCCAGGCTGTACCTGTCATCCCGCCTGAACTGCGTCCCCTTGTGCCTCTGGATGGCGGACGTTTCGCTACCAGCGACCTTAACGACCTCTACCGTCGCGTAATTATCCGCAACAATCGTCTCAAACGTCTTATCGAGATAAAGGCTCCCGAAGTGATTCTCCGCAATGAGAAGCGTATGCTTCAGGAAGCTGTGGATTCGCTGCTTGACAATTCACGTAAGTCATCGGCAGTGAAAACCGAAGCCAACCGTCCGCTAAAATCACTGTCCGACAGCCTTAAAGGCAAGCAGGGCCGCTTCCGTCAGAACCTCCTCGGCAAGCGTGTCGACTATTCGGCCCGTTCGGTTATCGTTGTAGGCCCTGAGCTGAAAATGCACGAATGCGGTATCCCCAAGGATATGGCAGCCGAGCTTTAAAAGCCGTTCGTCATACGCAAGCTTATTGAGCGTGGCATAGTGAAGACTGTGAAATCGGCCAAAAAGATTGTTGACCGCAAAGAGCCGGTTGTATGGGATATCCTCGAATATGTGATGAAAGGCCACCCCGTATTGTTCAACCGTGCCCCGACACTTCACCGTCTTGGTATCCAGGCATTCCAGCCCAAGATGATCGAAGGCAAGGCTATCCAGCTTCATCCCCTCGCATGTACGGCGTTCAACGCCGACTTCGACGGTGACCAGATGGCCGTCCATCTTCCTCTCGGCAACGAGGCTATACTTGAGGCCCAGATGCTTATGCTCGGTGCCCACAACATCCTTAACCCAGCCAACGGCGCTCCTATCACCGTGCCTTCACAGGACATGGTGCTCGGACTCTACTATATCACCAAGCTCCGTAAGGGCGACAAGGGCGAAGGCCTGAAATTCTATGGTCCCGAGGAAGCCGAGATAGCATACAACGAAGGCTGCGTCACACTCCATGCACCTGTATCGGTGATGGTGGACGATGTTGACGAAGCCGGCAATCCCGTGCGCCGTCTCGTTGAGAACACCTCTGTGGGCCGCGTGCTCGTAAACCAGTATGTACCCAAGGAGATAGGCTATGTCAACGAGATTCTTTCCAAAAAGTCGTTGCGTAACATCATCTCGCGTGTGATCAAGCGCTGCGGTATTCCCCGCTCGGCACAGTTCCTTGACGATATCAAGAACCTCGGCTACCGTATGGCATTCAAGGGCGGACTTTCGTTCAATCTCGGCGACGTGATCATTCCCGCCGAAAAAGAGCAGTACGTTCAGGAGGGCTACGATCAGGTGCAGGAAGTGATGAACAACTATGCAATGGGCTTCATTACCAACAACGAACGTTACAATCAGATCATCGACATCTGGACGCATGTCAACTCGCGTCTTGCCGACACTCTGATGAAACAGATATCAAGCGACCAGCAGGGCTTCAACCCGGTCTACATGATGCTTGACTCCGGCGCCCGTGGTTCGAAGGACCAGATCCGCCAGCTTTCAGGTATGCGTGGTCTTATGGCCAAGCCGCAGAAGAGCGGTGCTGAAGGCGGTCAGATCATCGAGAACCCGATTCTTGCCAACTTCAAGGAGGGCCTTTCGGTACTTGAATACTTCATCTCTACCCACGGTGCGCGTAAGGGTCTTGCCGACACCGCTCTTAAAACAGCCGACGCCGGTTACCTTACCCGCCGTCTCGTCGATGTGGCTCACGACGTCATCATCAACGAGGAGGACTGCGGAACACTCCGTGGGCTTGTATGCACCGAGATCAAGAACAACGACGAGGTTGTGGCTTCTCTCGGCGAGCGTATTCTTGGCCGTGTATCGGTTCACGACATTGTCGATCCCATCTCGGGTGAGATCATAGTGCATGCCGGCGAGGAGATCAACGACATAGCCGCCGACCGCATCAACGCATCTCCCATCGAATCCGTTGAGATCCGTTCGGTGCTCACCTGCGAGAGCAAGAAAGGTGTGTGCGCCAAATGCTATGGGCGCAACCTTGCCAACAATCGCCTTGTGCAGAAAGGCGAGGCTGTGGGCGTGATCGCGGCGCAGTCCATCGGCGAGCCGGGTACTCAGCTTACCCTGCGTACATTCCACGTCGGTGGTGTGGCCTCCAATATCGCTGCCGTGTCATCCGTCACTTCCCGTTACGAAGGTGTGCTTGAAATCGACGAGCTCCGCACCGTCACTACCGACGAAGTTGACTCACGCGGACGCAATGTCGATGTAGTGATCGGCCGTCTTGCCGAGATGCGAATCATCGATCCCAACACCAAGATGATGCTCACATCAGCCAACATACCTTACGGCTCGAAACTCTATTTCTCTAACGGCGACAAGGTAAGCAAAGGCGATGTGATCTGTGAATGGGATCCCTTCAATGCCGTTATCGTCAGTGAGGCAGGTGGTAAGATCAAATACGAGAATCTTATCGAGAACATCACCTACCGTGTCGATGCCGACGAACAGACAGGTCTTCGTGAAAAGATCATCATCGAATCCAAGGATAAAGGCAAGGTGCCCGAAGCCCATATACTTGATGCAAACGGTCAGGAGATCAAGACCTACTCACTGCCTGTGGGCGCTCATCTTATGGTTGACGAGGACACTCAGCTCAAACCCGGTGAGATTTTCGTCAAGATACCCCGTGCATCCGGCAACGCTGGTGACATCACCGGTGGTCTTCCCCGTGTCACGGAACTTTTCGAAGCCCGTAACCCGTCGAACCCCGCCATTGTCTCGGAAATTGACGGTGAGGTCAACTTCGGCAAGGTGAAACGAGGCAACCGCGAAATCTCCGTGACCTCGAAGCTCGGCGAAGTCAAGAAGTATCTTGTGCCCCTGTCAAAGCAAATCCTCGTGCAGGAAAACGACTATGTGCGTGCCGGCACACCGTTGTCCGACGGTGCCATCACTCCCGCCGACATCCTCAACATCATGGGCCCGACAGCTGTGCAGGAGTATATCGTCAACGAGGTACAGGATGTGTACCGCATGCAGGGTGTTAAGATCAACGACAAGCACTTTGAAGTGATCGTGCGCCAGATGATGCGTAAAGTCAATATCCTTGATCCGGGCGACACATGCTTCCTTGAGCAGCAGGTAGTCGACAAACGGGCATTCATGGAGGAAAACGACCGCATCTGGGGCAAGAAAGTGGTCACCGACGCCGGCGACAGCGACACAGTGAAGCCCGGTATGATCATAACCGCCCGTAAACTCCGCGATGAGAACTCTGCCCTCAAACGCCGCGACATGCGCCTCATTGAGGTTCGTGATGCAGTTCCCGCTACTTCCGAGCAGATACTTCAGGGTATCACCCGTGCCGCATTGCAGACCACAAGCTTCATGTCGGCAGCTTCTTTCCAGGAAACCACCAAGGTTCTTAACGAAGCGGCAATCAACGGCAAGGTGGACTACCTTGAAGGCATGAAGGAAAATGTGATCTGCGGTCACAAGATCCCGGCCGGTACCGGCTTGCGTGAATATGACCGGATCGTGGTTGGCAGCAAGGATGATATCGACGAGTTCTACGACACCGACGAAGTCATCGACGTTACCCGTGAATCAGTGAGATAAATCAATTTAAATCCCCATAATCTAAGCGGCGGATCCAAGAAGCGATAATTGGATCCGCCGCTTCGTCGTTGGATAAATTATTGGTTAAGGATTGAAATATTTTATTGGGGCATTGGGCTAAATTCGTATATTTGCATGTGTGACGCATACGGAGGTATGGCGTCGTAAATTTAAGGATAGCGTTTTGCTATTGTACCGTACATAAGAAACTGCCAATTTCCAAGCGACAAGTACAATAGGCACAAAACGCCTGCGCTATACGCGTGGGCTGTGCTTATATGTTGCGCGGTATGGCAGTACCTTTATGTAATATAAGCGGCCCGCGCGTTTTTTGTGCCCGGGCGCCTATAGCCCCGGCAATATTGCACAATAATCAATCAATAAAATCACTATGAAAAAATTATTATCATTCTTTTTTTGCATCCTTGTTGGGATTGCTGACACTTAACGCCCAGAAGCAGTGGGCTGTCGGCGACATCATGGAAATGGACGGCATGCGTTGCCTTGTTATTGAGGTGGATGAGTCAGGCACACGTGGAAAAATTATGTCTCCTCCTGCGGTAAGTGATAAAAAGAAAAAGGAAATTGTAAATGACGCCACAAAAGCCGTTGATAAGATGATTAAGAGGGGGGAGATTGACGCATCGGCACGGGAAGATGAGATTAAGAAACTTACAATGACAAATTTAGCCGTTTTTGGTATAATCCCTTGTGAAAAGGCAAAGAAAGGTATGGTATATAAAGTGGATGAGTGGTCCAGCACATTGCCCAAAGGTTGGCGCTTGCCTAATTTATCGGATATTACAGCATTCTGTTATCCTGTATTTGGTGGCGTAGGCTCTGATCATAAAATCGCCCTTACTAAATTTAATGGGAAGGTTAAAAAGATTACTGAGGACATATGTTGGCGAGGTAATATAATGAGTTGCCTTTATAGTGGTTTTATATGGGGGCCTGATTCGGATCCGGTCAATGTCATGTTTACGAGCTGGATAAGTAAAGGGGGGAATTTTAAATGCTATATGGAGTTACGGGATAAATATACAGGTAAAGAGCGTACGGTTGCCGTAAAGGACTTCGGCGCCGATGATTCCGAAATGGATCTTGACGCCAACGGTAAATAAAAGTAAATTTCGAGTGTATGGCTATGCCGCGACTATGCGTTATAGCCATACTTTCTTTATATATGCTCCGTAGAATTGCTAATAGTTCTAACCATTGTCCTAAAATTCGGGTTTGTCGTAGAAGTCGGAAAATGTCGGATTCAGTCCGAGAAGTCCGATAATGTCCGATGATGTGCGATTTCGGGCGAAAAAAATATTTGCGCTAATTGTGTGGCAGTCAAGGCGGAGCGTTTTGTTGCTGAA
>URII01000091.1 GCA_900547825.1 uncultured Porphyromonadaceae bacterium
TCACCATGCAGGCCGCCATTTTCCCGGACAAGCCCGCCGCGCTGACGGTCAGCGATGGCGCTCATGCCGTCACTGTCACCGGCCCTGTGCCGGAAGTTGCCCGCAACCGGGCACTGACGGCGGAGGACACGGCGGAGCGGCTGCAAAAAACCGGCGGCACCGTGTTCCGCTGCGAGACGGCGGAGGTGTCCATCGGCGACGGCCTGATGCTGAGCGCGTCGGCCATCAACGGCCTGCGGCGCGACGCTTTGGTAAATTCGCCCGTGAAATTGATATGTTCGTAAATCTCGTCCGAAAGCACCAGTATGTTTTCATGCCGCGCTATCACGTCGACGAGAGCCTGAAGTTCCTTGCGGGTATAGACACTTCCCGTGGGATTGGACGGGGAGCAGAACATCACCACTTTTGTCCGCTCCGTTATGGCTTCCTCAAGCTGGTGTGGAGTGATCTTGAAATCCTGCTCTATGGTGGCAGGCACTTCTACTGTATGTCCTTCGGCAAGTTTCACCATCTCCACATAGCTTACCCATGCCGGAGTGGGTATGACCACTTCGTCGCCGGGGTTCACCGTGGCTAAAATCACGTTGCACAAAGCCTGCTTGGCGCCGTTGCCTACCACTATCTGCTCGGGGGCGAACGACAGTCCGTTTTCGTTACTGAGCTTATCTGCTATGGCTTTACGCAGTGACATGTAGCCGGGTACCGGGGAATAGAATGAGAAATTATCGTCGATGGCGCGCTTGGCCGCTTCCTTGATGTGCTCGGGAGTGGTAAAGTCGGGTTCGCCTACAGATAGGTTGATCACATCCACGCCCTGAGCTTTAAGCTCATTGCTTTTCTGTGACATTGCCAATGTTTGCGATGCCGCAAGGGCCTTGATGCGATCTGATATACGTTCCATATCTTTTGTCGTTGCGTTTAAGGGGTAGGTTAATGTTGGTTAGTGTTTACTTAGTGCCACAAAATTAAGTAAAAATCCCGTATCCCCCAAATTGCTTTTATATTGATGTGGCAAGTGCGGCTGACATGGCGCCGGAGTTGACATAAGTTAAGGGTTATGAAACAATTTTCGGACTTCGTTTCTTGATGTAAAGAAATGTTTATATCTTTGCAGCGCCGATTTTTATGCCTGGGCTTGATCGGCGATCGTACCAACCACATGTCTCAAGATGAATTACTCCATCCTTGACCTTCTCGGTCTGCTTGGCGCCGTAGGACTTTTTCTCTACGGCATGAAGGTAATGAGCGAGGGCTTGCAGAAAGCGGCAGGCGACCGTCTGCGTAACATTCTTTCTGCCATGACCCGTAACCGTTTTACGGGCACGATTACCGGTTTCCTTATCACTGCGCTTATCCAGAGTTCGTCAGCCTCCACTGTTATGGTGGTGAGCTTTGTCAATGCCGGCCTTATGTCGCTTGCGCAGTCCATGGCCGTTATTATGGGTGCCAATGTCGGCACCACGTTCACAGCCTGGATTATAGCCCTGTTCGGCTTTAAGGTAGATATCTCGGCATTCGCCCTTCCTATCATAGGTGTGGCGGTGCCGTTGCTGTTTTCCCAAAAAGGCCGCACTAAGTCAATGGGCGAGTTCCTTGTGGGATTCGCATTCCTGTTCATGGGATTGGCGCAGATCAATCTTCATGTTCCGGATCTCCAGAGCAATCCCGAGATGTTTGAGTTCCTCCAGCGTTATACGTCGATGGGATTCGGCTCGGTACTCGTATTCCTTGCTGTGGGACTGTTGCTTACCATGGTGATACAAAGTTCGGCGGCTACATTTGCCATTACATTGATAATGTGTAGCAAAGGCTGGATCGACTTTAACCTTGCCTGTGCCTTGGTGCTCGGTTCCAACATAGGCACCACGATCACTCCCATTCTCGCTTCCATGAGCGGAAATGTAGCCGCAAAACGTACGGCGATGGGCCATTTACTATTCAATCTGCTCGGCACAGTGTGGACCCTATGTATATTCTATCCGTTTGTGGACCTGAACTGCTGGATCACTCAGGCCATCGGGCAGGGCGATCCTACGGCTTTGGCCGGATATGTGAATCATCTTGAGGTCACTGACCCTGAGATATACAACAATCTGTTCAATCAGAATCCACCTACTGAGATGATGGAACGCCTTACATCGGCACAGGCTAAAGTGGCTTCGATGCAGCTCAGTGTGTCGTTCGGCCTTTCAATGTTCCATACGGTGTTCAATCTCATCAACCTTTCCATAATGATATGGTTTACTAACCTGTATGTCAAGATTGTGGATTACCTTGTGCCCGCCCGCCACAAGGATGAGGAGGAATTCCAGCTCAAGTTCATTTCCGGCGGTCTGGTCAACGCTACTGAGCTTAATATAGCCCAGGCCGAGAAAGAGATAGTGGTGTATGCCGACCGTGTGGCCCGGATGATCGACATGGCTCAGGAACTCGTCCACACTAAAGAGGGTACGGATGAATTTACCAAACGTTTCTCCCGGCTGGAGAAATACGAGGAGATATCCGACCGCATGGAGATTGAGATAGCCCATTATCTTAACCGCTGTTCCGAAGGTCGCCTGTCAAACGAAGGTAAGCTGCATGTGGCTGCGTTGCTGCGCATAGACTCTGAAATAGAAAGTATAGCTGACGGATGTTTCGGCGCAGGCAAGATACTGCTGCGTAAGCAGGAGAGTGCGGCCCAGTTCCCTCAGCAGCTCTATGAGAATATCGACCAGATGTTCGCCCATGTGAAAAAGGCCATGAAAAACATGTTGCTCTTGCTCGGCGATGTGGAGCATGTAAGGGAGCAGGATATTATAGCATCCTACAATTACGAACGGGAGCTCAACAATATGCGCAACCAGTTCCGCAGCGCCAACATTGAGGCTATCAACGACGGTGTGTATGAATATCAGGCCGGCATATACTATATGGACCTCGTTTCGGACGTCGAGAAAATCGGCGACTACATAATAAATGTGGTCGATACGGTAAAAGAACAGTTTCGTAACCGTATAGTGCGCTGATACACTGACTATATGACCTCATCACGCGGACTTCTTGAGGGCCCGCGTTTTTCTTTTCGATAATTGGCTTTTTGTGGCTTTTTGCGCCGCACCGGTTTGTGGATTGCGGCTGAATCTCCGGTTACCGGAGGTATGGCTTTGACGGTGCTGTCGCAGGTGACCGGGATCCGGACAGGAATGCCTTGTGCAGGGTTATTCCCGTCAGTGTGCCGCAGGCCCAGCACTATCGCAGCAGAGCAAAGGATCACGGCAAGTGCAACAATGCCGGTCCTTTCACCGGCTGTGATGCGGTTGCGGCTCATAGGAAAGTGGATATAAGCACTATGGCTATAAGCAGTGGAGCTACATATCTTACAAGGCTCAGGATCACAGGCGCCATGCGGCTGCGTATTGTTCCGTTGTTGGTGATCTGATTGCGGAACATGCCTTTAGGAGCGAACCATCCCACATATATGCACAGGAATATGGAGCCTATGGGCAGGAGTATGTTGGTGGCCACATAGTCGAAAAGCTCGAACACTGTCATTCCGAACACGGTGAATCCGCTGAGGGAGCCTTGTGAGAGCGAGCACACCGAACTTACTGCAAGCAGCGGCAGCAATGATGTGAGCACTGCCGGGAGCCTGCGCATACCGAAACGTTCCTGAAGGAATGCCACGGACACCTCGGCTATTGAGATTGTGGAAGTCAGCGCCGCTACAAACAGTAGCAGAAAAAACATCACCGACCACATGGCGCTCAACGGCATCTGGGCAAACATCTCGGGTAGTGTGACAAACACTAAGGTGGACCCTTGCATCTCTTCCCCTTCAAGGTGGAAGCTCATTACACCCGGGAATATGATCATACCCACCATTACCGCTACAAGTGTGGCCATTAGCGATACCGTGAGGGCTGTGCGTGTCAGCTTGGTGTCAGCAGGGTAATAGGAGGCATACGTAACTAATATTCCCATGCCGAGACTCAGTGAAAAGAATGTCTGACCTAATGCTTTTAGCACTGTCTCTGTGGTGATTTTGCTGAAATCCGGATTGAAGAAGAATTTAAGGCCATCGCCGGCTCCGGGAAGGGTCATTGCATAGCACATGAATACCATCAGAAGCACAAACAGCAGAGGCATCATCCAGTTGCTTAACCGTTCTATGCCTTTCTGCACGCCTGCCATGAGCACTCCAATGTTGATTGCTATGACTATCCATGTGGCTATAAGCGGGTTGAGGTCGTCAACCACATAGCTGTCCATTTTGGTTTGGAACAATCCGCGCAGCGAATCAATCCCCTCGATTGGGGCATAAAGGGCGCCTGTGACGGATTGCCACATATATTCCAATGTCCATCCGGCCACCACCATATAGAAACTCATTATCAGATAGCTCGCTATGACCGCGAGACCACCTACAAGCCACCAGTGTTTGCCGGCGCCGAGATTTTTGAACGATCCCACTGCGTCGCTTCCTCCTCCCCGGCCTAAAGCGAACTCTGCCACCATGACCGGCACACCGAGAATCAGCACACAGCCTAAGTATAACAGCAGAAATGCCGCGCCGCCGTTGGCCTGTGCCTCGGCCGGAAAACGCCAAACGTTTCCTAATCCTACAGCCGAGCCAACAGTTGCGGCTACCAATCCTATCTTTGATCCGAATTGTGTTTTCGTACTCATAATTTCACGGAGTTCTATTGTGAGAATACGGTTAAAAATAACCTGAAATGTTGCAAAACTAACAAATTCGGATCAAACCGCCATGTGATCACGCTGCTAATCCTCTATGTGTAATTATCTTTAACCTTTAGGAGGATTTTTAATCAGTTATTGTAACTAAATTTGTGTCATGAAGTATATTGACTGGCTTCTCTGCCTTCTGCCGCGATGGGGCAACACAATAACGGTGGTCTGTGCTATTGTGTATCTTACATTGTTCCGCGATCCGGTGCCCGAACCTCTCAGGGTGCCGCTGTTTCCCGGTGCCGACAAAGTGGTGCATGCCATTATGTTTGCCGCGTTGGCATTTGTGTGGCTTACTGATATGGGAAAATCCAACCGTTTGCGGATCTTTATAGTGGCTGCGGGTACTGCCGCTGCCGGAGGGCTGATAGAGATCCTGCAGCATGTGATGGCTATGGGCCGCACTGCCGAGTGGGCCGATTTTTATGCCGATGCTGCGGGTGCTGTTGTCGGCTCCTGCCTGGCAGCCTGGTGGCTACATGTTGCGGGGAAGCGTGAACACAAAGCGTGAGCCGTCATCATAGGAGGTATGCCACGCTCACGCTTAAAGAACTAATGC
>URII01000092.1 GCA_900547825.1 uncultured Porphyromonadaceae bacterium
CGGCACATGCGGCGGAACCATAAGATAACAGAAAGCCTTGCGCGAGCTGCGCCCCACACGTCCGCGCAGCTGGTGCAGCTCGCTGAGTCCGAAACGCTGGGCGTTGTTGATCATTATGGTGTTTACGTTGGGCATGTCTATGCCGCTCTCCAATATGGTTGTGGCTATCAGCACGTCGTAATCGTGGTTGGTAAAGTCGAGGATGGCTTTTTCAAGCCGTTCGGGCGCCATCTGGCCATGGGCGGTTATTGTCCGGGCGTCAGGTACAAGCCGTTTTACCATTGCCTCAAGCTCATACAGCCCTTCTATCCGGTTATTGATCAGAAACACCTGTCCGTTGCGCGACAGTTCGAAATTCACGGCTTCGGCCACTACATCGTCGCTGAGCGAATTGACCGACGTGAGGATAGGGTAGCGGTTGGCAGGCGGAGTGGTGATTGCCGACAGGTCTCGAGCTCCCATAAGCGAGAACTGGAGGGTGCGGGGTATTGGTGTGGCGCTCATGGTGAGTGTGTCCACGTTCACTTTAAGCTGCTTGAGCTTTTCCTTTACGGCCACTCCGAATTTCTGTTCCTCATCAATGACGAGAAGTCCCAGATCCTTGAACTTTACGCTTTTCCCGACAAGTTTGTGTGTACCTATCAGTATGTCGATCTTACCGTCGGCAAGATCGGCCAATATCTGTTTTACCTGTTTGGGCGAACGGGCGCGTGAAATGTAGTCCACTCTCACGGGAAATTCCTTCAGGCGCTCGGAAAATGTGCGGAAATGCTGGTAGGCAAGCACTGTAGTGGGTACCAGCACCGCTGTTTGTTTTCCGTCGGCAGCAGCTTTGAAGGCGGCGCGTATGGCCACTTCTGTTTTGCCGAAGCCTACGTCGCCGCATATGAGCCGGTCCATAGGCCTCGGGCTTTCCATATCCGATTTAACGGCCTGTGTGGCTGTGAGCTGGTCGGGAGTGTCCTCATATATGAACGAAGCTTCAAGCTCCTGCTGCATATAGCTGTCGGGCGAAAAAGCGAAACCTTTCTCCTCGCGCCGTGCCGCATAGAGTTTTATCAGGTCACGTGCTATGTCCTTGAGTTTGGACTTGGTGCGCTCCTTTACTTTGTTCCAGGCGCCTGATCCGAGTTTGTTCACTTTAGGCGGAACACCCTCCTTGCCGCGGTATTTGGCAAGCTTGTGCAGGGCATGGATGGATACGAATATTATGTCGTCGTTGGCATATACGAGTTTTATCATCTCCTGTATGCGTCCGTTGACATTGGTGCGCAGCAGTCCGGCGAATTTTCCCACTCCGTGGTCCACATGCACTATATAGTCGCCCGGATCTATGGCCGACAGTTCTTTAAGCGACAGGGCAAGTTTTCCCGACCGGGCACGGTCGCTCCGGAGGCTGTATTTGTGGAAACGGTCGAAAATCTGGTGGTCCGTCAGCACGCATATTCCCGTGGAGGCATCGATGAATCCTTCGTGTAGGGTAGGGATCACAGCTGTGAATTCCACTTTGTCACCACGGTCGTCGAAAATGGCCCTCAGGCGTGCTATCTGCTTTTCGCTGTCGCTCAGGATATATAATCTATACCCGCGTCCTATAAAGTCCGTCAACGACGAGCTTATGAGCTCGAAATTCTTGTGATATACAGCCTGAGGCGAACAGGCCATATCAATTGCCGCCGGTGCGTCGGGGTCAGGAGTGTTGGATGCGCTGTATCTCAGCTGGCGCATTGATGCGAGGCGTGTGAGCAATGCTTCGGTATCCGTGAGCTGTTCCATTGCCTTGGAATCACCTTCCTCGGCTATGAGGGCGCTGTCGCTGAATTTCTCACTACCTATGGCCCGGAGCCGTCCGGCGGTGAACTGCATGTCGGCCACAGCCACAAGTGTGTCAGGCTCCACGAAATCGAGCAATGATATGCCGCGTGAACCGGTCTCGGCGCTCAGGGCGGAAGTTATGGTCAATTGGTCAAGACGCTCCTCGGAGAGCTGTGTCTCTACATTGAATGTACGGATAGAGTCTATTTCGTCGCCGAAGAAATCTATACGGTAGGGGAGTTCGTTGCTGAAACTGTATATGTCGATTATCGAGCCTCGTGAAGCCCACTGTCCCGGTTCATAGACATAATCCGTTTCGGTGAAACCGTTGTCGAGAAGCCACCGCTGCAATTCTATCGTATCATGGTCGGCGCCTTTGCGCAATGTCAGTGAGTGGAGCTGTACATCGTCGGGACGTGCCACCTTTTCAGCAAGAGCCTCGGGCGATGTGACGAGCACACGCACGTTTGTGTCGGAATGCCACCGGTGCAGCGCCTCGGTGCGGAGTATCTGTGAAGGCGCGTCGGTCTGGCCATACTTTATGTCGCGTTTGTAGCCTGAAGGGAAAAGCATTACCTGTTCCTCGCCGAGGATATGGGTCAGATCATGGTAGAGGTATCCGGCCTCATCGGGACCCGGAGCTATGGCTATTACGGGACGTTTCTCGCCCTCTATTGCTGCAAGTGTCATTGCCGCCGCAGATCCGGCCACATTGTACAGCGACACTATACGGTGGCCGGCGAGGGCCTTTTGCAAGGCTTCCCGCCGGGCCGCGTTGAAAAATATTCCGTTGAGTTCCCGCAGTGATGTCATTTCTTCTTGGCGGGAGAGAGTATATTTCTGTATCGTTCGTTGTCGTTGAGTATCGCAGCGGCCTCGTCCACCCCTTCGTCGGTTTTGAGTGAATTTATTATTTCGCCGCGGCGAAGATGATAGCGGCCCACTATTTCGTTGGATAACAGGCGCTCTACTTCTTTGCGCGAGCGGGCCATGTCATGATGGTAGTCGTGGCGCAGCAAGGTGTCAAGCGATGCGAGGCGTGCGCTCACACTGTCGTTCATATACCCTTCGGCCTCGGCTGCCTCACGCAACTGTTTCATCATGTTGTCAAGCACGCGGTCATAGTTGAGCTTGTCGGGATTTACGAATGCTGTAAAGTCCTCGAATATGCTGTCGGTCACCTCAAACTCGCCCGGATCACCTATCGATGGAGTCATGGCCGCGAACCGGGTGGCGTAATCCATGATCATGTTTTTTTCCAAAAGACTGTATACCAACCTGTTCATTTTGGGGTAACTTACAGTCACATCGGGAGTTATGCCGCCTCCGTCGCGCACTTCACGTCCGTGTAGGGTGGTGTAGACGGTGGTGAGGCTGTCGGGAATGCGTGACACCGAGCCGTCGGGATTACGGTGGCTGTAGTCTATGGCCTGGATGAGGCGCCCGCTGGGAATGTAGTATTTGGCTACGGTGACTTTGAGCAGTCCGTCGTAAGGCAGCTGCCGTGAACTCTGCACAAGTCCCTTGCCGAACGACCGGGTGCCTGCCACAACGGCACGGTCCATGTCCTGCAATGCTCCCGACACTATTTCGGCTGCCGAAGCCGTGCCTCCGTCAATCAGCACCACCAACGGTATCTCAGTATCGACAGGCGACACTGTGGTTTTATATATCTTTTCGTTCAGGAGTCCTTTGCCGCGGGTACGGAGCACCTCGGTGCCCCTCGGCACGAAAAGACCTACAATTTTTACGGCGCTTTCCAGCAGTCCTCCGCCGTTGTCGCGCAGATCGAGCACGAGCCCTTTCATGCGTCCGTCATCTTTGAGGTCACGTAGTGCGTCGGCCACTTCCTGATGTGATTTGTCGGTGAACTGAGTCAGCACTATATACCCCACATTGTCGCGTGTTATTCCGTAATACGGCACTGAGGGCATCTGGATTTTGCGGCGCACAATGTCGAATGTGAGAATCGAATCCTCGGCATACGGACGCTTTACCAGAAGCTTCACATGTGTTCCGGGCTGTCCCTTGAGGTGTTCGCTGGCTTTGGCTGTGGTCCATCCGGCAATGGAATCATTGTCGATCATCACTATCATGTCGCCGGCACGGAGACCTGCTTCCAAGGCAGGCGCCCCTTCGGTGGGTTCGGATATGTACACATTGCCGTCGCGCTGCATTATCACTGATCCTATGCCGGCGTATGCCCCTGTGGTCATACTTTTGAAATCCTCTTGTTTTTCAGCCGGGAAGTATTCCGTATAAGGGTCTATGTCACGGAGCATTGCCGTGATGGCGGTGTTGATGGATTTGTCGGCGTCGATTGAATCCACATAAAAAGTCTGCAACTCCTTGTACAGGGAGTTGAAGATGTCGAGGTTGCGGGTTATATCATTTTTCTTGCTGCGTGTGGCAGCGGAGGTCAGTATGGCTGCCGCTGCGATCAACAGTGTCAGGAATGCGAATTTTTTCATATAATGAAGGGTCGAATAAACGTGAGTGGCGTTTGATTGTGCGAATTTAGTGAATTATCACCTAATAATAACAAATACGGGGCCAATAAAGCCGAACGCCACCAAAAAAAATCATTAAAATGTTGCACAACTGAAAAAGATATTCTAATTTTGCAACGCAATTCTCCGGAGGGAGAGCGCAATTGCACAATGTATGCTTCAGTAGCTCAGTTGGTTAGAGCACCTGACTGTTAATCAGGGGGTCGTTGG
>URII01000093.1 GCA_900547825.1 uncultured Porphyromonadaceae bacterium
GAGGCCCGGGCGGATATGACATAAGTTCGGCAAAACTCAAACGAGTTTGGTTTTGCCGAACTTATTCGTATATTTGCTGAACCGAATTAAACTTCACATTATGTCTTTACCAATTAAGTCACTTATCATGGCAACAGCAGTGCTTGCCGGATGCACAGCCGGAGGCGGGGCCGACGGCTCCAAATTTATAGACCGTCCGGATTACAAACCAGAGGGCGGACAGTATACAATCGACGCCATCGAGGCATTCGGGCGTGTGTCGGGCCCGCAGATCAGCCCCGACGGCACCAAACTGCTCTATGGCGTGGGATATGAGTCGCTCGAACAGAACAAGAGCAATGTCGATCTCTATGTAAGCAATCCCGACGGAACGGACGAAAAGCGTATCACGAAGTCCGAATCTTCCGAAGGCAATGCCGTGTGGATAGACGGCGGCAAAAAGATAGCTTTCACATATCCTGACGACAACGGTGTTCCCCAGCTTTGGGTGATGGCTGCCGACGGATCGTCGCGTAAGAAAGTGAGTGACGTGGAGAAAGGTGTGGCAGGATTCCGTTTCTCGCCTGATGGCAAGCATGTTGTCATAATAGGATCTGTGAAATACAGCCGCACAGCCGAGGATGTGTACCCCGATCTTCCCAAAGCTACCGGACGGCTGATCGATGATCTCATGTACAAGCATTGGGACGAATGGGTAACCGAAATTCCCCATCCCTTTGTGGGCGAATGGAACGGTTCGGAACTCGGCGAACTTACCGACATAATGCAGGATGAGCCTTATGAAGCACCCATGAAACCGTTCGGAGGCATAGAGTCTCTGGCATGGGCGCCTGACGGAAAGAGCCTCATCTATGTGAGCCGTAAAAAAACAGGCATGGAATATGCAGTGTCGACAAATTCCGATCTCTATCTCTATGACATAGAGAAGAAAACCACACGTAACCTGACCGAGGGCATGATGGGTTACGACACGTTCCCCGTGTTCTCGCCCGACGGCAAATATGTGGCATGGCTCTCGATGGAGCATGACGGCTATGAAAGCGACAAGAACCGCATATTCATAATGGATATGGCTACCGGAGCCAAGACCGACCTTACCGACAACTGGGACTATACAGCCGATGAAATAGCATGGGCTCCCGATGGCAAGCGCATATATTTTATCGCTCCCAAAGATGGTGTTGCACCGGTGTTCTCAGTGGATGTGGCCACTCACGAGGTAGCCGTTGTGGCCGAAGGGCTCTGGGACTTTACCGGGCTCAACGTTATGCCTGACGGAAAATCACTTGTCGTGATGCGTCATTCCATGCTCGCTCCCAATGAGATATGCCGGGTGGATCTCGCCAAGGCTCCGGCTGAGAGCACTGCCCAGATCACCAACGTAAATACCGAACTCCTCTCACAGCTGAAAATGCCGAAGATCGAGAAACGGATGGTTGCCACTACCGACGGCAAGCAGATGCTTACATGGGTGCTCACTCCCGCCGATATGGACACTACTAAAAAATATCCCGCCATACTTTACTGCCAGGGTGGCCCGCAGCAGGCTGTAAGCCAGTTCTGGAGTTACCGGTGGAACCTTGCCCTCATGGCCGCTCAGGGATATGTTGTCATTGCTCCCAACCGTCGCGGACTCCCCGGTTTCGGCACCGAATGGAACGCCCAGATATCAGGCGACTACGGCGGTCAGAACATGCGCGACTATCTCAGCGCTGTCGATGCCGTCAAGACTGAACCTTGGGTGGATGAGACAAAGATAGGTGCTGTAGGTGCAAGTTACGGAGGCTTCTCCGTTTATTGGTTGGCTGGTCACCACAACAAACGTTTTGCTTGTTTTGTGGCTCATGCAGGTATTTTCAACACCGAAGCACAGTATCTTGAAACCGAGGAAATGTGGTTTGCCAACTGGGATCTCGGTGGCCCGTTCTGGGATCCGTCCAATGCCGTGGCCCAGCGTTCGTTTGCCAATTCTCCCCACCGGTTTGTTGACAAGTGGGATACTCCTATACTTGTTACCCACGGCGAATATGATTTCCGTATTCTCGCATCACAGGGCATGATGGCGTTCAATGCCGCCCGTCTGCGCGGTGTGCCTGCCGAGATGCTGATATTCCCGGATGAGAACCACTGGATACTCAAACCGCAGAATGCCGTTATGTGGCAGCGCGTGTTCTTCCGCTGGCTCGACAAATGGCTTAAAGGTGAGAATGCCGCCCCCACAACTGAGAAGAAAGCCGAGTAGTGCGGTTCCGCAACAATAACTTACCGGCAGGCGTTTCCATTGCAAAGTGAAACGCCTGCCGTTTTTTCTGTTTTCCGCATAAATAAAAACTGCCCAATATGTCACTCGCCAAACTGAAAAAGGTTCTCGCTCTGGCTCCGAAAGAGGAGCTTATGGATATAATTGTAACTCTTTATGGCGCACGTAAGGAGGCAAAGGAGTTTCTTGAGTTTTATCTCACACCCGATGTGGAGGAAAAAGCTGAAAAGGCATGGCGCAAGATAACCAAAGAATTCAATCGCCGCAAGTACGGTATGATTTCTCCGCGTATGTCGCGTGTCAAGGAAGCCATCAAGGATTTCGCTTCCCTACAGCCTGGCGAGGAGGAAGTGGTGAAGCTGACCTTGCGTACGGTCCAGGAAGCAGTTATACAGTCCACGCGCACAGCTATGCGCAACCAAGCTGCCGTGAGCTGTTCAAAAATGGCCGAGAAACTCGTCGGCGATAGTGATGCTATAGGTCTTGCTCCTTATGTTTTGCAAGTATACGACGATACCTTGCGCTCACCCCGGCTCGGCCCTTTATCTTCACCTATAGCCGATTCCATACGTGATATTGTTTGTAATTCTTACATGGGGTCTACGTCATAATACACCACGGCGCGGCGCATAGCCGGGTTGTGGATGTGCATTTCCTCATATAGTCCGCGCAACAACGCCCTGACCTTGGCCATCGACGCCTCTGTTTCGATTTTGAGCATTATCTTGCGGATATAGAGTGACTGTATGCGTGCCACAGCGGGTTCTTCCGGCCCGAACACCCGGTTGCCGAGCAACGTCCTCAATCTTGAAGCATAGGCGGTTGAGAGATTCACCACACTGTCAATATCCGGGTGCTTGATGTAGATGTATATAAGACGGGTGAAAGGGGGATAGGCATATTTGCGGCGTTCGTCGATGGCATACTCGTAGAATGCGCCGTAATCATGGGCTGCGATAAACGGAAATACAGGGTGTCCGGGCTGTGACGTCTGCACCGATACCACACCCCGGGTGTTGCGGCGCCCGGCCCTTCCGGCCACCTGTTCGATCATGGAAAATGCCCGTTCGGTGCTCCTGAAATCCGGGAAGTTTATCACTGCGTCGGCATTTATCACGCCCACCACGCTTACCCGGTCAAAATCAAGCCCCTTGGTTACCATCTGTGTACCGACAAGAATGTTGGTGTAGCCGCGCGAGAAACTTTCGATGATCTGCTCATAGCCATCCTTGTTGCGTGTGGTGTCAAGATCCATGCGGGCGATCTTACCGCCGGGAAATGCCACGGAAAGTTCCTCTTCTATCCGTTCTGTGCCATAGCCTACTGTTTCGATTGACGGTTCTTTGCATGCAGGGCATATCTCGGGCAAAGGGTAGGTGGCGCCGCAATAATGGCATACTAATTTACCGGCGTGGCGGTGGTAGGTGAGGGAGACATCGCAATGGGTGCACTTGGGTATGTATGCGCACATGCGGCAGCGGGCCACCGGCGCATAGCCGCGTCGGTTTAGAAACAGTATGGCCTGTTCGCCGCGGCCTATGGCTTCGGCCACAAGGCGCCGTGTTGTGCGGGCAAAAGCTCCTGTGGCTGCTCCGCTGCGCCGGGCTTGCGACATATCCACTATTTCCACGTGTGGAGGTTCGGCCCCTTCGAACCGCTCTGTGAGTGTCACGAGTCCATAGCGTCCTGTACGGGCCTTATAGTAAGTGTCGACTGTGGGGGTGGCGCTGCCGAGCAACGTCTTGGCTCCATGCATTGAAGCGAGCACCATGGCCGCGTCGCGGCCGTTGTAGCGCGGTGCCGGATCCTGCTGCTTGTAGCTTGACTCATGCTCTTCGTCCACTATCA
>URII01000094.1 GCA_900547825.1 uncultured Porphyromonadaceae bacterium
CGTCTTAACGCCAACAAACGTCTGCTCAGCGACATGGAGGCCAAGGTGAAAAAGCAGGGTGGCGAGAATGCTGTGCTCAACAAGACTATCAATCAGCTCAAGGCCCATATCGAGCAGCAGGATCAGAAGATTGCCAAACTGCAGTCTGACCTCGACAATGCCAATAAACAGATAGGCGAGCTCAACAATACCGTAGCCCAGAAAGAGGAAGAGGTAAAGAGCGAGACCGCTGCCAAGGAAGCTGCCCAGCAGGAGACTATCGCTGCTGAGAATCAGGCCAACAAGGTATACTACGCCATCGGCACCAACAAGGAGCTGAAGAAGAACGGCCTGCTTGAGAAGAAATTCCTCGGAGCCACCAAGGTGATGAAAGGTAACTTTAATGCCGCTTACTTCACCGCCGGCGACAAACGCAACATCACTTCTATTCCGACCACTTCCAAGAAGCTCAAAGTATGGAGTAATATGCCTTCTGACTCATATCAGATTGTAACGAATGCTGACGGTACCAAGACTCTTAAGATCACCAACCCGTCAAGATTCTGGAGCATCACTCCGTATCTGATCATTCAGGTTGATTGATCTGAATCGTCTCCGGCAAATTCATTCAAATAGAATAGCTTGACTTAACTATATTCCAGAGGCTGTCTAACAACCAAAGTTAGGCAGTCTCTCTTTTATACACAAAATCTAAAGATTTAGGCTGCATTTGCCACTACTGATATAAGCTTTGGGTAAAAGTTTAAATGAGGGTTCTTATAAGGCTGTTTCGCTGTTCCTGAAGATAAAAATTTGTCAAAAAATGAGGATTTTGCCCATGCTTGGGCAAGTTTCCTCAGATTATGGGCAAGCGCTTTCAGACCGAAGTCGATTTTCGCTCCGGTAAGCCCCTTTAGCCTGAGTCGTCTGAACCTGCCGCATTCCTTTATCTGCCCGAACACTGCCTCCGGTTCGACAGGACGCCTGCTCCTGTGCTTCAACCCTTGCTCACTTGTGAGAAGTTCTCTTGCCCTGGCTTTATAATCGTCAAGAGTGTGGTTCACTTCTATCTGTCGGTCGCGTTTGGATTTATGACATTGCCCCCTTAACGGACAACCTTGGCACCTGCTGGCTCTGTAAACGCTGACCGTCTGCTGGTAACCACTTGCGGTATAGCGTTTTTCCTGACGGACAAATTTCATTTTCTGTCCCATCGGGCAGACATAGAAGTCATCATGGGGATTGTAGAAAAGGTTTGACACCCTGAACGGACTGTTGCGGTAGCTGCGCCGCTGCTCGACATGGAACATGTTGTATTTGACATACGGAGTCATGCCGTTGCTGAACATGTACTCGTAGTTCTCCTCCGAGCCGTAACCGCTGTCGGCAACGATTTCCTCACTTTGCATACCGTATCGGGTTTTAAACGACTCCAGATAGCTGATCATCGTGAGGGTATCGGTAGGACGCTGATAGATACCGAAGTTGGTTATGAACTGGTTCTCAGTGGAGATCTGCACATTATAGCCTGGTTTAAGCTGACCGTTGAGCATGGCGTCCTCTTTCATGCGCATGAACGTGGCGTCGGGGTCGGTCTTGGAGTATGAGTTGCGGGAACCCATGGTTTCGAGCTGCTCCTTATATCGGTTCATCCTCGGCACGGCGTCCGTCTCTACCTGTTTCAGAGCCTTGCGTTCTTCCTTGCTCAGGTTATCCGCATCAACCTTTTCCCTGATGCGTTCAACCCTTTTGGCAACTTCATCAGCCGTAAGTTCCTCAGACACGGGATTCTCCTGATTCTCAATAACGTGACTCTGTTCTATCTGTCTGAGCAAAGCCTCGGTTTTCGCCTTGAGTCGGGCATCGTATTTCTCTACCGAACCGCGCCATACAAACGTGTACTTGTTGGCTACCGATTCTATCTTTGTCCCGTCGATATACTGTACTTTCAACGACACAAAGCCTTCTTCATGGAGCAGCCTGACCACTTGGGTAAACACTGCGTCAAAGCCATCCTTCAGCCGTTTGCCACGATAGTAATTGATAGTGCGGAAGTCGGGACGCTTCATGCCTGCAAGCCACATGAAATAGATATCCCTCCTGAGAAGGTCCTCGATGCGCCGCGAGGAGTATACATTGCTCAGATATGCGAAGACCAGCACCTTGAGCATCATCTTGGGATTAAAGGCACTGTTGCCTCCGCCCCGGTAGGTCGAGAGGATATCGCTGATGTCAAGACGGTCTATGACTGCATCGACCACCCTTACCATGTGATTTTCAGGAACGAGCTCATCCAGCGACGGTGGAAGGAGCAGATTCTGTTTTCTATTGTCGGATTTTATCGCTAACTTTGCCATGTTATGCCATGATTATTAGTGATTTAATTGCAACCCAAATTTACAAAATATTCATGACAAAACAAAGGCTTTCGCGCTGAATTTCAGCTTGAAAGCCTTATTTTTTAGCCTGTTCAGACCATAAAAAGAGACTGCCCAAACTTGTTAGACAGTCTCTTTCATAAATGATAATTATTCTGTTCCGTCCGGTCTTTTCCCGCTGCCGGTGTTGGCCGACCGATATTTTTTGTGTAACTTTGACAAAACGTAATCGGTGGCGCCGCCACCTCCGACATCATTCCATGAAAAACATCATCACCGAAATCACGCCTCTCCGACCGGATGACTGCTTCTATCTTGTTGACAGATATAAAACGCAGTTCGACTACCCCATACATATCCATAGGGAGATAGAAATCAACTTTATTGAAAACTGCGAAGGCGTACGCCGCATTGTAGGCGATTCGGTGGAGACTGTGGGTAAATACGACCTGGCGATGACAGGACCCTGGCAGGAACACGTATGGGAACAGCATGAATGCCAAAGCCCACTTATACACGAAATCACAATCCAGTTCATGCCCGATATGCTCGGCGAGACATTTCTCAACAAGACTCAGTTGCGCTCTATATCCGGATTGTTACAACGAGCCTCTCATGGTGTGGCATTCGGCATGGATGCGATAATGCGCAATTATACCGTCCTTCAGGAAATCACCCGCGAACAGAGCGGTTTCTCCCGCGTATTACGCCTGCTCGAACTATTGCATCTGCTTGCGGAAGAAGAAGATTGCAGGATGCTCGCGTCATCCTCTTTCTCTCCAGGCAAAGAAAGCGCATCGGAGCGGAGCCGTATACATAAGGTACAGGATTACGTCAATACCCACTTATCCGAAGAGATACGGCTGGAGACGGCAGCGGCAATGATATTTATGTCGCCGTCTTCATTCAGCCGTTACTTCAAGCTATGCACCGGACGCACATTCTCGGAATACATCATAGAAATACGGCTGGGTAATGCCGCCAGAATGCTGGCCGATACCACACGTCCCATTCAGGAAATATGCTATGAATGCGGGTTCAACAATATCTCTAATTTCAACCGCACTTTCCGCCGCCACCGCGGATGTGCCCCTTCAGAATTCCGCGATTTTTACCGCAAGACACGCGTCATCATCTGAAATTCGCAAATTCCATTTCTTTTCTTAACTTTGATCCAATCACATTGCTATGCGCAGGGGATTAGCACTGAAGTTCTTTATCACAATGTTATGCGATTGACTGGCAGATAAACCCAAAAAAATTCGGCGGCAGACTTTCATCAGGCCTGCCGCCGGTTGTTTAGGGTCTATGGAACTATGCTTAAGGAAATGTTCAGACTCTTGATTATTTACTGATTGTTTTCGGGT
>URII01000095.1 GCA_900547825.1 uncultured Porphyromonadaceae bacterium
GGCAGAGTGGTGCCGTTTATGCTTGTGTTTATACGTGAAGCGGCGCCTACAGTCTTGGCCACGAACGATATGGCCAATTTCACCGGAGTTCCCTCCACGCGCCCGGGCATGTCGATTGTGAACTCGCGCGAGGGGGTGTAGCGGAAATCCTCGCCCACCACAAAGTTGCCGGTGTAGCCCAGGCTCACCGACTCATCCTCATGGTAGGAGCATTCGTTGAACGTGCGTGCCGGTTCCGACTGGGCCGGGACTCCCGCCGTTTTGCGGGGCGTGAGCCGTTCCACCTCCTGCGAGTCGCTTAGAAAGTAGTAGCCTTTGAGCGTGAACGGATTGTGCTGCTGCACGGTGATGTCGTTTTTCAACGTGGTCCATGTCACCGGGCCTTGCGCATAGAACACCAGGCCCTGCGGAGTCATGGCCGAAGGCGCCTGCGGCACATCGTCTATGTACGTGCGCTCTGCCAGGGCGTCGCCGATGGGGGCGCCCCCGTAGCCGTACACCTTTACTTTCGACGGGTCACTGAAGCCCCACGACCGCAATGTGGATTCGCTGATGCGGTGCATCCCCGAGCGGTCTACGGCTATCTTTACCCAGCGTCCGTCGGCCAATGCCGAGCGTGTGGCGTACACATCGGTGTTGAATGCCGGTGAATCCACACACAGCACGCCCGCACCCACGGCCACAGCCGCCACGGCAGCCTTTCGTGAACAGGTTATATAGTGAAGGAGATTTTTCATAATATAATAATACATCTATAATAACGGCCTGCACACCTCTTTATTGTATCACTTGGGGTTTATCACATTCACGTCCACATGGCCCTTGACGCCGGGCACCGTGCCGCGGTGGGTAAACTGCCATATGCGCCATCCCCTCTGTTCCGGCGCTCCGCTCAGGTCGCATATCCATAAGGGGTGCTGCTCAAGGCGCCCGGCCACAAACCGCTTGAACCCGTCCTTGTTGGTGTATATCATCACTTCGTGGCCATGGCTCTCGAGCAGCTGTATGAGCACCCGCAGTTGCGTTATTATCTCGGAAGTGGCCGGATTGGAGGGGTTGCCCCATTCCTCCACATCCAATATCAGCGGGAAGTCCAGCCTTTTGCCCCTCAGTGAGTGGAGGATGTTTATGGCCTGCATATATCCCGTGCGGTCAAACCGGAAAAAATGGTAGGCTCCCACATGCAACCCCGCACGCCTGGCCTCGCGGTAGCCGGCCGTGAACTCCCGGTCCTTGAATCCGGCCCCTTCGGTGGCTTTGAGAATCACGAAGCTGTAGCCCGCATCCCTCACAGCCTCGAAGTCGACGGTGCCGTTGTGGGCCGACAGGTCGACCCCCCGCAGCGGGTATTCCACTGCCGACGGTTCGGGCGCCGACATCGGGCCTCTCGTAAGCCATACAGCCCCTGCCGCAGCCACAGCTATCAACGCAATGGCTCCGCCCAGCATCTTGCCCCGCGATAAAATCCGTCCCATATTCCGCAAATATAGCGAATAATTGGGAATCAGGAATCAGGAATTGAAGTAGGTATTCGGCAATTCCCTCAGTCCGATCCTGTCCGATTACGTCCGATCTTGTCCGATGTCGGTTTTAAATGTTAAAAAATACCCTCTTCCCGCGATTTACCACCCTCACATGTGAAAAAATTGAAATATTATGCTTTAATTTGTGCCCGGAAACTCTGTGACCTTAAACAATGCCGAGTGTCCCACTATACATTGTAATGACTTTGAGACAACTTGTTAACCGTGATTGACTCCTGATCTGGCACCCCAAGGCCCTCTGACAGTGCTGTTTGGGGGTGTTCGTGTGCTCGTGCCAAGCTGTTTCTGCCATTACACCGCCGCCCCGGGATGAAAGCTGCCCCCGGAGCGGGCCGCAGTGCATTTATGCCATGTGCCCGCAACCTTAAATTTTGAAATAAATAGAGATAAATAAATTTTTTGTAAAACAACGTAAACTAAAACATTCTTGCATGAAGAACATTTGTTTTCAAATGAGTCGGAAAGCGTGGCTGGCCATGGTAATGGTGCTCTGCCTCTCTTTCCCTGCTTTAGCGCAGAAGATTACAGTATCAGGTACTGTGACTGACAACACCGGCGAGCCCCTCATCGGTGCCAGTGTTCTCGTTAAAGGCACATCTCAGGGCACTGCGACCGACATCGACGGCAACTTCCGCCTCGACGTCGCCTCAAACGGCACCCTGGTAGTTTCCTATGTGGGTTACAACACCCAGGAAGTGGCTGTGAACGGTCAGACAAAGATCGACATCCAGCTCTCCGAAAACTCCGTAGTCCTCGGCGAAGTTGTCGCCATCGGTTACGGTGTGGTTAAGAAAAGCGACGCCACCGGTTCTGTTGCCGTGGTGAAGCCTGACGATGTGGAAGCCGGTATGGCTACCTCTGCCCAGGACCTCCTGGTAGGCGCAAGCCCCGGTGTGGTTGTTACCACCAACGGTGGTGATCCTTCCGGCAACGCCAACATCCGTATCCGCGGCGGTTCCTCGCTCAACGCCAACAACGACCCCCTTATCGTGATCGACGGCGTTCCCATGCAGGGCCTCAACAACGACAAGAGCGGCACCAACGCCCTGACAATGGTCAACCCCCAGAACATTGAGTCTATGACCATCCTCAAGGACGCATCCGCTACAGCCATCTACGGTTCGCGTGCATCCAACGGTGTGATCATCATCACCACCAAGAAAGGTTCCAGCGGCAAACCCCAGATCAACTTCTCGGCCAACTGGCACCTCAACACCCCCCGCAAGACTCTCGACATGATGAACGCTTCACAGCTCAGCGCCATCATCGAGCAGTACGGTTCCGACAAAGCCAAGCAGCTTCTCGCCGAAGAGAACGCCAACACTGACTGGCAGGACGAAGTGCTCCGCACATCTTTCTCACAGGACTACAGCCTCTCTGTAGGCGGCACAGCCGGTTTCCTCCCCTACCGCGTCAACGCTTCCTACACAAATAACCAGGGTATCCTCAAGACATCCGACATGCAGCGCACCACCGTTGGCTTCAACCTCAATCCGAAGTTCTTCAACGGCAAGCTCTCCATCAACGCCAACGCACAGGGTTCATACGTGCGCACCTCCAACGCCGACACCGGCGCCATCGGCGGTGCAATCGGTTTCTCCCCCACATATCCCGTATATAAGGATTACGAGACAACCGGCGACGCCGGCCGCACCATGTACAACGGTTTCTTCAACGTGATGCAGACCACCGGTAACCCCGAACTCCAGGCTGGCGAGAACCCCCTCCAGCTCCTCAAGAACAAGAAATCGATCGGTACAACACTGTCGTCAAACGGTAACCTCCAGATCGACTACGCTCTCCACTTCCTCCCCGAGCTCCACTTCAACCTCAACCTCGGTTACGAAGTATCAGAGATGCGTCAGAAAACAACCATCGACCAGAACTCGATCATGGCATGGCGCTCCAAATACATGGACGGTCCAGGCAGCGCAAAGTATTTGGCTCCCAGTAGGCATTGATGTTGGCGCT
>URII01000096.1 GCA_900547825.1 uncultured Porphyromonadaceae bacterium
GTTCGCCGCGGTCGCGCCGTTCACCTCTTTCACCGCGTTCGCGGCGTTCGCCACGGTCGCTGCGCTCACGGCGCGGCTGACGTTCGCGCTCCACATAGCCTTCGGGTTTGGGCATGAGGGCACGCATGGAGAGACGATATTTGCCAGTCTTTTTGTCGATCTCAATGAGCTTGACTTCCACTTCGTCGCCTTCTTTAAGGCCTGAAGCCTCCATGTTGTCAAGACGCTCCCATGAAATTTCGGAGATGTGGAGGAGTCCGTCGCGGTTAGGCATGAATTCCACAAACGCGCCGAAGTCAAGGATCGAACGTACTTTGCCTTTGTAGGTCTGACCCTCTTCGGGCAGCTGTACTATGGCGTTGATAAGTTCAAGAGCTTTGTCGATTGACTGTTTGTTGGCGGCAGCTACCTCGATATAACCTCCTTCGTCGATTTCGTCGATTGATACTGTGGCGCCGCTGGCTTCCTGAATGCCCTGGATTACTTTTCCGCCCGGGCCTATCACTGCACCGATAAGCTCTTTGGGTATGAGCATGGTCACGATACGGGGCACATGGGGTTTGTAGTCTTCGCGGGGTGCGGGGATGGCCTCGTTTATTATATTAAGGATGTGAAGACGGCCTTCGCGTGCCTGGTTCAGGGCGCGTTCAAGGATCTCGTAGGAGAGTCCGTCGCACTTTATATCCATCTGGGTGGCTGTGATGCCGTCGGCGGTTCCGGTCACCTTGAAGTCCATGTCGCCGAGGTGGTCCTCATCGCCGAGGATGTCGGAGAGGATGGCATATTTGTCGCTTTCGGTGTCGGTGATAAGGCCCATGGCTATGCCGCTGACAGGCTTTTTCATCTTCACTCCGGCGTCGAGCAGTGCGAGGGTGCCGGCGCACACTGTGGCCATGGACGAAGATCCGTTTGACTCAAGAATGTCGCTGACAATGCGGCATACGTAAGGGAAATCGTCGGGGAACATGCGTTTGAGGGCACGGTGTGCAAGATTGCCGTGGCCTACTTCGCGGCGTCCCACACCACGCTGGGGTTTGGCCTCGCCGGTGGAGAAGGGTGGGAAGTTGTAGTGGAGCAGGAAGCGTTCACGACCCTGGTTGAGAACATCGTCAACGATCTTCTCGTCAAGCTTGGTGCCGAGTGTCACAGTGGAGAGCGACTGGGTCTCGCCGCGTGTGAACACTGCTGATCCGTGGGGGCCGGGGATATAGTCGGTCTCACACCAGATGGGGCGTATCTCGTTTGTGCGGCGTCCGTCGAGACGGATACCCTCGTCGAGTATGCAACGGCGCACAGCTTCTTTCTCCACGTCGTGGTAGTAACGCTTCACAAGCGGTTTCTTCTCTTCGCGTTCCTCCTCAGGGAGCGATTCGAGGTATTCCTCGCATATGGCGTCGAAGCTGTCCTGACGCCAGTGCTTGTCGGCTGAGCCGGCTTTGGCTATTGCGTAGGCTTTGTCGTAGCATTTCTCGCGCACATCCTTGCGGAGATCCTCGTCGTTTACTTCGTGGCAATATTCGCGTTTCACGGTGGATCCTACCTCTTCGGCAAGTTCCATCTGTGCCTTGCACTGGATCTTTATGGCTTCATGGGCCACGCGGAGGGCTTCAAGGAGCTCGGCTTCCGAAACTTCGTTCATTTCGCCTTCCACCATCATGATGTTGTCGTAGGTGGCGCCTACCATAAGTTCTATGTCGGCGCGTTCCAGTTCGGCGAATGTGGGGTTTATTATGAATTTGCCGTCAACGCGGGCCACACGCACTTCGGAAATGGGCCCGTTGAAAGGTATGTCGCTTACTGCGATGGCAGCTGAGGCGGCGAGTCCGGCAAGTGCGTCGGGCATATCTTCGCCGTCGGTGGAGTAGAGGGTTATGTTGACGAATGTGTCAGCGTGGTAATTGTCGGGGAACAGCGGGCGCAGCACGCGGTCCACCAGACGTGAGGTCAGGATTTCGTAGTCGGATGCGCGGCCTTCACGTTTCAGGAAGCCGCCGGGAAAACGTCCGAACGATGAATATTTCTCTTTGTATTCTACCTGAAGGGGCATGAAGTCCACCCCTTCGCCGGCCTCTTTGGCCGTCACTACAGTGGCAAGGAGCATTGTGTTGCCCATGCGCACTTCTACCGCTCCATCGGCTTGCTTGGCCAGCTTGCCGGTCTCGATGCTGATGGTGCGACCGTCGCCAAGTTCGATGGTTTTTTTGATTGGTTTGACCATGATTTGTGTTATACTTTATTTTCGCTATTACAAAATTGCCACAAAGTTAGTTATTTCCGTCCGAACTACCGCAAAAACCTTACTATTATTTTGGCTGTATCCGGCAGTGGCCGCAAAATAATCATGCCGTTTTAATTCCAGAGTCTTTGCGTTGATGGTTTTATGGCAATAAAAAGTTAAATTTGCGGTATGAAAACTACTGGGAAACTTAATTTTATAGTTCTCGACACAGTGACGTCCACAAACAGGTTTGTTGCCGATGAATTGGACGATGCTCCTCACGGTACTGTGGTTATGGCCCGTGAGCAGACTGCGGGCCGTGGGCAACGTGGCAATTCGTGGGAGGCCGCGCCTGGAATGAATGTGACAATGTCGATCGTCCTTAGACCCGAGGCGCTTGATGTGACCCGGCAGTGGAGGATGTCGCAGGCGGTGTCGGTAGGAGCTGCCAAGTGGCTGTGCGGAATGCTGACTGATGTGCCAGGCGCTGTGGCTCTGAAATGGCCTAACGATCTGTATGTAGGAGATTGCAAGATAGGGGGTATTCTGATAGAAAACTCGCTTGACGGGCGTAGCATCCGTCGTGCCATAGTGGGCATAGGGCTGAATGTCAATCAGGTCGAGTTCCGTTCGGATGCGCCTAATCCGGTGTCGCTGGCAATGCTTACATCGCGGAGGTATGATGTGGAGGCCGCATCGCGGAGCCTTGCAGCCTCGATGGTGGGTGAATTTGAGCGGTGTGGACTGACCGAAGATTGGGAAGAGCGTCTTGACAGGGATTATATGTCGCTGCTCTGGCACCGTAATGGACTTCATCCGTTTATCGATGCTGCAACAGGGGTGCGGTTCATGGCCTGGGTTGACGGCATTGAGCCTGACGGGCCGCTGCTTCTTTGCCTCCCTGACGGATCATTACGCCGCTATGCATTCAAGGAAGTGATCCAACCTGTGTAATAAAAATCTATTTTGTATGGGACGTTTTGTTGTATTTTTTACCGCTA
>URII01000097.1 GCA_900547825.1 uncultured Porphyromonadaceae bacterium
CCGACACCCGAAATGTAGGCAAAGATGCAATGAAAGAGGATGGCACAATAAACCGTGCGGCCCTGCCGGCCATCTTCAATCCAGAAGACCTTAACGCCCTTGAGCAGGCCTTGCGACTCAAAGACTCCAACCCCGGATCTACCGTTACCATTCTGACCATGGGATTGCCGCGTGCCGCCGAAGTGATACGCGAGGCTATGTTCCGTGGAGCTGACACAGGCATAGTGCTTACCGACCGCACATTAGGCGGTGCCGACACTTTGGCTACATCATACTCTCTGGCCCAGGCTGTAAAGAAAATAGGCAACTATGACATAATTCTCGGAGGACGTCAGGCAATTGACGGCGACACCGCTCAGGTTGGTCCTCAGATAGCAGAGAAATTAGGCATTCCGCAGGTCACTTACGCTGAAGAGATCCTTGAACTCAAGGACGGCACAGTTACTGTGAAACGTCGTCTTGAAAACGGTGTGGAAACCGTGAAAGCCCCCCTCCCCTGCGTGGTTACAGTAAACGGCAGCGCTGCCGAATGCCGTCCCCGCAACGCCATGCGCCTGCAGAAATACAAACGTGCAGTGTCACCCAGCGAGAAAGCCAAACTTGACGAGAATATGCAGCAGTTCATCGAGAACCGTCCTTATCTCAACCTCCAGGAATGGGGAGCCGCTTACGTAGAGGCTGATCCCGAACAGATCGGCATGGCCGGATCTCCCACAAAAGTAAAGGCTATCGAAAATGTGGTGTTTACTGCCAAGGAAGCCCGTCGCCTTGACAACGACGATGCCCAGATCGAAGCCCTCGTGAAAGAACTTATAGCCAACCATACCATCGGCTAATCCTAACCGCACAATTCAAATAACCAATCATCATGTCAGATAAGAACAATTTAATTGTATATTGCGAGTTTGAGGACGGCAAAGTAGCCGATGTGAGCCTGGAACTCCTTACCAAAGGCCGTACACTCGCCACCCGTCTCGGAGTAAAACTTGAGGCACTCGTGATAGGCGACGATCTCAAGGATATCGAGAAGCAGCTCTTCCCTTACGGCGTTGACACTGTGATAAAAGTAGAGGATCAGCGTCTCTATCCCTATACCTCCAACCCCCATGCGGCAATCCTTATAAATCTATTCAAAAAGATAGAGCCGCAGATATGCCTTATGGGAGCCACATGTATAGGCCGCGACCTCGGCCCCCGTGTGTCGTCGGCCCTTCACAGCGGTCTCACAGCCGACTGCACATCTCTGGAAATCGGCGACCACAAGGACGTGAAAACCGGAAAAGAATACAAGGATCTTCTGTACCAGATACGTCCGGCATTCGGCGGCAACATCGTGGCCACGATCGTGAACCCCGACCACCGTCCGCAGATGGCCACAGTGCGCGAAGGTGTGATGAAAAAAGAGGTGTTCGACGAGAACTACAAAGGCACAGTCATCAACCTTGACGCATCCGACTATGTTAAGCCCGAGGATTTTGTTGTGGAAATCATTGACCGCCACATTGAGAAATCCAAAGTCAACATTAAAAACTCACCTATAATCGTGGCTGGCGGCTATGGCATGGGGTCTAAAGAGAATTTTGATCTTCTCTACAAACTTGCCGACACCATCGGCGCCGAGGTAGGCGCCTCACGTGCTGCTGTCGACGCCGGCCTCGCCGACCATGATCGTCAGATCGGACAGACAGGTGTTACGGTACGTCCCAAGCTCTACATCGCTTGTGGAATATCGGGCCAGATACAGCATATCGCCGGTATGCAGGAAAGCGCTATAATCATTTCCATCAACAACGATCCCAACGCCCCGATCAACACTATCGCCGACTACGTGATAACCGGTGAAGTGGAGGATATCATTCCCAAGTTCATTAAATACTACAAGAAAAATTCAAAATAATCATGGCTAATTTTTATACCGACAATCCCGATTTGAAGCATCACCTGAGCCATCCGCTCATGGAAAAAATCGTAGCGCTGAAAGAACGTGACTACACCGATGCCGACAAATATGACTACGCGCCTCTCGACTTCGAGGATGCCATGGACAACTATGACAAAGTACTCGAAATAGTAGGTGAAATATGCGGTGATGTCATAGCAGCCAATGCCGAGGATGTGGATCATCAGGGGCCCAAAGTTGAAAACGGCCACGTAACATATGCCGAAGGCACCCAACGTAATCTTGACGTATGCCGTAAAGCAGGCCTCATGGGCATGTCGATGCCCCGCCGGCTCGGAGGATTGAATTTCCCTATCACTCCTTATATCATGGCCGCCGACATAGTAAGCCGTGCCGACACAGGTTTCGAAAACCTGTGGGGACTTCAGGACTGCGCGGAGACAATATATGAATTTGCCGATGAGGATCAGAAATCCCGGTATATCCCCCGCGTATGCAAAGGTGAGACTATGTCAATGGACCTTACCGAACCCGATGCCGGATCTGATCTACAGTCAGTGATGCTCAAAGCCACACAGGATGCTGACGGCACCTGGCGCCTCAACGGTGTGAAACGCTTTATCACCAACGGTGACAGCGATATACACCTTGTTCTTGCCCGTTCTGAGGAAGGAACAAAAGATGGCCGTGGCCTCTCTATGTTCATCTACGATAAACGCGACGGCGGAGTGACCGTACGCCGCATAGAGAACAAAATGGGTATCAAGGGATCGCCCACATGCGAGCTGGTATACAAGAATGCCAAAGCCGAACTTTGCGGCCAGCGTCGTCTCGGCCTTATAAAATATGTGATG
>URII01000098.1 GCA_900547825.1 uncultured Porphyromonadaceae bacterium
GTGGCTATGATTTGGCCGTCACGGGCTATCACGGCGCCGAAAGGGCCGCCTCCGTTGCGCACATTGTCAACGGATAGCTCTATCGCTTTGCGCATGAGCTCGTCAGAGCTCATGCGGCTTGGTGTTGCGATATCTTTTGTATGGTCAGTAGCGTTCAATATTAAATTGTGGATTTGAAGTTTGATTTAAAACAAGGGGCAGTCAGATTTCGCGCGGCTCGCATCCCGGTTCGCTGTACCAGCGCGAGTACATGAGGTAGTTGCGGGCTATCTTTATGTTTATCTCGCGGGCTTTTTCCGGTTCCACCATCTTGACGAATTTGGCCGGCGCGCCGGCCCACATCTCATTGGGGCCTATTTTGGTGCGTGAAAGCACCACAGCGCCGGCAGCCACGATGGATCCTTCGCCTACTTCGGCATCATCCATCACCACGGCACCCATGCCTATAAGGGCGAAATCGCGGATTTTGGCGCCGTGTATGGTCACGTTGTGTCCGATCGACACATCGTCGCCGATCTCTATTGTCGATTTCTGGTAGAGTGTGTGGAGCACGGAGCCGTCCTGTATGTTGACACGGTTGCCTATGCGTATGGTGTTGACATCGCCGCGGAGCACAGTGTTGAACCACAGGCTGCATTCGTTGCCTATCGTCACATCGCCTATTATGGTGGATGTGGGGGCAAGATAGCAGCCTTCGCCTATCTGGGGCGTGAATCCGCGTAGAGGTATGAGAAGTGCCATATAATTATAACGGAAATTTGAAAATAAGGTTTATGAAAATCGGTTAACGGTATGTTATGGGCGCAGCGGTTGGGTTTTTGCATCAAGCCATGCTGTCTCCTCCTCGTTGAGCAGGGGCGAAAGCCGGCGACGCACTTCTGCGTGATAGTCGTTGACCCATTGTATTTCCTCCAGAGTCATTATTGAAGTGTCGAACAGATTGAGGTCGAACGGGAAAAGAGTCAACTCTTCGAAACCGAGGAAATCGCCGAATTCGTCAGAATGCATTTTCTCTACCGTCAGCACGAGATTTTCACACCTTATGCCGTGGAGTCCGGTGCGGTAGAGTCCGGGTTCGTTGGAGGTTATCATGCCGGGAGTCATGGGCGCGAGGGTGTCGTTGAGCCTGATGCTCTGCGGGCCTTCATGCACGTTGAGGAAATGGCCTACGCCGTGGCCGGTGCCGTGTAGATAGCTGAGACCTCCGCGGTAAAGGAACTGACGCGCCAGAATGTCGAGCTGTGCGCCGCGTGTGCCGACTGGGAATATGGCGGTGCTCAATGCTATGTGTCCTTTCATCACAAGGGTGAAATCGCGGCGTTGTCCCGCAGTGGTGTTACCCATTGTTATGGTACGTGTTATGTCCGTGGTGCCGTCGAGATAATTGGCGCCGGAGTCAATCAGGAGAAGATTGTCGGGAGTTATGGTAACGGATGATTCGGGAGTGGCCGAATAGTGCACTATGGCTCCATGAGGTCCGAAACCGGCTATGGTGTCGAAGGAATTGTCGAAGAACATCGGACTGGCTGACCGGTGGCGTGTGAGTATCTCGGCAATGTCGAGTTCCGTAAGTGGCTCGTCGCCCTCCATGCGCTTTTCAATTTCCATGAATGAGCGTACAAGAGCGGCGCCGTCGCGTTCCATGGCATTGCGCACTCCGGCCAGCTGAACCTGATTTTTTACAGCTTTTGGCATGGCTATGGCCGAGGGGGCTTCTATGGCCGAGTCGCCGAGCAGCCGGCTGAATATTGCCGCCGTCTGGGCGGGCGAGATCATCACTTTCATTTTCCCGGCCGCGTCGGCAATATATCGCTGTACCTCATTATATGGTGCCACTGTTATATTGCAGTTTTTCAGATGGGCTTCTGTTTCGAGTGTGAGTTTCTCTTCGGCAGTGAACAGAGTTCCTCCCTGCGGAGTGAGAAGCAGGAAAGAGGTGGCTACAGGATTGCAGGGCACATCCGACGAACGGATGTTGAGAATCCATGCTATTTCGTCAAGAGCTGAGATAAGCATGGCGTCGGCACCTGCCTTGCGGGCGCTTTCGAGCACCCTGGATATTTTGGAGGAAGCCTCCTCGCCGGCATATTTTATGTCGTGGACAAAGATTTTGTCGGAGGGCAGGGTGGGGCGGTTGGTCCAGAGAGTATCTATCGGCCTGAAGTTGATGTCAAGTTTCAGCCCGGCATTATTCAGTGCGTGTTCGAGTGAATTTACTGCGGCCACCGAGAATACTTGTCCGTCGATCCCTACAGTATCGCCCGGGCTGAGTGATGCGGTGAGGAATTCTTCGATGGACGGTGTGCCGGGTATTCCCTCTTTCATAAGTTCTATGCCGGTGCCGTGGAGCTGCTCGGCTGCCTGGAGAAAATAGCGGGAGTCGGTGCGGAGAAGCGCTTTGTCGGCAGTAACTATAAGAGTTGCCGCCGAACCGGTGAATCCGGACAGCCACCGCACGGACTGCCAGTGGTCGGATATATATTCGCTCAGATGGGGATCTGTGCGTGGTATTACGGTTGCTGCGATTCCTGCGGCTTTCATAGCCTCACGCAGGGCATTGATACGGGTAGCATGGATTGAGTTCATGATTTATACTTGTTAAAAACGCGTTTTGTTTATCATGCAAATATAGTGATTGGCCCTATAATATTAAAGTATAGGCTATGTGAAACTCTTTGTGAG
>URII01000099.1 GCA_900547825.1 uncultured Porphyromonadaceae bacterium
GGAGACTTTTCGAAACTATCGGCCTGCGATGTGGTCCTTAACGCCAGCGGCGTTGGCATGGGGCGTTCCATCGGGGAAACGCCGCTCCCCAAGGAATACATGAAACCGGAACAGCTTTATTTTGACGCTTGTTATAATCCTGCAAAGACACAGTTTCTCCTGGATGCTGAAGCAAAAGGCTGCCGCATCCTGAACGGCCTTGGCATGAGCCTTTACCAAGGGGCTGCCCAGATTGAACTGTGGACAGGGAAGAAAGCTCCTGTTGAAGCGATGCGGGAAGAACTCCTCGCCATCCTTGCGGAAAAGAAATAATAGCTGAAAACAGCAAAGGAGGCATGCTGTATGCGCCTAATCAAATGGTTAGATGAACATCTTGAAGAAACCTTGATGATTATTCTCTTGATTATCATCGCTTGTGTCACCATGATCCAGGTCATTGTCCGAAAAGTTCCCTGGCTCACATCCCTTACCTGGGCTGAAGAATTTTGCCGGTTCATGTGGATCTGGAGCGTATTCATTTCCCTCCCCTATACCATTCGGATGGAGAATATGCTCCGCGTCGGTGTTCTCGTCGATCTTCTTCGTCACCCCTCCGGTAAGATAACCTTCCCCCTGCTGGGTTATGACATCGGTTATCAGGCCCTTGCCGGTCTTGAAGTTATAGGTCATCGTTTTGGACTCATAGGTGGTGCCGTTGTCGTCAAACACCGGCTTTCCCGTCACATCGCCGGTAGAGTCGGTCGTACCCATGGCATATACCATGCTTGTGGCCATATCCATCTCTATCTCGGCGGCATCGAGCTTTATCTTGTCGTAGGTCACCTTGCCGTCACCGAACATAAAAGCCCGGTCAGTGCCTATGATCACCACCGAATCCTTAGCCTCGAAGTCCACAGGATAGTCAAGATCGCTCTTGGTGCGGTCAATGCGCTTGCGCCGCAGTGAATCAGGAGCCCCCACCCGCGTGCGCTGCATCTGAGTGGAATCAAGCCTCAACCGTCCTGACTGCGGGGCACGGGCCGAATCTGCCTTCTGACCTTCGGCACCGGCTGCCAATGCGCATAGCGCCACTGCGATGAATATATATAGATGGGAAACTCTCAAGTCAGTTCAAACAAAAACCGCCACAAATTTACAACCTTTCACCCAATTAATCCCCATCCAATCCTCAAAAATCCCTAAATCCATCTATACCATGATTATGGGGATATTATAAGCATTGCCCAATATCAGCGGGTGAGGGCGTGGTTGATGACGAGGGAGGCGAGGGTGAAGCCGAATATGGCGGTGATGTGGGCCATTGCCCCATTATATGCCACTTTGTTAAATGACATGGCGGTGTCCTCCGTCGGTATTTCCCCGAGGTTATGTAGCAGTTCGGGCGAAAACACGCATTTAAACTTACGGCGAGGCCACACCTGTTCACGTTTGAAGCGACGCCGCAAAGCCGCAGCAAGACGGCAACCTGTGACCTTATCAAACGGAGCTATCTGAATTTTTGTTGCATCGAGCTTCAACGCCGCCCCCATTGATGAAAACAATGTGGCACTGCTGCGCGTGGCCATATTGATTAACAATGCTTTGTCACTTACGCTGTCAATAGCATCGATCACATAATCATAGTCCTCGAAATTCCATTGTGCGGCTGTTGACCCGGTGAAGAATTCCTTACTTACCTTGACCGACGCCAACGGATTGATGTCAGCCAACCGCGCGGCCAGCACATCGGCCTTGGACAGCCCCACCGTTGAATGAAGGGCCTGAAGCTGCCGGTTGATATTTGAAGGTGCCACTACATCAGGATCCACGATGGTAAGATGGCATATGCCCGAACGCACGAGAGCCTCGGCCGTCCATGACCCGACTCCGCCTACACCGAAAAGTATCACACGGCAACTGCCGAGGCGATCCAGTCCCTCATCGCCTACAAGGCGCACAACACGGCTGAATGTTTCAGAGGCCATATCAGGAAAAATGTTCGCGGAGGCGCGATAGGAAACCGCCCTTTCCGGAACGGATATGTACATTGACTCCCGAATCGCGCTTGTTGAGGAATATAATGGACGAATGCAGCACTATGGCTATCACATTTTCAAACTCAAGGATGGCATGCACACGGTCAAGCCCTATGGTGTTGAAAGGAGAGGCCGGATCCACGCTGTTGATCACAAGATCGTTGCCGTCGACATAGATCTCATGGTTCTCTATGGCGTATTCGAAAAGCAGATGCAGGTCGAGATCCGATACCCTTGCCGGACGCGACTTATACTTTTTGTATATATTCTCTATTACTTCCTTGTTGATCATGCAGCAATAATTTTACGCAGCGAACAGCGCGTGAGAACTGATCCAATAAGCTCCATTGCGTAGTGCCGTGATTTCATTATTAGAACGAGCGACATTTCAAAAAGGTTCTGAGCGCAGCCATAAAATCCCCGTCAGCCGTGCCCGCCAC